>JAXFTO010000098.1:0-86870 GCA_034176745.1 Bariatricus sp. | reverse complement strand
GTTGTGACAAATATGTCTTGGTGGGAGTCCAATCTCCTTCCAAGATAAAGCCTCCGGCGGATTGCAGAGGTGCGCAGATGTATTGTGTCATGCAAAGCATGACGCGCACCTCGCAGCAAGTACGCCGAAGCGTACTTGAATTTTGGAAATAATAAATAATCGGTAAAATTATCAGCCGTGAGTGGCAGAATATCTGCCGCTTGAAGCAGCCACCAGCCTATCAAAAGGCCTGGTGGCTTTTTGCTGCCTAGGGGAATTTATTCACATATGAAACACATTTTTGTGCTACAATAGGAAAATGAAAGGGATCGTAAAATGGAAGGAGCATTATCATGGATAAATTGAAAATATTGATAGTTGACGATGAGAGCAGAATGCGTAAACTGGTGAAGGACTTTCTCCAGCGGGAGGGATTCGAAGTAATTGAGGCCGGCGACGGGCTGGAAGCATTGGACCGATTCTATGAGGATAAGAATATTGCGCTGATCATTTTGGATGTCATGATGCCGAAGATGGATGGATGGCAGACCTGCCGTGAGATTCGTAAAGAGTCCAAAGTTCCGATTATCATGCTGACCGCTCGCAGTGATGAAAGGGATGAGCTTCAGGGATTTGAGCTTGGAGTGGATGAATATATTTCCAAGCCATTCAGCCCGAAGATTTTGGTGGCAAGAGTTGAGGCAATCTTAAGAAGAACCAATGCTCTGGCATCCGAAGAAGTGATGACAGCCGGAGGAATTGAGATTGATAAGATGGCACATATGGTCAAGATTGACGGAAAGCCGGTTGATCTTAGTTTCAAAGAATTTGAACTTCTTACGTATTTTGTGGAAAATCAGGGAATTGCTCTGTCAAGAGAGAAGATTTTAAATAATGTGTGGAATTATGATTATTTCGGTGATGCGCGCACCATTGATACACATGTAAAAAAGCTGAGGAGCAAGCTTGGAGATAAAGGGGAATACATTAAGACAATCTGGGGCATGGGATACAAATTTGAGGTGGAATAATGAAGCATTCAATAAAACAACAGATGATGATGGTGTTTGTCGGCATTGTTGTCGTCATGATGCTGGTTTTTATGGCAGTAAACGGAGGATTCCTGGAACGATACTATATTGCACAGAAACAGGCTGAGTTTATCAAGACCTATACGATTTTGAAAAATGGAGTAGAAGAAGGAACTCTAAAAGAAGAAAAACCGGGAAGTGAACTCAGCAAAATTACAGAGAAAAATAATATTGCAGTTGTTGTGATCAATCCGGAATCTTCCTATATTTATACCAATACACGGAATCTGGAATCCATGATGAGAAATCAGCTAATGGGGTATCTTTTTGGTAAGAACAGTCAGGATATTCTAAAGGAGACGGATGACTATTCTATCAGTAAGTCAATCGATCCTCAGAACAGCACAGAATATATTGAGATGTGGGGAGACTTTGACAACGGTTCTGTTTTCCTGATGAGAAGTCCGCTGGAAAGTATCCGTTCAGCCGTTAAGCTGTTCAACCAGTTTATTGGAATGGTTGGAGTCGTTGTAATTCTGCTCAGCATTGTCGCAGCGTGGTTTTTCTCTAAAAAGCTGACAGAACCGCTTATGGAGCTTGCGGCGCTTTCACAGAAAATGGCGAATCTGGATTTTGATGCGAAGTACACAAGCGGAGGAAGCAATGAAATCGGTATCCTCGGTCAGAGTTTTAACCAGATGTCAGAGAAACTGGAGCAGACAATATCCGATTTAAAGAAGGCAAATAATGAACTTCAAAAAGATATAGAACGAAAAGAGAAGATTGAAAATATGCGGACTGAATTCCTGGGTAATGTATCTCATGAGCTAAAAACGCCGATTGCACTGATACAGGGATATGCGGAAGGATTGAAAGAGGGAGTCAGTGATGATCCTGAAAGCAGGGAATTTTACTGTGACGTAATTATGGATGAAGCGGGCAAGATGAACCAGATGGTGAAGAATCTTCTGACGCTGAATCAATTAGAGTTTGGAGACAGTGATCTGCAGTTTGAAAGGTTCAATATCACGGATTTGATTCGAGGCGTTCTGCAGAGTCTTGACATCATGATTTCACAGAAAGAAGTCCGTATGATTTTCAGACAGGAAGAACCTGTATATGTGTGGGCTGATGAGTTCAAGGTAGAACAGGTTGTGAGAAATTATGTGAATAATGCGTTGAATCATGTGGACGGTGAGAAAGTGATTGAAATTAAGATTGCCCAGAGTGATGAAAAAGCGAGAATCAGCGTATTCAATACAGGAACCCCGATTCCGGAAGCAGATGTGGAACACATCTGGGAGAAATTCTACAAAGTGGACAAGGCCAGAACGAGAGAATATGGCGGAAACGGAATCGGACTTTCCATTGTCAAAGCAATTATGGAATCGTTCCAACAGGAATATGGTGAGAAAAACTATGATAACGGGGTAGAATTCTGGTTTGAACTGGATGTGAAGTAAAGAATCCATGAAAATCCTTGCCCGTAAAGGGAAAAGCGTCTATAATAATCACATGATGCAAAAGACAGCGAGGACAGACGAATGATAGCGATTATAGACTATGATGCAGGAAATATAAAAAGTGTGGAGAAAGCGTTGATTCTCCTTGGCGAAAAGCCGGTAATAACCCGTGACCGGGATCAGATCCTTAAAGCAGATAAGGTGATCCTTCCGGGAGTAGGCGCATTTGGTGATGCGATGCATAATCTTAGAAAGTACGGTCTGGATAAGGTGATCCATGAAGTAGTGGAAAAGAAGACTCCGCTTCTTGGAATTTGTCTGGGGCTTCAACTTTTATTTGAGAGAAGTGACGAGACACCCGGAGTAGAAGGCCTTGGTGTACTCAAAGGAGAGATTCTTAGAATACCGGATAAAGAAGGGCTTAAGATTCCACATATGGGATGGAACTCCCTGGAGCTTCAGAATAATGGAAAACTGTTTCAGGGACTGGAAGAAGAACCGTATGTGTACTTTGTTCATTCTTACTATTTGAAGGCAGAAGATGAAAGCATTGTAAAAGCTACAACCAAGTACAGTACTTTGATCCATGCATCTGTTGAACAGGATAATGTATTTGCATGCCAGTTCCATCCGGAGAAGAGCAGCGATACAGGACTTAAGATTCTGAGAAACTTTGTGGCATTATAGGAGGACAGATAGATGTTTACGAAAAGAATCATTCCATGCCTGGATGTGAATAACGGACGTGTGGTCAAGGGAGTTAATTTTGTGGATCTCAAAGATGCAGGAGATCCGGTGGAAATAGCGAAAGCATATGATAAAGCAGGAGCGGATGAACTGGTGTTTCTTGACATCACTGCTTCTTCCGATGCTAGAAATACAGTGGTTGATATGGTGCGCAAGGTTGCCGAGAATGTATTCATCCCATTTACCGTAGGCGGAGGAATTCGTACGGTTGATGATTTTAAAGCACTTTTGAGAGAGGGTGCAGACAAGATTTCTGTCAATTCCGCAGCTATCATGAGACCGGAACTTATCAGCGAAGCTGCTGAAAAATTCGGCAGCCAGTGTGTGGTTGTTGCAATTGACGCAAAGAGACGTGAAGACGGTGGCTGGAATATTTATAAAAACGGCGGACGTATCGATATGGGAATCGATGCGGTAGAATGGGCCATGAGAGCCGAGAAGCTGGGAGCGGGAGAAATCCTTCTGACCAGTATGGACTGTGACGGAACGAAGGCCGGATATGATCTGGAACTTACAAGAACGATTGCGGAGAATGTGTCCATTCCGGTCATTGCTTCGGGAGGCGCAGGGACGCTGGAACATTTTTACGATGCATTAAGTGAAAAGGGAAAAGCGGATGCAGCTCTTGCGGCTTCTCTTTTCCATTATAAAGAGTTAGAAATACGAGAAGTGAAGGAATATCTGCGGGGCAGAGGAATTTCTGTTCGTTTGTAAATGGGAGAGGATGAACATGGCTGCAATCAATAATGACTGGCTGGATGCTTTAAAAGAAGAATTTAAAAAGCCTTATTATAAACAATTGTTTGAGACGGTGAATAAGGAATACAGAACCCATCGGATCTATCCGCCGGCAGATGATATTTTTAATGCATTTCATCTGACACCACTTAAGGATGTGAAGGTTGTAATCCTGGGACAGGATCCTTATCATGGGGACGGACAGGCACATGGACTTTGTTTTTCGGTTAAGCCGGATGTTGAAATCCCGCCGTCGCTGGTTAATATTTATCAGGAACTTCATGACGATTTAGGATGTCGGATTCCAAGCCATGGTTATCTTACAAAATGGGCACAGCAAGGGGTGTTGCTGTTAAATACGGTGCTTACAGTTCGGGCGCATCAGGCAAATTCACATCGCGGGATTGGGTGGGAAGAATTTACGGATGCCGCGATACGAGTTCTGAATGCGCAGGACAGGCCGATTGTATTTATACTTTGGGGCAGGCCTGCTCAGATGAAGAAACGAATGCTTGATAATCCGAAGCATTTGATTCTTGAGGCGCCGCATCCGAGTCCATTGTCTGCATACAGAGGATTTTTTGGAAGTAAGCCGTTCAGTCAGACGAATCGTTTCCTTGAGGAACATGGGATAGAGCCGATCGACTGGCAGATTGATGAGCTTTCGTAAGGAATGCCGGATACAAAAGTGTTTGGAAGGAAAATGTTTTCGGGGGATATAGGATATCCCCCTTATTTCTTATAGTATAATTGTTACCGGGGGATACTACATTATAAATGCATGACCTTTTGACCCTGGCATCATTTAGATATATAAAATGAAAAGAGAAGATGTATGATGATAAAGAAAAACAGTAGAAAATTAAAAGGAGCTTTATCGGTTTCCCTGTCGATTGCTATGTTGACCTTTTCAGGGTGTGCGTCGTCTGTATCGGAAGGAACAAAGTTTCTGAAAGAGGGTAATTACACAGAAGCAGCCGATAAATTTCAGGAATCCATTGATAAGGAAAAGAATCTTGGCGAAGCATATAGGGGACTTGGCCTCTGCTATTGGGAAGAAGAGGATTATGAGAATGCATCGCAGGCTTTTGGAAAAGCGCTTGAAAATGGTGCAGAAGAAACGGCGACCATCTATAATATGCTTGGAATATGCGCACTGAAGATGGAGAAACCGGAAAAAGCGGTGTATTATTTTGAGAATGGTCAGAACTTTCCGGATGCAGGACAGGAACTTTTAAAAGAAATGTCCTTTAATCTGATTGCGGCATATGAACAAGTGGGCGATTTTCAGAAAGCAAAGGAAAAGTTAGATGCCTATGTAGAGTTATATCCGGATGATGAACGTGCTCTGAAAGAACAGGAATTTTTGAATACTCAGTTGCCGGGCAGAGAGGAATAGGAAATATGGCATTGTATGAAATGAAAGAAGAAAAGGAACGTCTCATTCTGGTAGGCGTTGCGAGCGGTGCGAATGATGATACGGAGCAGTCATTGGATGAACTGGGAGATCTGATAGATACGGCTGGGGCAGCGGTGGTAGGACGAGTGGTACAACGGCGGGAGATGATTCATCCCGCCACTTATGTCGGGAAAGGAAAAATAGAAGAGATCAAAGAGCTTCTGTGGGAGCAGGATGCCACAGGGATTGTCTGTGATGATGAGCTTTCCCCTGCACAGACTGCAAATCTGACGGATTTACTGGATACCAAAGTGATGGACCGGACGCTTGTGATTTTGGATATCTTCGCGGGAAGAGCGTCCACAAGTGAAGGAAAAATCCAGGTCGAGCTGGCCCAGCTCAGGTACAGACAGACACAGCTTACCGGAGCCGGAAAGGCACTTTCAAGACTTGGGGGAGGAATCGGAACCAGAGGTCCCGGAGAGAAGAAGCTTGAGATTGACAGAAGACTGATTAAGAACAGAATTGCACTTTTGAACCGAGAACTGAAGGATGTAAAGAGGCATCGAGAGCTGACCAGGGAACAGAGAAGCAGAAATCATATGCAGGTAGCAGCGATTGTAGGATATACGAATGCGGGAAAGTCTACGCTGCTTAATACGCTGACCAATGCCGGAGTCCTGGAAGAAAATCAATTATTTGCCACCCTGGATCCGACGACCAGAAATTTAAAGCTTCCGAGCGGACAGGAGATCCTGCTCACGGATACGGTCGGGTTTATCAGAAAATTACCGCATCATTTGATAGAGGCATTCCGCAGTACGCTTGAAGAAGCAAAATATGCGGATTTAATCCTGCATGTAGTGGACTCTTCCAATCCACAGATGGATGAGCAAATGTATGTTGTTTATGAGACACTCAGACGTCTTGAAGTGATGAATAAACCGGTTATTACAGTGTTCAACAAGATGGACAGACGGAAGGAAGATACGCTTCTTCGGGATTTTCAGGCTGATCGGACGGTACAGATATCTGCGAAAACTAAAGAAGGTCTTCCGGAGCTTTTACAGGCAATAGAGGAGCAGCTTCGTGAAGAAAAGATTCTGATTGAACGTACATTTCCGTATCAGGAAAGCGGACGTGTTCAGATCGTTCGAAAATATGGTGAGCTTTTGGAAGAAAAATACACGGAAGAAGGAATTTTTGTCAAGGCATATGTTCCGAAGGAAATATACGGAAGGAGTTTGTAAGTTATGTCTCTGCAATTTATATTTGGAAATTCCGGTTCTGGAAAATCACATTATTTATATGAATATATTATCCGGGAATCCATGCGGTTCCCGGATAAAAATTATATTGTGATCGTTCCGGAACAATTTACGATGCAGACGCAGAAAGAGCTGGTTACGAGGCACCCAAGGCATGGAATCATGAACATTGATGTGCTTAGTTTCGCGCGCCTTGCATTCAGAGTCATGGAGGAAACCGGTTCGGGAGAAAGAACGGTGCTGGATGATGAAGGAAAGAATCTGATTCTTAGAAAGATCGCGGGAAAAGTGAGCCCTTCTTTAAAAATCATCAGGGGAAATCTGAAAAAGCAGGGGTATATAAGCGAGGTCAAATCCGTTATTTCAGAGCTGACACAATATAATATTGCACCGGAAGAGATGGGGACTTTGCTGGATGCGGCGGAGGATAACGTGCCGCTTGAGTGGAGACTTCGGGATATTCAGACAATCTACGCAGCGTTTGAACAGTATCTTTCTGATCGGTATATTACGAAAGAGGAAATCCTTGATATTCTGGGACGTGAGATGGAAAAATCCCGTATGTTAAAAGATAGTGTGATCGCGCTCGACGGATTTACAGGATTTACACCGGTACAGAACCGGGTAATAGGAGAAATGTTGACTTACTGCAGTAAAGTGTGTGTGACGGTCACGATGGACAGACGGGAGAATCCTTACTATCTGAAAGACAAGTATCAGCTGTTTGCACTCAGTAAGCAGATGGTGATTTCGCTGGTGAAACTTGCGAAGGAAAAAAAAGTGCCGGTGGACGAAGAAATCTGCCTATATGACAGACCGGTATATCGCTTCAGGAACAATCCGGAACTGGCGTACCTGGAATCTGAAATTTTCCGTGATCCGAGTCAGAAATATCGAGGAAAGACAGAAAGCATACGAATTTACTGTGCACATAACCCGAAGGAGGAAGTAATGTGCGCGGCGCAGAGAATTCGTTCTCTCATAAGAAAAAAAGGATACCGGTATAGAGATATTGCGATAATTGCAAGCGATATGAGTGTATATGCAGAAGAAATCGAGACTTGTTTTTCTGAGTTTCATATTCCGGTCTTTATGGATTATAAGAGAAATGTGCTTTTAAATTCTTTTGTTGAATATGTACGCAGTCTGATCGGAGTCTGTGAACAGAATTTTTCGTATGAAAGTGTATTTCGCTTTTTAAGAACAGGGCTTGCCGGATTTACATCAGAGGAAGTGGACCTTTTAGAAAATTATGTGATTGCGCTGGGAATACGCGGATATAAAAAATGGCAGGAAAAATGGATACGTCGTGCGAATGATATGACGGAAGAAGATCTGAAAAAACTGAATCATCTTCGTGTCCGCCTGGTGGAAAAAATGGAGCATCTGGTGTCTGTGCTGAAACAGAAAAAAAAGACGGTCCGAGATGTGACGGAAGCGGTGTATGAATTCCTGGTCCGGGAAGAGATGCAGCAAAAAGTGAAGCAACAGGAACTTGCATTTACAGAAGCAGGTGAACTTGCTCTTGCCAAAGAATATTCGCAGATTTACCGTGCAGTAATAGAACTCTTTGATAAATTTGTGGGGCTTTTAGGGGACGAATGGATTTCTATGAGGGAATATTCTGAGCTTTTGGATGCCGGACTTGAGGAAGCAAGGGTAGGCGTGATACCGCCAAGTATCGATGAAGTAACCGTAGGGGATATTGAAAGAACGCGTCTGAAAAACATACGTGCTTTGCTCTTATTGGGAGCAAATGATGGACTGATTCCGGGAAATCAGACGGCAGGAGGATTGATTTCTGAACGTGACAGGGAACGGTTTGAAAAGGCAGGAATCTCTCTTGCTCCGGGAATGAAGGAAAAGACCTGTATACAGAAATATTATCTCTATCTTCATATGACAAAGCCAACTGAAGAACTGGCAGTAAGCTTCAGCAAGGTCTCAGCGGAAGGAAAGAGCATGAGACCGGCATATCTGATTGCCGAACTGAAAAAACTGTTTCCTGATATTTCTGTCTATGATATGGACAAATACGGAGCGGCTGCGATGGAACTTGTACCGCAAACGGGGCTTACATATTTAATAGAAGGGCTTCGGAACACGGAAAAATTTGAGGACGGATCATGGCAGGAATTATATCGCTGGTATATGAAGGAGGAGACATGGAAACCGCTGGTGGAAAGGCTTATAAATGCAAGTCTGTACAGGAAACCACAGGATTACTTGACGAAAAGAACGGCTGAAAAGCTTTATGGAACCTGGGAGCCGAGTGTGTCGAGAATGGAGAAATTTGTTTCTTGCGCCTGCGCACATTTTCTGGCATATGGACTTCGTTTAAAGGAACGGGAAGAATACCAGTTTGCGGCATTGGACTTTGGCAATGTTTTCCATGCGGCAATGGAAAAATATACAAATAAGCTGGAAGCAGAAGAGATAGAATGGACTGAGATCCCGGATGAGAAGCAGGCTCAGTATATTGAAGAAAGTGTGGAGGAAAGTATTGTGGACTATAGTAACACAGTACTCTATAGCTCTGCAAGAAATGCGTATATGATACCTCGAATGAAGAGGATGATGAGGCGGACCATCTGGGCACTTACCAAGCAGCTTGCAAGAGGAGAATTTCGTCCGGAGGCAAGTGAAGTAAGATTTGGAAGCGGCAAAATCGACCGGATCGATACCTGTGAGGTGGAAGATAAGATTTATGTGAAGATTCTGGATTATAAGACAGGAATGAAAGCATTTGATATGGCGGCATTCTACCATGGTCTGCAATTGCAGTTAGTGGTATATATGGAAGAAGCACTAAAGCTGGAAGAGAGGAGACATCCGGGGAAGAAGGCTGTACCCGCCGGAATCTTCTATTATAAGATCAAGGATCCTGTGGTGGAAAAAGAGGTTGATCAGGAAAAACTGGAAGAGGCGATTCTGAAAGAGCTTAGGCTTGACGGTCTGGTAAATTCGGATGAATCTGTGATTCGGAGGCTGGATCATGAGTTTACTTCAGGCTCCAGCGTGATTCCGGTATCACGGACCAAAAGCGGTCTGTCAAAAACATCAAAAGTCCTAAGAGAAGAAGAATTTGAGGCTGTTCTTAGATATGCGGATCAGAAAAGAAAAGAACTGAAAGAAGAGATGCTTAACGGAAATGTGGATGCAGTCCCATTCGAAATGGGTAAGCAGACAGGTTGTGATTATTGTGCGTACCGGGATATCTGTGGGTTTGATGATCAGATTGAGGGGTATGAATATCGGAAATTTGCTTCTTATTCCAAAGAAGAAGTGCTGGAGATGATTGAAAGAAAGGAGAAGCGGTAGATGGGCGTTACTTGGACGAAAGAGCAACAGAAAGTGATTGAGCTCAGAGACAGAAATATTCTGGTCTCTGCAGCGGCTGGTTCCGGAAAAACAGCGGTTCTGGTAGAACGTATTATCCATCGGCTGACGAAAGAGAATCCTCCTGTTGATATTGACCGTATGCTGATCGTAACATATACAGACGCGGCAGCTGCTGAAATGAAGGATCGTATTTCAGCGGCGATTACAAAAGCGGTAGAAGAGAATCCTTCCGATGAACATTTACGGAGGCAGCAGACTTTGATCCATACAGCGAAAATTACGACGATCCATAGTTTTTGCATGTCGGTTATCCGGGAATATTTCCATGTAATCGATCTTGATCCGGGATTCAGAGTGGGAGAGGATGGAGAACTGCGGCTTTTAAGACAGGACGTATTAAGTGAAATTCTGGAGGCACATTTTGAATCGGGAGATGAAGAGTTCCTTCAGTTTGTAGAAACATTTGCGACGGGACGGGAAGATACAAAGCTGGAAGAAATTATTGAGCAACTCTATCATTTTTCCGGAAGTTACCCGGATCCGGATGTATGGCTTGACCATGCTGTGGAAGCTTATGAGTCCGGAATGGAAGAAGATTCTGAATTTATAGGAAAAGCAGTTTCGTATATTAGAAATTGTCTGAATGATATTCGGAATTATATGGAAAAGGCAAGGGAACTGTGCGGCATGCCGGATGGACCTTATATGTACGAAACAACGATTGATGCGGACGAACAACTTCTCGAGCAGCTCTTTGATGTGGAAGCATATCAGGAAATGTATCGCGCATTTCCAAAGAAGGGAAGCTGGGCAAGGCTTGCGGCAAACAGGGACAAGAGTGTGGATCCGTGCCTGACTTCCCGGGTCAAAGAACTAAGAGAAACATGGAAGAAATCCATTGATAATTTGCGGGATACTTTCTTTTTTCAAGAGCCGAAGGAGATGCAAAGCGATCTTGATATATGTGTTCCTGTCCTTCGTGTGCTGGTAGATCTGGTAAAGGAATTTGCATCTGCATTTGCTTTAAAAAAAGCGGAGAAGAATCTGATCGATTTCAGGGATATGGAGCAGTTCGCGCTTCGAATATTGACCAGGAAAGAGGGAGAAACTCTGGTTCCGTCAGAAACTGCAAGAGAATATCAGGAACAGTTTCTGGAAGTTATGATTGATGAATATCAGGACAGCAATTATCTTCAGGAAGCGATTCTTACCAGTGTATCGAGAATCAGCAGAGGAGAAAATAATCTCTTTATGGTGGGAGATGTGAAGCAGAGTATTTACAGATTCAGACTCTCACGTCCGGAGCTTTTTATGCAGAAATTTGAAAGCTACAGTACTGAGGACAGCGAGAACTGTCGGATCGACCTTCATAAGAATTTCCGAAGCAGATCGGAGGTTCTGAATTCGGTAAATGCCATTTTCTGCCGGATTATGACAAAAAGTCTCGGGAAAATAGAATATGATGACAATGCGGCGCTGTATGTAGGTGCCGATTACCCGGAGCATCCGGACAATGAGACGGAGCTGCTGATTATTGATACAGAGATGGAAGAAGAGGAGGAGCCGGAAGGCGCCGATCAGAAGCCGGCGGCCTGGACAAATCGTGAAATAGAAGCCCGTGCTGTGGCGGAGCGGATCCATTTATTGATGGAAACGCAGAAGGTATGGGATAAAGAGGAAGGCACTTTCAGAAAAGTCAGATATCGGGATATCGTGATCCTTTCCAGAAGTCTTGCGGGATGGACGGAAGTGTTTTCACGAATCTTAAATCAGGAAGGAATACCGGCGTATGCAGAGTCGAAAGAAGGATATTTCCATACGCTTGAAATAGGATGGATGTTGGACTATCTAAAAATCCTGGATAACTTCAGACAGGATCTGCCGCTTGCGGCAGTTCTAAAATCTCCTTTTGGAGGGATGAACAGTGAAGAACTGGCAGAAATACGCACCTCGTTTCCAGATATCCCGTTTTTTGAGGCTGTTAGAAGAGCAGAGGAAATGGAAGGAGAAACAGCCCGTAAAATTCATGTAGTTCTTGAAAAGATCAGAAGTTTTAAGGAGCGAGTTCCCTATACGTCTATTCATGATCTTCTCTGGCAGATTATGACAGAAACAGGGTACCGAGATTATATTTCTGCTATGCCGGGAGGAGAACAAAGAGCCGCCAATCTGGAGATGCTGCTGGTCAGAGCAAAATCGTTTGAAGCAACAAGTTATAAAGGATTGTTTCACTTTATCCGGTATGTGCAGCAACTTCAGAAATACGAAGTGGATTACGGAGAAGCGGGGATTTATGATGATCAGACAGATGCGGTACGTCTGATGAGCATTCATAAAAGTAAAGGACTGGAATTCCCGGTTGTAATCGTAGTCGGTATGGGAAAACGTTTTAATACACAGGATCTGAAAGGAAGTATCGTGATCCATCCGGAACTCGGAATAGGCATTGATGCAGTGGATATAGAAAAAAGAACGAAATCCCCTTCCATTTTGAAAAAAGTGATCCAGATGGAAAGCGGAATGGAGAATCTGGGCGAAGAGTTGAGGGTTCTTTATGTGGCGATGACCAGAGCACGGGAAAAACTGATCATGACAGGGATTATGGCAGGTGCCGAAAAGAAAATGGAAATGTATCAAAACAGTTCCGGGCAGCAAAATGAGGCGTTAGAATTTACAAGCCTTGTCGGTGCAAAGCAATATTTTGACTGGATTATCCCGGCAGCCGTAGATTTGCCGGAATCTGTACCGCTGAGGATGCAGATTATGGGAGTCGGAGACATTGTCGGTCTGGAGACAGAAAGAGAAGTGGAAGACAAACTGGATAAAAATCTGATGCTAATGGAACTTGCAAAGGAAGAAAGCCTATATGCAAGGACAGATGCGGTATTTGCAGAGAGACTTGCGGAACAGTTTGGGTATCAATATCCTTTTGAAGGGGAAGAGCAGTTAAAGCTGAAATTCACAGTCTCGGAATTGAAAAAGAAAGCAGCGATGGCAGATGCGGAAGAAAATGGTGAGATGTTGATCGAAGAAGAAGAGGTGGTTCCTCTGATTCCTGAATTCCTGAAGGAAAAGGAAGAGCTTACAGGAGCTTTGCGGGGAAGTACATACCACAAGTTGCTTGAACTTTTTGATTTTACAAAAGAATATGATGAAGAAATGCTTCACAAGGAGATTCAAGGATTCAGACAAGAAGGTTTTTTAACGGAAGAAATGGCAGATTGTATCAATTCACAGGATATTCTTGATTTTTTGAAAACAGATATAGGAGTGCGGATGAAAAAAGCGGCTTCTGCCGGAAAACTTCATCGAGAGCAGCCATTTGTGTTTGGAGTAGATGCAAAAGAACTTTATCCTGATACGGTAAGTGATGAACTGGTTCTGATTCAGGGTATTATTGATGTCTATTTTGAAGAAGAGAATGAACTGGTGGTGCTTGACTACAAAACAGACCGTGTGAAAGTTGGAAAGGAACTGATTGATCGCTACAAAGAACAGCTTCATTTATATGGAAGAGCTCTGGAACAGATGACGCTTAAGAAAGTGAAAGAAGAAGCCATCTATTCTTTTACACTTAAGGAAGAGATCAAACTGGATCTGCCCAAAGGAGAGGAAGAGTTATGATGTGGAAAATAACAGGAATTTATCTGCTGATAGTGAATCTGACGGCCTTTTTCCTGTATGGTATCGATAAAAAAAGAGCGATAAAACAGAAGTGGAGGATTTCAGAAAAAACATTGATTCTGATAGCCGTAATAGGTGGATCTGTCGGTGCGATTTGCGGGATGCAGGTGTTCAGGCATAAGACAAAACATATAAAATTCAAGTTTGGTCTTCCGGCGATTTTGATTGTACAATTGGGAATAGTGTATATGGTGTTTAGGGCATGAAATTCTAAGAAGAAGGCGTTCTTACTGGGAAAAAAACTCAGTTAGGATGCTTTTTTCGTTTTTATCAATATTATATTGACAAACAATATTATATTGAATATAATATGCTTATAAAAACAATATAATTAATATAATAATATTGTAAATGATAAAACAGGAAAAGGAGTGATAGCATGGTATTTAACACCGGAGCAGCTCTTCTTGATGCCATTGTGCTGGCGGTAGTTTCCAAAGAACAGCAGGGGACTTACGGATATAAGATCACACAGGATGTAAGAAAGGCTCTTGAAGTATCTGAGTCTACCTTATATCCGGTTCTTAGAAGACTACAGAAGGATGAATGTCTGGAAGTGTATGATATGCAGTTTGACGGGCGGAACCGACGCTATTATAAGGTTACGGATAAAGGAATGACGCAGCTTCAGCTATATCGTGCAGAGTGGAAGAGATATTCACAGAAGATTACTGACATGTTTGAGGGAGGAGTGAATTTATGACCCGCTTAGAATTTATGAATGAACTGCGAGCTTTGTTATGGGATCTGTCCGTGGAGGAGCAGGAAGAAGCACTGCAGTATTATAATGATTATTTTGATGATGCCGGTCCGGAGAAGGAGGCGGACATCATAAGAGAACTGGAAAGTCCTGAGAAGGTGGCGCAGTCTATAAAAGCCGGACTTGGAGGACGGAATGAAGACCACAGCGAGTACAGAGAGACGGGATATACAGATACACGGTTTGAGCAGAATGCTTCCCCGGTAAGAAGAGAAGGATACCGCAGTACGGGGCGCATGGAGAATGAGAACAATAATATGAATAATAAGCCATGGACAAGTAAGACATTGAAAGTTATTCTAATTGTACTGATTGTAGTAATCGGGGCACCGATCGTACTCCCGATTGCAGCAGGGCTTCTGGCAGCAGTTCTTGGAATCCTGATTGCAATAGCAGCTGTTATCGCAGCAGTTCTTGTGTCCGGAATTGCTGTTGCAATTGCAGGTATTGTAATGGGAGTGGCCGGATTTACACAGATTTTTCATTCAATTCCACTGGCACTTGCACTTCTCGGAGCAGGACTGCTTATTCTGGCACTTGGAATGGTGATGACAGCATTTACCGGATGGGTATGTGTGAAAATTGTGCCGCCTGTGTTCCGGTGGTTCGTTGAACTTTGCAGAAAACCGTTTCAGAAAAGGGAAGGAGGCGCTTGTTAATGAAAAAAGGATGGAAGATATTCTGGATTACTGTAGCGACGATCGCGATGGTAGGGCTTACTTTGGGAATCGTTTCTTCTGTAATGGGATTTAGAATATCGGACTTTTGGGCTCAGTATCCGAATGGAATCGTGATTTTTGGAGATGATGATGATGATTTGGACTGGGATGACACCTTGGATGGTGATAACGACTCGGACTGGGATGATGCAGATGAAGACGAATTCCAGGATAGTGCAGATGCTTTAGAATATGAGAACATCAAAGAACTGGAAGTCAGTGTAGGATGCTGTGAGGTAATGATTGTTCCGGGAGAAGATGAGAAAGTCAGGATTGATACCTCCGATCTGAATTTTGGAAGTACCGGAGTTGGTGTCAGGACTGAGACAAATAGTGACAGCCTCAAAGTCTATATGGAAAAGGATCATAAAATCTGGGATGTCTATAATATAAAAGCAGGAAATGATGGATTTGGGACTCTTTACATTGTGGTTCCGGCTTCGATAAAATTAGAAATAATCAGTCTGAATGCAGGAGCAGCAGAAATCGATGCGTACGGACTTCGTGCAAAAGAGCTGAAGCTTCAGGTTGGAGCGGCCGGATGCAGTGTTGAAAATTTTGATGTTGATACTATGAATATAGAGGTAGGTGCCGGTTCTTTGGAGATGGATGGGATCTGTAATGGGGATATCAATCTGAAATGTGGAGCCGGAGAAGCCGAGCTGGATCTGGAAGGACATGATGCGGAGTATAATTATCATCTGAAATGCGGAGCCGGAGAAGTTGAAATCGGCAAGAGTAAGTACAGTGGAATGGGCATTTCTGAAAATATAAATAACGGCAGTGATAAAACGATGGATATCAACTGCGGTATGGGAAATGTAAGTATATCTTTTGAACATCATAGATCATAATAAGTAATAAAGGAGGATTTTAAAATGGAACCGAAAAAGCTTTATAAATCAAGAGAGGACAGAATGATTTGCGGTGTGTGCGGAGGTCTGGCAGAATATTTTAATGTAGATTCCACGCTGATCAGACTTGGAGGTGCACTGCTGGCATGCGTAAGCTGCGGAACCGGTCTGGTGCTGTACTTTGTTGCGGCAGTGATCATTCCGGAACGTCCATATTAAACATAGGGTGTAATAGAAAGTGCTGTGATGGCAGAAGGCTATTCAGAAAGCGAGAAGCAGTTTGAATGGTCTTCTGCCATTTTCGCGTTTGGTCTGCATTTTGTACAGCTTCCCTTTTATCGGTAATGTCGGACAAAATGAGAGAATCGCATTTTCATCCGGTTCCAGGAAACGGATTGCAAGACCGCATCCACTGTGCAGTTCTCCCGGGACCGGCATAATGGATATGGAGAAATGTTCCTTGATATGTTTTTCGGCCTGCATAACATCGGCTGTAGTTTCAAACGTGAGAATATAATATTCCTGAGGTGAATGCATAATGGTATCTCTTCTTTCTTAAATGTGTTTTTTTTATTATAAGATATTTATTTATAAAAATACAGAATGAAATCCTGCAAATCAGGAAATACTCCGTATAAAGGAGTGGATAGGATGGATGTAAAAAAAGAAAAGAAGCTTTCCAGGGAAGACATTAAGAAAATGGAAAGAGAGGAACAGGTCAAATATGAAATTGCGGATGAACTTGGACTTCTGGACAGAGTGCTTGAAGAGGGCTGGAGATCGCTTTCATCAAAGGAAACAGGACGAATCGGAGGATTAATGTCGAAAAACCGAAAAAGAGAAGGATAAGTTTACAATAATGTTAAGAAATATGAATAATTAGAAATAACTGTGAATATTCTGCAACTTTGGTTGAAAAAAAGTGACAATTTTGATATAATCGCATGACTGAAAACGAAAAAACAGGTGAGTTTATGGATAAAAAAATGAACGTGTTAAATGTGCAGTTGGATGATTATACGGCGAAAGATGCAATGAAGGCAGTCACGGAATACATGCATACTGAACCTGTGAATACGGTTGAGATTATCACGGTGGACATCCTTATGAGAGCCGCACAGACGGACGGGATGAAAGAAAGTATTGAGAATCTTGATATGGTAATAGCAGGAGATGAATCGATTCTTGAAGCGGCAGAAGTGACGGAGAAGAAGAAGCTCCAGGAAGCTCATAATCAGGTGTTTATGAAACTTGTATTTCACTATTTTCATAAAAATCATTCACGGCTCTTTCTATTGGCGGATTCTTTGGATGGCACAAAGAAACTGGAACAGTATTTACAGAGTGGATATAGCGGAATTCAGATTGTGGGAACTGCCTGCGTGCCGGACGATGAGAGTGCGGATGATCTGATCACGAATCAGATTAACGGTGTGGAAGCAGACTGCGTACTTGCGAGTATGGTTTCACCGAAGCAGGAGGAATTTATAGGCAGATGTAAAAATGCACTTAATGCCCGTATCTGGCTAGGCATAGGAACAGAATCAGGGTTTATGCTTCAGCGTGTAACCTGGAGAACAAGGTTGAAGGAATTTCTCTTTCGGAAGATTCTGAAGCGTGAAGTGGAGAAAGATAAGAAAAAGGTTGGTAACAATTCCTAAATTGAAAAATAAATATTTGAAAAAATAAATTGAGGAAATGCATAAAAATATGCGATTTCCTCTTTATTTTTTTGGTGATATGTATTAAAGTATAGTATAAGTATATGTGTATTTCCAGTATTTCGGGGGAACGCTGTTGTGTAAAATGTATAATTGGAGGAAAAGAGAATATGATATCAAATCAGATATTGCAGAACACAATTGAAGGATTAAAAGCAATTACCAGGATAGATTTGGGAGTTATGGATACAGATGGGAAGACTTTAGCCACAACTTTTGCGGAGACCGGTGACTATGGAGAAGCGGTGCTTTCTTTTGTTGAATCTCCGGCAGAAAGTCAGGTTATTAAGGGGTTCCAGTTCTTTAAGATTTACGATGAACACCAGCTTGAATATATACTGATCGCGAATGGCGGCAGTGAAGATGTATATATGGTCGGAAAGATTGCAGCTTTCCAGATTCAGAACCTTCTGGTTGCTTATAAAGAGCGGTTTGACAAAGATAACTTTATCAAAAATTTGTTGCTTGACAACCTTCTGCTTGTCGATATTTATAATCGGGCCAAAAAATTACATATTGACACAGAGGTGAAACGTGTTATCTTTATAGTTGAGACTTCGCGTGAAAGGGACATCAGTGCGCTTGACAGTCTGCGAGCAGTTCTTGGAAATAAGAGCCGTGATTTTATTACTGCGGTTGATGAGAAGAATATTATCGTTGTCAAGGAACTTGGACCGAATGACGCATATCCGGAGATGGATAAAACGGCGTACGAGATTCTGGATCTTCTTAAGTCAGAGGGGGAAGAGAATATCCGGATTGCTTACGGAACCATTGTGAACGATATTAAAGAAGTTTCAAAATCATATAAAGAAGCCAAACTGGCTTTGGATGTAGGAAAGATTTTCTTCGATGAGAAGGAAGTGATTGCTTACAGTGCTCTGGGAATAGGACGTCTGATCTATCAGCTTCCAATTCCGCTTTGTAAGATGTTTATCCGAGAAATATTTGATGGGAAATCTCCGGATGAGTTTGATGAAGAGACTCTTACGACGATCAATAAGTTTTTTGAGAACAGCCTGAACGTTTCTGAGACATCCAGACAGCTGTATATCCATAGAAATACTCTGGTATACCGTCTGGACAAACTGCAGAAGAGCACAGGCCTGGATCTCCGCGTATTTGAAGATGCAATCACATTCAAAATTGCGCTTATGGTTGTCAAGTACATGAAGTATATGGAGACACTGGAGTATTAATAATTAGGAGGAGCATATGATAGAACTGAAAGAAGTTACGAAGGAATACTCAAAAGGTATTGCTGCGCTGAACGGGATCAACCTGACGATTGAACAGGGGGAGTTTGTTTTCATCGTAGGAGACAGTGGATCGGGAAAATCTACGTTGATCCGTCTTCTGATGAAAGAAATTGACCCGACGTCAGGAACCATTATTGTGAACGGGCAGAACCTGAACAGGATGAAGCATCGGCAGATTCCTCAGTATAGACGAGGAATCGGTGTTGTATTCCAGGATTTCCGTCTTTTGAAGGATCGAAATATTTATGAGAATATTGCATTTGCCCAGCGAGTTACAGAAAAGTCAAGCAGAGTGATCAAAAAGAAAGTTCCGGCGGCATTATCTCTGGTGGGACTGGCACAGAAGTATAAAGCATATCCGAAGGAATTGTCAGGTGGAGAGCAGCAGAGGGTTGCGATTGCAAGGGCTGTTGTGAATGAACCTGCGATTTTGTTAGCCGATGAGCCGACAGGAAACCTTGACCCGACAAACTCATGGGAGATCATGAAGCTTTTGGAAGAGGCGAACGACAGAGGAACTACGGTATTGGTAGTTACTCACAACCAGGAAATTGTAAACGAGATGAAGAAGCGCGTTATTACAATGAAAAAGGGGGTCATTGTCAGCGACGAACGAAAAGGTGGGTATAGAAATGAGAATTAGTACAATTGGATATTCGATGAAACAGGGAGTAAAAAATATTGGAAGAAATAAGATGTTCTCTCTGGCATCTATTGCAACTATGTCAGCCTGTATTTTCGTGTTTGGTCTTTTCTTTGCGATTGTAATGAACTTTCAGTACATTGTACATAAAGCTGAGGAAGGGGTAGCGATTACGATTTTCTTTGAAGAAGATGCTACCCAGGAGGAGATTGATAATATTAAGACTCAGATGGCAGCAAGAGATGATGTAAGCAAGATTAAATATATATCAGCAGATGAAGCTTGGGAATCATTCAAGAATGACTACTTTGGAGAGGATGCTCAGGAAGCGGCAGAAGGCTTCAAGAATGATAATCCTCTTGCCACATCTGACAGTTATGAAGTTTTCATGGATGATGTATCTTCACAGAAGGAAGTTGTAGAATTTGCCAAATCACTTCCGGGTGTCCGTAAGGTCAATAAATCCGATTTGGTGGCAAATACACTGAACAGTATCAACCGATTGATTTATTGGGTATCTGCAGTCATTATTGCAATCCTTCTGGCTGTTTCTGTTTTCCTTATCAGTAACACGGTAACAATGGGTATTACGGTCAGACGTGAAGAGATTGCAATTATGAAATATATTGGGGCAAAAGACAGTTTTGTCCGTGCTCCGTTTATTTTTGAAGGTGTGCTGATCGGACTTGTCGGAGCTGCAATCCCGCTAGTTATGCTTTATTTTATCTATGACAAGGCGATTAATTATGTACTTACTAAATTTGAACTGTTAAGAAACATCCTTGATTTTCTCCCGGTTGTACAGGTGTACAAAACTCTGCTTCCTGTAGGTCTTGCACTTGGTATCGGTATTGGTTTTATGGGAAGTTTCTTCACAATCCGCAAACATTTACATGTATAGGGTCTAGATAATTAAGGGGACGAATATGATAAAAAAGAAGAGATTGCTGAGCCTGTTTCTTGCGGGGGTGCTTTGTCTTGGAATCATACAGCCTGTTCAGGCAGATGATATTGATGATGCCAAGAAAAAGCAGGAGACTTTAGAAGCACAAAAGGAACAGGCGGAAAAGGAACAGGCTGAACTTTCTGCAAAGCTTGATGAAATCATGGGGAATATGCAGAAAACGCAGCAGGATTTAAGTGATAAAGAACAGGAAATCAATGTTGCAGAGACAGAGCTGGTCGAAGCGAAAGCGAATGAGAATGATCAGTATGAAAGCATGAAGCTCCGTATCAAATACATGTATGAGAATAATAATACGGAGTTGATTGAGGTTCTGGTTTCGGCAAAGAGCATGTCGGATCTTCTGAATAAGATAGAATACATTCAGCAAGTTACTGAATATGACAGAAATATGCTGAAGGAATACCAGAAAACCCGTGAAGATATTGAGAAGAAAGAAGCCGCTCTTAAGGTAGAATATGCCGAGCTTGAAACACTTCGGGATGAGCTGCAGGACGATCAGACACAGATTCAGGCACTTCTGGATGAGAAAAACATTCAGATTGATGAACTTGCTTCTAAGATCAGCGCAAATGCGGAAGAATTGAAAAAGCTGATAGCTGAAGCAAAGGCTGCAGAAGAGAGAAGAAAACAGCAGCAGAATCAGGCAAATGCCTATAAGCCAAATGGCGGCAGCAGCGAGATTGTAATCACCGGAAACGGAAAGCTTTCTCATCCGATACCGGGAGCACGAATTACCAGTGGATTTGGATATCGAGACGCACCGACAGCCGGTGCTACAAGCAAACATGACGGTATCGATTACGGTGCAAGCAGCGGTACGCCGATTTACGCGGCAGACAGTGGTACCGTTATCACTGCACAGTATAACAGTGCACGTGGTTATTACATCGTAATCAATCACGGAAACGGCATGCAGACATGGTATCAGCATTGCAGTGCACTCTATGTAAGTGTAGGGGATAAGGTGTCCAGAGGACAAAATATTGCAGCAGTAGGAATGACAGGAATTTCAACCGGTCCGCACCTTCATTTTGAGGTACACGTGAATGGAACACCGGTTAATCCGTTGTTGTACTTGTAGACGAATACATAATAATAAGGATTATGACAGGAAGATCATGGAAGAAAAAAGAAATAGAAAAGATTTTTGGAAGGGCACACTTTGTGGTGCCCTTGCTGTATTATTGACTATAACAGGCAGCATAGTACTTCATAAGGTCCTGGTAAATGGAACCGGCAGTATGACGGAAGCTGCAAAACAGGATAAATTTGAATTACTTGACAGTCTGATTGATGAGAAGTTTCTTTATTCGGAAGATGTAGATAAAGAAACACTTGAGGAAGGTGCTTATGCGGGCTACATTGAGGCACTTGACGACAAATATACGATATACCGTGATGCCGAAGAGACGGAATCATACTTCAGTAATATAGAAGGCGAATTCTACGGAATAGGTGTGCTTTTCAGTCAGGATAAAGAAACGATGCAGATTACTGCGCTATATGTCTATGAGGATACACCGGCGATGGGGGCGGGAATTCAAAGCGGTGACATTCTTTATGAAGTGGATGGAACAGATGTGACAAAAATGGGACTGGAAGATGTGGTTGCTATGGTCCGCGGTGAAGAAAATACGACAGTGCATCTGGTATTGCTGCGAGGAGAGAACCTGGATAAAGTGGAAATGGATATTACCCGCCAAAAGATTCAGGCTCAGACGGTCCGGTATGAAATGATGGAAGATCAGATTGGGTATATTCGGATTACGGAATTTAATAAGGTGACATATGAACAGTTTCAAAATGCTCTTGATACCTTGGAAGAACAGGAAATGTGTGGTCTTATCGTAGATGTAAGACAGAATCCCGGAGGCATTTACAGTATTGTGTGTGATATTTTAGATCAGCTTCTCCCGGAAGGAAAGATCGTATACACCAAAGACAAAAACGGAAATGAAGAAGTTCAGTATTCAGATGAGGAGCATCAATTTACAAAGCCTCTCTGCGTTCTGGCTGATGAGAACAGTGCCAGTGCCGCTGAGATATTTACCGGAGCGATTCAGGATTATGGAATCGGAACCATTATTGGAACGAAGACATACGGAAAAGGAATTGTGCAGGGAATTTTCCCGCTTAGTGACGGAAGCAGTGTCACGATGACAACGATGGAGTATTATACTCCAAATGGAAGGAATATACACGGAAAAGGAATTGAACCGGATATCGTAGTAGAATATCAGTATGATGAAGAAAATCCGGAGGCAGATAACCAGTTGGAAGCTGCGGTGCAGGAGATTCATAGGAAACTTGGAGAATAGAACTGTTACAGAAAAAGTAAGGGAATGCCAAAAAACGGCATTCCCTTTTAAGATGGTCTATGTTAGAATAATTATGATAATGGAATGAACAGAAAGGATTTGGAAATATGAAATTACTCATTAAGAATGGACATGTTGTAAATCCGGAAAGCGGTCAGGATGCCCGGAAGGATGTTCTGGTAGAAGATGACCGTATTATCAAAGTGGACGATTCTATTCAGGAAGAGGCTGACACGGTTCTTGATGCAGAAGGAATGTATGTTATGCCGGGATTTATCGATCTTCATGTACACCTGAGAGATCCTGGACTCACTTACAAAGAGACACTTGCGACGGGCGGGGCTGCAGCGGCCAGAGGAGGCGTGACAACAATTTGTGCAATGCCGAATACAAGGCCGGTGACAGACACACGTCAGATGATAGAAGAATTATACGAGCGTGCAAAGGCAGAATGTCCGGTTCATGTGATCCAGATAGGAGCGATCACGAAAGGCCAGTTAGGTACAGAACTTGCGGATATTGAGGGGATGGCTAAGGCCGGATGCCATGCAATCAGCGAAGACGGCAAATCGGTTATGAACGCATCGCTTTACAGGAAAGCAATGAAGATTGCGAAGGAGGCAGGAATTTCTGTTTTTGCGCATTGCGAAGACATCACAATGGTAGAAGGCGGAGTGATGAATGCGGATGCAAAGGCTGAAGAACTGGGACTTAAAGGAATCACGAATTCGGTTGAGGATGTGATTGTCGCAAGAGATATTCTTCTGGCAAAGGAGACGGGAGTAAGACTTCATTTGTGCCACTGTTCGACCAGAGACAGCGTAGAGATGATCCGTCTTGCGAAAGAACAAGGACTTCCGGTGACTGGTGAGGTATGCCCTCATCATTTTACCTTATGTACGGATGATATCAAGGAAGATGACGGCAATTATAAGATGAATCCGCCGCTTCGGGCAAGAGAGGATGTAGAGGCACTGAAGAAGGGCCTTGCGGATGGAATCATGGATGTGATTTCTACGGATCATGCTCCTCATTCAGAAGAAGAAAAGAACCGTTCTATGGCTAAAGCGGCTTTTGGAATCGTGGGTCTCGAGACAAGCGCTGCACTTACTTATACAGAGCTTGTGGAACCGGGAATCCTTACGATAATGCAGATGGCAGAAAAGATGAGCTATAATCCGGCAAAGATTCTTGGACTGGAAGAAAAAGGCTCTGTAGCGGAAGGTAAGATCGCCGATATTGTTCTGTTTGATGCAAAGAAAGAATACAGAATCGATGTGAATACATTTGCTTCAAAAGGAAAGAATACTCCGTTTGACGGTTACCCGGTCAAGGGTGAGATTGCCTGCACAATTGTAGACGGAAAAATCGTTTATCAAAGATAAAGTAAATCCAAGTATGAGGAGGAAAAGACATGATTAACACATTAGTGGAAAACATTAAAAAAACAGGAGCACCGATCGTAGTAGGACTTGATCCAATGCTGAATTACGTTCCGGAGCATGTACAGAAAAAGGCATTTGATGAATATGGTGAAACGTTAGAAGGAGCCGCAGAGGCAATCTGGCAGTTCAACAAAGAAATCGTGGATAAGACATATGATCTGATTCCGGCAGTAAAACCGCAGATTGCTATGTATGAGCAGTTTGGAATCCCGGGACTTGAAGCATTCAAAAAGACAGTAGATTACTGTAAATCAAAAGGACTCGTTGTCATCGGTGATGTAAAGCGTGGAGATATCGGTTCTACTTCTGCTGCATATGCGGTAGGACATCTGGGAAGAGTACAGGTAGGAAGTAAGAGTTACGTACCGTTTGATGAAGATTTTGCAACGGTAAATCCTTATCTTGGATCTGACGGTGTAAAACCTTTTATCGAAGTATGTAAAGAAGAAAAGAAAGGTCTCTTTATTCTGGTGAAGACATCAAATCCGTCAAGCGGAGAATTCCAGGACAGACTGATCGACGGACGTCCGCTGTATGAACTGGTCGGTGAAAAAGTCGCTGAATGGGGAGCTGACCATATGGGAGATGAATACAGTTATATCGGGGCTGTAGTCGGAGCAACTTATCCGGAGATGGGAAAAGTTCTTCGTAAGATCATGCCGAAATCTTATATCCTTGTACCGGGATACGGAGCACAGGGCGGAAAAGGAAAGGATCTGGTTCATTTCTTTAACGAAGACGGACTTGGCGCAATTGTAAATTCTTCTCGTGGAATTATTGCTGCTTATAAGCAGGAAGCTTATGCAAAATATGGTGCAGAAAATTTTGGAGATGCATCCCGTGCGGCTGTAGAAGACATGGTGAAAGATATTCGTGAAAGTATCGAACAGCGCTAGAATAAAATAAGGGAGAAAAGGCAAGATGGCAGATAGAAGAAAAGAAACAGCAGTCGTATCTTCTCAGGAACAGCTGGCAGACGGCATTTTCAGTATGTGGATACGGACCGAAGCCGCAAAAACGGCAGCTCCGGGACAGTTCATTTCTATGTATACCAATGACGGAAGTAAACTGCTTCCAAGACCGATCAGTATTTGTGAGATCGATAAAGAGAATGGTCTGCTCAGAGTTGTATACCGTGTGACAGGAGAAGATACAGGAACAAAGCAGTTTTCCGAGATGAAGGCAGGAGATACCTTGCCGGTCATCGGACCGCTTGGCAATGGATTTCCGTTGGATAAAGGCGAAGGGAAGAGAGCGTTTCTCATGGGCGGCGGAATCGGAGTGCCTCCGATTCTGGAACTTGCAAAACAGCTGAAAGCAAAGAATCAGATTGTGGTCGGATACAGGGATGAGCATACATTCCTTCGTGAAGAATTTGAACAGAATGGGGAAGTTTATATTTCCACAGAAGATGGAAGTGTAGGAACCAAAGGAAATGTTATGGATGCAATCCGTGAAAATGGAATCGAGGCGGACATCATTTACGCCTGCGGACCGACACCGATGCTTCGTGCAATCAAATCCTATGCAGAGGAAAATGGAATTGAATGTTACATTTCTCTGGAAGAAAGAATGGCCTGCGGAATCGGGGCCTGCCTTGGATGTGTATGCAAATCAAAGGAAAAAGACCATCACAGCAATGTGAATAACAAACGAATCTGTAAGGACGGTCCGGTGTTCTTATCTACGGAGGTGGAGATCTGATGAGCCAGGAAGTGAATATGAGTGTAAATATTGCCGGTGTTGAGTGGAAAAATCCGGTAACGGTGGCATCCGGAACATTCGGTTCCGGCGCAGAGTTTGAAGAATTTGTAGACCTTAACCGGCTCGGAGCAGTGACGACCAAGGGGGTAGCCAATATTCCGTGGGCAGGAAATCCGACGCCAAGAGTTGCGGAAACCTATGGCGGAATGATGAACGCGGTAGGACTCCAGAATCCCGGAATCGACCTGTTTTGCAAAAGAGATATCCCGTTCCTTAAAAAGTATGACACGAAGATCGTGGTCAATGTATGCGGCAGATCCACAGAAGATTATTGTGAAGTAGTGGAGCGTCTTGCCGATGAGGACGTTGACATGCTTGAGATTAATATTTCCTGTCCGAACGTAAAAGAAGGCGGTATCGCATTCGGGCAGAATCCAAAGGCAGCCGAGGATATCACGAAAGCTGTGAAAAAATATGCAAAACAGCCGGTCATTATGAAGCTGAGCCCGAACGTAACGGATATCACCGAGATGGCAAGAGCGGTCGAAGCAGGAGGAGCAGACGTAGTTTCCCTGATCAACACACTGACCGGAATGAAGATTGATATCAATCGCAGACAGTTCGTCCTGGCGAACAAGACCGGCGGTGTATCAGGTCCGGCCATCCATCCGATTGCAGTGCGCATGGTGTATCAGGTGGCAAATGCAGTCAATGTACCGGTCATCGGTATGGGAGGAATTGCAAATGCGGCCGATGCGATCGAAATGATCCTGGCCGGAGCAAGTGCTGTTTCTGTAGGAACAGCGAATTTCTACAATCCGGCGGTGACAATGGAAATCGTGGACGGAATTGAAGAATACATGAAGAAATATGGTTTCAAATCTGTGAAAGATATGGTTGGAATTGTAAAATAGCATAAGATGCTGAAAGAGTTGGAGGAAATGCAATTATGGAACAGTATAAGAAAGAATTTATAGAATTTATGGTAGAGAGCCAGGTGCTGAAGTTTGGCGATTTCACATTAAAGAGCGGAAGAAAGTCTCCGTTCTTTATGAATGCAGGAGCATATGTTACAGGATCCCAGCTGAAAAGACTTGGCGAATATTATGCAAAGGCAATCCACAACAAATACGGAGATGATTTTGATGTATTGTTCGGACCAGCGTACAAGGGAATCCCACTCAGTGTAGTAACAGCAGTAGCTTACAGTGAGCTTTACGGAAAAGAAGTCCGTTATTGCTCAGACAGAAAAGAAGAAAAAGATCATGGCGCTGACAAAGGCGGGCTTCTCGGAAGCAAGCTTAAGGACGGAGACCGCGTGATCATGATCGAGGACGTGACCACATCCGGAAAATCCATGGAAGAAACGGTTCCGAAAGTACGTGGAGCTGCAAATGTTGAGATCGTTGGTCTTATTGTATCACTTGACCGTATGGAAGTGGGAAAAGGCGGAGAGAAATGTGCTCTTGATGAAATCAAAGATTTATATGGATTCGATACTGCAGCAATCGTTACGATGGCAGAAGTGGTAGAATGCCTTTACAACAAAGAAGTAAACGGACAGGTTGTTATCGATGATACCATTAAGGCAGCGATCGATGCATATTATGAACAGTATGGAGTAAAATAAGGAGGATATCCAGTGACTGAAAAAGCATATAAAGTAATGGGATATGCCGGGGCAGCTTCTCTTGCGGTAGGAATCGTATCAATTGTGATCGGAGTGACTGCGGGAGTTGTTATGATTATCAGTGGAGCAAATCTGTTCAAGGCAAAAAAAGGATTAACGTTTTAGGAAGGATGCTTTGAATTGAAAGCAAGAAGCAGAAAACGATTTCGAGTGCTTGGAAAAATCCTGTTTATATTGTATATCGGGTTTCTGCTGTATTTTCTGATCTTTTCAGATTGGTACGGCAGAACCGGTGAAATGACAGAATATCATTATAATCTGGTTTTGTTTCAGGAAATCAAGAGATTTTGGTACTACCGGGACCAGCTTGGCTGGGTTGCAGTTGCGAATCTATTCGGTAATGTGATCATTTTTATACCCTTTGGATTCTTTATGCCGATGGCAAGCCGGTACCGGAGCTTCTTTCTGACGCTGTTTTATAGTTTTGGACTGAGCTTCCTTGTGGAAGCTTTCCAGCTAATAACCCTAGTAGGAAGCTTTGATGTAGACGATCTGCTGCTGAATACGATCGGCGGAGTGATCGGGTACGTTATTTTTGTTATTTGCAACACGATAAGGAGATGGCATGATGCGGATTGGGCGAGAAAAAGAACAGGCGCGAGAAAGAGATAGAGATAGAGAAAGAAAAAAAAGGGGAAACCGGAAATATGGACAGGCAAAACTCAGACATTCCCGAAAAGGAATCCTGTCTTTAATGATGGCGGCCGTTGTTGCCGGGATTTTTATTGCATTGATCCTGACTGCTTTATTAAATAAGGGCAGTTCGGGGGCAATTATTGGCAGCTTCGGTCTTTTTGATATTCTCCTTGCAATCACGGGAATTATATGTGGTGTGAAAGGATTCAGGGAGAGAGATAAGAACTATTTTACCTGTAAAATGGGAATAGGTATTAATGTATTTATACTTCTTTGTCTGATCGCAGTATTTGTAAGGGGGCTTGTATAATGGAAGAAAGATATGATCTGACGTTGGAAAGGATCAGGGGAATAACAGCTGAGGTGACGGTTCGTGAGCCTTTCCGGACGTATTTTCGAAAAGTGGCAGAATTTTTGCTGCTGATTCATGAAGTAAAAGAAAGAAGACAAAAAGAAATAAGGGAGCAGATGACGAAAGAACAGCTAATGCAGGAGATGGAGATGCTTTATCGTGATGTGCTGCCTGAAAATTATGAGACCTCTTATGCAAATCCGAAATATGCGGCAGAAAAGCTGGGGGAGGGAATGGGCGCATTTTTAAGTGCACTTTACACAGAGCTTCGCGGCGATATTGGATATGTATATGAGGGAAGAGACGAATATATCACCATTGGAAATGAGCTGTTTGTTGAGATATATAATAAATTTGAAGAAGAGGAAACTCCTTCTGTTGAAAGCCTGAAGGAGATTTTCTACTGGTACGCAAGTGATTATTGCGATGTGTATGCCGCAGATCGCGTGATGGAGCAAATTGATCCGGACGCATATCCGTTTGCAGTAAAGCTGATTATGGAATCAGATCTGACAGATCTGAGATATCTGTACCGGTTTGGTGAATATATCAGTGAAAATGAGTGGAAGACGGCAGAATATCTGAACAGTCTTCCGCAGGAAACGATCGATAAGATGGCAGATACGTACACAGAAGGCTTCCGGGTAGGATTCATCAATACCGGAAAAGACCTGTCAAAAAAATCAGTTGTGAATATTCGCTATGTGCTTGGTTTTGAAAGAGTTGTCCGTAAAGCCATCTGTAACTTTGAAGAAATGGGACTTCGGCCAACTATTTTCCGTGCGGCATCCAGCGTGATTACACGACCACGTTTCGGTAAAAACGGATTCTATGGCGGAACCGTTAATAAGCAGTACGATTATGATCATAAAGATGACCTGGGACTGGTTCTGGATAAACAGTTTGTGGAAAGAAAACTGGAAGTCATGAAGACGGTTTTCGAAAAGAATAAAGAATTGGCGGGAAAATTTGCCGGACCGGCAGTGATCGAAGTGTTTGGTGAAAAACCATTTGCTCCGGAAACAAAGGCGGAAGCGGTCAGTTTTGTGGCAAAACAGGAAGAGCTGCTCCTTACATTGAATTCCCGTGCAGGTCAGATTACGAATCAGTATATTAAGGGAGAAGAAAGAAGTTTTACAATTATTTCCTGGCCGCTGCCGGAAATCGGTGAGAACTACAAAGAGATCTTTGATGAAGTGATCCGGATCAATACACTTGATGCAAAAGTCTATGAGAAAGTACAACAGACGTTGATCGATGCGCTTGATCAGGGAGAGTATGTAAGAATTTTAGGAAAAGGTGAAAATAAGACAGAGTTGAAAGTCAGCCTTTATAAGCTCACAGATCCTGAAAAACAGACCATTTTCGAAAACTGTGTTGCGGATGTTAATATTCCGGTCGGAGAAGTGTTTACCTCTCCGGTTCTCGAAGGAACAGAAGGTACTTTGTTTGTAAGCAAGGTTTACTTGAATGAACTTCAGTATCAGAACCTGGAAATTCATTTCAAAGAAGGAAGAACGACAGAATATACGTGTACGAATTTTGACTCCGAAGAAGAGAATAAAAAATACATCCGTGATAATATCATGCATAACCATGAATCCCTTCCGCTTGGAGAATTTGCAATCGGAACCAATACGACAGCCTATGTTGCAGCGCAAAAATATGACATCGCAGATAAGCTTCCGATTCTGATCGCAGAGAAGATGGGGCCGCATTTTGCCGTGGGTGATACTTGCTACAGCTGGGCTGAAGATAATACGGTTTACAATCCGAACGGAAAAGAAATCGTGGCAAAAGAAAACAGTGCATGTGCCTGCCGTAAGGAGAATCCGGAAAAAGCATATTTCCAGTGCCATACAGATATTACGATTCCTTATGATGAACTGGGAAAAATCAGCGTATTTACCGAAAAAGGAGAAGAAATCATACTGATCGAGGACGGACGATTTGTCCTTCCGGGCACAGAAATCCTAAATGAACCCTTTTTGGGAGTTGACAGCGGGAAGAAGTGTTAGTAAAATAGCTAATAAATGAGAAGACATTTATTAAAATACTTATAAATAAGAAAAGGAGATTATTATGCCAAAAGTAGGAATTGTAATGGGCAGTGACTCAGATATGAAAGTTATGAGTAAAGCTGCCGACATACTTGAGAAATTTGGAATCGAGTATGAAATGACAATTATCTCTGCACACCGTGAACCGGACGTATTTTACGAGTACGCAAGATCTGCAGAGGCGAAAGATTTTAAAGTAATCATTGCAGGAGCAGGTATGGCAGCACATCTTCCGGGAATGTGCGCGGCTATTTTCCCGATGCCGGTGATTGGTGTACCGATGTCCGGAAAGAATCTGGAGGGTATGGATGCACTCTATTCCATCGTTCAGATGCCGCCTGGAATTCCGGTAGCTACTGTAGCAATCGACGGTGGAGCTAATGCAGCAATTCTTGCGGCAAAGATTCTGGCAACGTCGAATCCGGAACTGCTTCAGAAGCTTAAAGATTACACTCAGGAAATGAAAGAAACAGTTCAGAAAAAGGCTGAGAAGCTGGAACAACTTGGACATAAAGAATACTTAAAACAAATGTAGAGATGGACAGTTAGTGGAGGATTTGAGATGGATTATAAGAACGCGGGCGTAGATATCGAAGCTGGTTACAAATCAGTGGAGCTTATGAAGAAACATATTCAGCAGACAATGAGAGAAGAAGTTCTCGGAGGAATCGGAGGATTTTCAGGAGCATTTTCTCTTGAAAAATTCAAAAACATGGAAAAACCGACCCTTGTATCAGGTACGGACGGTGTTGGAACTAAATTAAAACTGGCATTCCTTTTAGATCGTCATGATACGATCGGAATCGACTGTGTGGCAATGTGTGTAAATGATATTGCTTGTGCAGGCGGCGAGCCATTATTCTTCCTTGATTATATCGCGTGTGGCAAGAATGAGCCGGAGAAGATCGCTACGATCGTAAGCGGTGTTGCAGAAGGATGTAAACAGTCCGGATGTGCTCTGATCGGCGGGGAAACTGCTGAGATGCCGGGATTCTATCCGGTAGATGAATATGACCTTGCTGGATTTGCAGTAGGTATCGTTGATGAGAAAGACCTGATCACAGGGAAAGATCTGAAACCGGGTGATGTTCTTATCGGTATGGCATCTTCTGGCGTACATAGCAATGGTTTCTCTCTTGTGAGAAAAGTATTCAGCATGAAACCGGAAGTATTAAATGCAGAATATGAATGTCTTGGAACCACACTTGGAGAAGCACTTCTTGCTCCGACCAAGATTTATGTAAAAGCGCTTCGTATGGTAAAAGAAGCCGGTGTGAAGATCAAAGCCTGCAGCCATATTACAGGAGGCGGATTCTATGAGAACATTCCGCGTATGCTGATCGATGGAACACATGCAGTTGTTAAGAAAGACAGCTATCCGATTCCGCCAATCTTCCGTATGCTTGCAGAAGACGGTGATATCGAAGAGAGAGCAATGTATAATACTTTCAATATGGGTCTTGGAATGATCGTTGCTGTAGATGAGAAAGACGTTGATGCAACGATGAAGGCAATGAAAGAAGCCGGAGAAGAACCGTATGTTGTAGGTTATGTTGAAGCAGGAGAAAAAGGAGTAACCGTATGCTAAGAGTTGCAGTTCTCGTATCCGGAGGCGGAACAAATCTGCAGGCGATTATTGATGCGGTGGAAAATCAGACGATCACCAATACAGAGATCGTCGGAGTGATCAGTAATAATAAGAATGCATTTGCACTGAAAAGGGCCGGGAGACATGGAATCCCGGCACAGTGTATTTCTCCGAAGGATTATGATACAAGAGACGAATTTAACAGAGTATTTTTAGAAAAGGTAAATGAACTGAAGGCAGATTTGATCGTACTTGCCGGATTCCTGGTTGTGATTCCGGAGATGATGATCAGAGAATATCGGAACCGTATCATCAATATCCATCCGTCTTTGATTCCGGCGTTTTGCGGAACCGGCTTCTATGGACTGAAAGTTCATGAAGCGGCGTTAAAAAGAGGTGTTAAAGTGGTCGGAGCTACAGTACATTTTGTAGATGAAGGAACCGATACCGGCCCGATCATCCTGCAGAAGGCAGTGGAAGTAGAAGAAGGGGATACCCCGGAAATACTTCAGAGAAGAGTGATGGAGCAGGCGGAATGGAAGATTCTGCCGAAAGCAATTGATCTGATCGCAAATGGCAAAGTGCAGATTGCAGATGGAAAGGTATCCATCTTGCAGTAAGGAGGGAATTATGAAGGTTTTAATTGTTGGCGGTGGCGGAAGAGAGCACGCAATTGCATGCAGTGTGGCAAAAAGCAGCAAAGTAGATAAAATTTATTGTGCACCGGGAAACGCAGGAATCACAGAAGTTGCAGAATGTGTTCCGATCGGAGCGATGGAATTTGATAAACTTACAGCATTTGCAAAAGAAAATGCAATTGATCTTGTAATTGTCGGAATGGATGATCCTCTGGTAGGAGGCCTTGTTGATGAATTTGAGGCAGCAGGAATCCGCGCATTCGGACCAAGAAAAAATGCAGCGATTCTTGAAGGAAGCAAAGCATTTTCCAAAGACCTTATGAAAAAATATGATATCCCGACAGCAGCATACGAGAACTTTGACGACCCGGAGAAAGCACTTGCATATCTGGAAACAGCGAAGTTCCCGATCGTACTTAAGGCTGACGGACTTGCACTTGGCAAAGGTGTTCTGATCTGCAATACGCTGGAAGAAGCTAAAGACGGTGTGAAAGAAATCATGCTGGATAAGAAATTCGGCGCATCAGGAAATACGATGGTCATCGAAGAATTCATGACCGGACGCGAAGTATCTGTCCTTTCTTTTGTTGACGGAAAGACGATCAAGACCATGACAAGTGCGCAGGATCATAAGAGAGCAAAAGACGGAGACCAGGGTCTTAACACCGGTGGAATGGGAACTTTCTCACCGAGTCCGTTCTATACCAAGGAAGTTGATGAATTCTGCCGGAAATACGTTTATCAGAAAACGGTAGATGCTATGGCGGCAGAAGGAAGAGAATTCAAAGGAATTATCTTCTTCGGACTGATGCTGACAGCAGATGGACCGAAGGTACTGGAATACAACGCAAGATTCGGTGATCCGGAGACACAGGTTGTCCTTCCGAGAATGAAGACGGATCTGGTTGATGTTGTGGAAGCATGTATCGATGGAACTCTGGATCAGATCGAGCTGGAATTTGAAGATAACGCAGCAGTCTGTGTAGTACTTGCTTCTGACGGATATCCGCTCGCTTACGAAAAAGGACTTCCGATTGAAGGTCTGGATGAGTTTAAGAAGCATGAAGGTTACTATTGTTTCCATGCCGGAACCAAGTTCGACGGAGATAAGATCGTCACGAATGGCGGACGTGTACTTGGTGTAACAGCCAAAGGTGCAACCCTCAAAGAAGCCCGTGCAAATGCATACGCTGCAACTGAATGGGTTAAATTTGATAACAAATATATGCGTCATGATATCGGAAAAGCGATTGATGAAGTATAAGATAGAATAAACAAAAGAGGAAAGATTTTTGAAAATATCTTCGAAAATCTTTCCTCTTTCTGCTCTATCACCTTGCTATCAAGGAAATACAATGGTAATATCATAGATATATTGGATGTGGCGTGGTAAGATGAGAAGCAGTGTAAAGTATTACTGGGAGGTGAAGAAGATGGCAAAGATCAGAGCATTTAAAGGAGTGCGCCCTGCGCCTGAGTACGCGAAGCAGATTGCGGCACTTCCGTATGATGTGTATTGCAGCAGTGAGGCAAGAGAAATTGTTGAGAAGAACCCATTATCATTTTTAAAAATTGACCGGGCGGAGACGCAGTTCCCGGAAGAAACGGATATGTATTCAGAAGAAGTGTATGAAAAAGCGAGAGATACATATCGTGAAATGAAAGAAGAAGGAAAGTTCATTCAGGATGAGATGCCATGTTTATATCTGTACGAATTGACTATGGAGGGAAGAAGACAGAGAGGAATTATGTGCTGTGCTTCTGTGGATGATTATCTAAATCAGGTGATTAAAAAACATGAGAACACCAGAGAAGAAAAAGAGATAGACCGGATCAATCATGTAGATGTTTTGAGCGCACACACAGGACCTATTTTTCTGGCATATCGGTCGAATGAAGGAATCCGGGAAAAAATAGAAGAGGCTGTTTCAGGAGAGCCAATCTATGATTTTAATAGTGATGATGGAATCGGACACCGCGTATGGAAAATAGAAGAGGAAGAATGGAACGAAGATGTATGCAGAAGATTTGCGGAAATTGAGAGTCTTTATATCGCAGACGGACATCACAGAGCTGCTTCTGCTGTGAAGGTAGCTCAGAATAGAAGGTTGGAAAATCCGAATTACACAGGCGAAGAAGAGTTCAATTATTTTCTTGCAGTGCTTTTTGATGAAGAAGAACTAAAGATATATGACTATAACAGAGTGGTGCATAAAGTGTCCGGTGAAATTATCGGAAATCTTCCGGAAATACTTAAAGGCGGATTTAAAGTAAAGTATGCAGGGAAAGAAGAAGTACATCCAAGCCAGAAAGGCGAGATCGCCATGTATTTGAAAGAAGGGTGGTATCTGCTCCAGACAAAATCAAAGCTTTGTCCGGAAGATGTGGTAAAAGGACTTGACGTTTCCATTCTGCAGAATTGCATTCTTGCACCGGTCCTTGGCATTGACAATCCGAAGACGGATGAACGGATTCAGTTTGTGGGTGGAATCAGAGGACTTGGCGAGCTTATGAAGATTGTGGACAGCGAAGAAAATGCAGTGGCATTTGCCATGTTCCCGACTTCCCTTAAGGAGCTGTTTGCAGTAGCAGATGAAGGAAGACTGATGCCGCCGAAGTCTACTTGGTTTGAGCCAAAACCCAGAAGTGGGCTGTTTATTCATGAGTTTTAGACGCAAAAACGAATTGGAAGATTCAGGAAAAGTCATTAAGAACTTCTAAAGATTTTATGAATCTTGATTTTCCATTCTTGACAAACCGAAGTTTGAATACTATTATAATCAATAGTTATGAGAAAGGCAAAGAGAAAGAGGAGTATGTATTTAGGCCGGAAAGAGAGAACCATTCACTGGCTGAGAGGTGGTTTACGGGATACGGATACAGAAGGTAGCTTTTGAGCCGGATATCTGAACGGGCGAGTAGGATATCACGGGGTGGTTTCCGTTACAGAACTATGAGATATATGAAGCAGGAGGAATGGTTCATATAATGAAGGTGGTACCGCGTGAATATTGCGCCCTTTACGTTATGTAGAGGGCGTTTCTTATTTTTTATCTTGAAATGCGGTCGCATGGAAAAATACATTTAGAGAATGAATTTTGAGGAGGAAGCAATGAGTAAGAATTTGGAGAAGACATATAATCCGAAAGAAATCGAACCGAAGCTTTACGAAAAATGGTGTGAGAAGAAATACTTCCACGCTGAAGTAGACAGAGACAGAAAGCCGTTTACAACGGTGATGCCGCCGCCGAATATCACTGGAAAGCTGCACATGGGACATGCGCTGGATAATACTCTTCAGGATATCCTGATCCGTTATAAGAGAATGCAGGGATATAATGCACTCTGGATTCCGGGAACAGACCATGCTGCTATTTCTACTGAAGTTAAGGTTACAAACCAGCTGAAGGCAGAAGGTATTGATAAGAAGGAACTGGGAAGAGAAGGATTCTTAGAGAGAACCTGGCAGTGGAAAGAAGAGTATGCAGGAACCATCGAGAGACAGCTTGAGAAGCTTGGGGTATCTTGTGACTGGGACAGAGAACGTTTCACGATGGACGAAGGATGTTCCAAAGCAGTAGAAGAAGTATTTATCCGTTTATATGAAAAAGGATATATTTACAAAGGCTCCAGAATCGTCAACTGGTGTCCGGTATGTAAGACATGCCTTTCAGACGCAGAGGTAGAACATGAGGAGCAGGCAGGTCATTTCTGGCATATTAAGTATCCGATCATCGGGACAGACCGTTTCCTTGAGATCGCAACCACCCGTCCTGAGACCATGCTTGGAGATACTGCCATTGCCGTACATCCGGATGATGAGAGATATAAAGACATCGTAGGAAAGATGGTTCTTCTTCCGCTGGTAGGAAGAGAGATCCCGATCGTTGCCGATGCATATGTAGATAAAGAATTCGGAACAGGTGCCGTTAAGATCACACCGGCTCATGACCCGAACGACTTTGAAGTTGGAAAGCGTCATAACCTTCCGGAGATCAACATCATGAATGACGATGCAACGATCGTAGACGGTTATGGAAAATATTCCGGAATGGATCGCTACGAAGCAAGAAAGGCAATCGTAGAAGATTTAAAAGAACAGGGATATCTGGTAAAAATTGAGGAACATACACATAATGTAGGTACACATGACAGATGTGGAACAACAGTAGAACCTCTGATCAAACCACAGTGGTTCGTTAAGATGGATGAGCTGGCGAAGCCTGCAATCGAGGCGATCCAGAAAGGAGAGCTTCGTTTCGTTCCGGAACGTTTCAATAAGATTTACCTGCACTGGCTGGAGAATATCCGTGATTGGTGTATTTCCCGTCAGATCTGGTGGGGACACAGAATTCCTGCATACTACTGTGATGAATGCGGTGAATTCGTAGTTGCAAGGGAAATGCCGGAAGTATGCCCGCATTGCGGATGCAAACATTTCACACAGGATGAAGATACTTTGGATACATGGTTCAGTTCTGCCTTATGGCCGTTCTCTACACTTGGATGGCCGGATAAGACAGAAGATCTGGATTACTTCTACCCGACAGACGTTTTGGTAACCGGATATGATATTATTTTCTTCTGGGTAATCCGTATGGTATTCTCCGGATACGAACATACCGGAAAGGCTCCGTTCCATACTGTATTGATCCATGGCCTGGTACGTGACTCCCAGGGACGTAAGATGAGTAAATCACTTGGAAATGGTATCGATCCGCTGGAAATCATCGACGAATACGGTGCAGATGCATTAAGACTTACCCTGGTAACCGGAAATGCACCCGGTAACGATATGCGCTTCTACAATGAGCGTGTAGAATCCAGCCGTAACTTTGCGAATAAAGTATGGAATGCATCCCGATTTATCTTGATGAATATGGAAGATAAAGTGATCTCTAAACCGGATGATGTTGATCTTACCATGACAGACAAATGGATTCTGTCCAAGGTAAATTCGCTGGCAAAAGATGTAACAGATAACATGGATAAATTCGAACTTGGTATCGCTGTACAGAAAGTATATGATTTCATCTGGGATGAATTCTGCGACTGGTACATCGAACTTGTAAAATACAGAATTTACCATGCTGATGAGAATTATAAGAGTGCGAATGCCGCACTCTGGACCCTTAAGACGGTTCTTGGAAATGCACTGAAGATGCTGCATCCATTCATGCCGTTTGTCACTGAAGAAATCTACGGAGCACTGGTTCCGGAAGAGGAATCTCTGATGATGTCTACATGGCCATGTTACAAAGATGAGTGGAACTTCCTGGGAGCTGAGAAGATCACAGATCATATGAAGGAAGTGATCCGTGGCGTAAGAAATGCCCGTGCCGAGATGAATGTACCGCCGAGCCGTAAGGCGAAAGTATTTGTTGTATGCGAAAGCGAAGAACTGAGAAACGGATTTGAACAGCTTGTAACTTCTGCTTGCCCACTGATGAGTGCAAGCGAACTTGATATTCAATCTGACAAAGCAGGAATTGCCGATGATGCGGTATCAATCGTAGTTCCGGATGCAGTAGTTTATGTGCCGCTGGAAGAATTGATTGATTTTGAACAAGAAATCGAGCGTTTGACCAAAGAAGAGGCAAGACTGAATAAAGAGATTGCCCGTGCGAACGGTATGCTTAACAATGAAAAATTTGTCAGCAAAGCACCTCAGGCGAAAGTAGATGAGGAAAAGGCAAAACTTGAAAAATATACACAGATGCTGGAACAGGTAAAGGACCGTCTTGCAGGGTTAAAGAAATAGACAAGAGGTTGTTTTATGAAAAAAATTCAGTTTAAGAAATTTAAATTAAAAAAGCCCGATATTAGAGGAAATATTCAAAAACTGAAGAATTTAAAAATGGAAGACATCAAGGTATACTGGCATATGAGGCACGAACGCCGTGAAAGGATTCTGGAAGAGCGCCGTAATAGTGAGTTTGCGAAAAAAATGGCGCCCTATTACAGGATGATGAATCGTTTTTCGCTGCTTCTTCAGGCAATCTGGGTCATAATGATCAACTTTATTATTGAATCACTATCCAGACATTCGGTGATTGAAGCATGGACTTATATGACAGAGTCACCGCTTGTATTTTTCTATAATGCATTTATGATCTTTATTACCTTCACCGTTGTATATCTTGTACGACGGCGGGTGTTTGCCAGAATTATAATCAGTGTAGTCTGGCTGTTCCTTGGAGTATGCAACGGCGTAATGCTTCTGAAACGTGTTACGCCGTTCAATGCCCAGGATTTGAAGACGTTCAAAGAGGGACTGTCGCTGTTTACGAATTACTTTTCACCGCTTGAGCTGATCATGATGGCGGTTGGTGTCGGAGCACTTCTGGTATGGGGTGTCGCAATGTGGCGCCGGGGCGGTCAGTATGAGGGAAAGATGCACAGGCTTCTCGCACTCGGAGGAGTGATCGTAAGTTTTGGTGCATATTCCGTTCTTACGGATATGGCAATTGATAAGAGAGTTGTATCCACATATTTTGGTAATATTGCATTTGCTTATGAAGATTATGGACTCCCGTATTGCTTTGCCGCGAGTCTTTTTAACACAGGAATTTCACAGCCGAATGATTATAATGAAGAGACCATAGATAAGATCAGCGGGAATGGGAAATTAACGGAAAGCACTGCCGATACGGATGAGATGCCGAATGTGATTTTTGTGCAGTTGGAATCTTTCTTTGATACATCGGAGTATGAAGCGCTTCAGACATCCAAAGATCCGCTTCCGAATTTGAGAAAAATGTTTGAAGAATATTCTTCCGGATATTTTAAAGTTCCTTCTGTAGGAGCAGGTACGGCGAATACGGAATTTGAGGTTCTGACGGGAATGAACCTCAGATACTTTGGGCCTGGAGAATATCCGTACAAGACGGTTCTTAAGAATCAGACGGCAGAAAGTGCAGCGACTGCGTTTGCCGAATTCGGTTATGGCACTCACGCAATTCACAATAACGGCGGTAATTTTTACAGCCGTGCGAAGGTTTTTAACAATATTGGATTTGACAGCTTTACCAGTAAAGAATTTATGAATATTCTTCAGCTCACTGAAAATGGCTGGGCAAAGGATGAGATTTTGCTGACGCATATTGAAGATGCGCTTGATTCGACAGAACAACAGGATTTTGTATTTACGATCAGTGTACAGGGACATGGAAATTATCCGGAAACCAAACTGATTGAGAATCCTGAAATTACAGTCAGCGGAATGGAAACAGAAGCAAAGAATAATGCCTGGGAATATTATGTGAATCAGGTTTATGAGATGGACCGGTTCGCTGCAGATCTTGTAAAGATGATGGAAGAAAGAGGAGAACCGACGGTTATCGTATTCTACGGGGATCATCTTCCTACTATGGGATTAGAAGCAAAGGATTTAAAGAGCAGATATCTTTATAATACAAATTACGTGATCTGGGATAATATCGGCCTTGAGAAGCAGGATCGAAATATTCCGGCATATCAGATCATGGCTGATGTGATGGAGCGTCTGGGACTTCATTCAGGAACAGTATTTAATTACCATCAGGAGAGAAGAAAGACAAAAGACTATCTTCTGGATCTGGAACTTCTGCAGTATGATATTTTATATGGAAAGCAGTATGTTTATGAGGGTGATCCGCCGATTACGGAAGGTCATATGCAGATGGGAATCAAGGATGTGACGCTCACCGGACTTAACAGTAATCTGAATGGAAGCTACAGTCTGTATGGTACGAATTTTACCAAATGGAGCAAGGTTTACATTAACGATGAGAAGCAAAAGAGCACGTTTCTGAATAACACGCGAATCGAGCTTTCGGAAAGTGAGCTTAAAGACGGCGATATTATTACCGTAAGTCAGGTGGGATCAAGCAACACCGTTTTCAGAACATCCGCAGAGTATATCTGGATGGATGGAAAGCTTATAGAATATACAGATGAAGTAAAACAACGATTGGAAGAAGAAAAAAATCAACCCGAATCGACTGTGACGGAAGATGCAAAGGCGAATTCCGAGGCATCAGAGGGCAAAGAAGAGGCCGGTTCGGAAGAGTCTGCACAGTGAGGATAGAACGTGAATTACGAGGAAATCATACGTTATATAGAAGAAATACCGAAATTTACGAAGAAACACACTCTGGAGCATACTCGGGAATTTTTAAGAAGGCTGGGAAATCCCTGCCATGGGAGAAAGATTCTTCATGTGGCAGGGACGAACGGAAAGGGAAGCGTCTGCGCATATATGCAGGCGATTCTTCTTTCTGAGGGGAAAAGCGTAGGCTTTTTCACTTCGCCGCATCTGGTGAAAATGAACGAGAGAATAAAGATTGACGGGTGTGATATATCGGATGAAGCATTCGTAGATGTATTTACAAAAGTAAAACATGTTGTGGATGAAATGGCAGCAGAAGGACTTGAACATCCTTCTTATTTTGAATTTTTATACGGAATGGGAATGATAGCATTTGAAGAGGCGGGCGTGGAGTATGTTGTCTTGGAGACCGGTCTTGGAGGACGGCTTGATGCGACAAACTCATTTGAAAAACCATCCCTTTCGGTGATCGCTTCGATAGGATTTGATCATACAGAAATTCTGGGTGATACCATTGAAAAGATTGCGGCAGAAAAAGCCGGTATTATAAAACCGAATGTTCCGGTCTTCTTTGATGGAAGCAACGAAGAAGCAGCTGTCGTAATTTGTCAGGCAGCAAAAAAAGCTGGGGCACCTTGTTGTAAAATCGGGAAAGATGCGTTCGAAATTAAGGAAATTACAGATAAACATATTGCTTTTTCTATTTGCAGTGAGTATGATAATAATACCGTATGGGAAGTGGAAAGTACCGGAATTTATCAGGTGATGAATGCATCCCTTGCCATCTCGGCAATGCGATATCTTTTTGGAGAACCTGATGATACCCAGAGATGGAAAGATGCAATAGCTAAGACGCACTGGCCGGGGCGGATGGAAGAAGTGGCGGAGAATGTAATCTTAGATGGTGCACACAATCTTGCGGCTATTCAGAAATTTACTGAAAGCATCGGCAGACAGAAGAAAGAAGGAATTTCGCCAAAGAAGAAGCTGGTTATTCTGTTTTCTGCAGTTGCGGACAAGGACTATGAGCATATGATAGAGGCACTTTGCCACGGTGTGGATGCCGACGTCTATGTTATCACGAAACTGGAAGATAAAAGAGGGGAGAGGGCGAATGCACTGGCAGAGGTATTCGGCCGGCATACGACGAAACCCGTTTATGTAGAAGAATCGCTGGAAACTGCATTTGCACGAGCAATGGAAGAGAAGGGAAGCGAGGGGAGACTTTACTGTCTCGGTTCACTTTATCTGATCGGCGAGCTGAAGAGACTGATAGGAGGAAGACATGCTTAATTTTGAAGAAGAATTAAAAAAGTTTAAACCAAGTCTGGAAGTAGAAGAGATCGAGAAGGCTGTTTATGAAGAAGATTTGACGGATATGACGGATATCCTTAGGGAGATGCTTGATAAGGCAAAATAGGGGAGAGATTCATGGATTATTTACAGAAGTTTGCGTACCAGTCAAATTACTGGTACAATGATGGACTGAAAAAGGCGCAGATCCGTGACCTGTCCGGTGCGATCTTGTCTTTGAGGAGGAGTTTACAATATAACAGAGAAAATATTGCGGCAAGAAATCTGCTGGGGCTTGTATACTATGGAAGAGGTGAAGTGGTAGAAGCGCTGGTGGAATGGATTATCAGTAAGAATTTCAAATCTTATGAAAATATTGCCAATTATTATATTAAAAAGGTTCAGGAGACACCGAGTGAGCTTGAGGTGATCAATCAAGCGATCCATAAGTATAATCAGTGTCTTCTCTATTGCAGGCAGAACGGAGAAGATTTGGCGATCATACAGCTTAAGAAGGTAATTGCTGCGCATCCGAGCTTTTTGAAGGCACATCAGCTTCTTGCGCTATTATACCTTCATACAGAGCAGTATGCAAAGGCGAGACAGATTCTAAGACGTGCGCATCGTCTGGATATCACGAATGACATCACACTTGCGTATATGCATGAACTGACGAAGATGCGCAGTCAGAAAGTTGAAAAACTGAAAAAAGAGAAGAATCAGAAAGATCAGGCTGTCACGTATAATCTTGGGAATGAAACCATTATTCAACCGGTATCAGCAAGTCTTAAAGATAATGCGGCTGTTCTGACAATCGTAAATATATTAATTGGCATTCTGGTTGGTGCGGCAGTCATATGGTTCTTAGCAGTACCTGCTGTAAACCAGAAGCGTGCAGAATCGACAAACCGTAATGTGATAGCACTCAGCGAGGAAGTAGAAGCAAGAGATACACAGATTGAGACATTAAAGAAAGAACTGGAGAGTTACAGAAATACCAGTGATGAAGCTAAGAATGCTCTTTTGACGGCTAAGTCTGCGCAACAGAGTTATGAGATGCTTATCAAGGTGGCAAATCAGTACGAAGGTGGTTCCACCAGTAATAAGGACATGCTGGATGGCCTTCTTACAATCAGCCCGGATGTGCTTGGAGAACAAGGAAAAGCCATTTATGATGAGATATCGGGAGAACTCTTCCCGACAATGTGTTCCAGATATCTTACTCAGGCAAAAGAAAGTCTGGATGGAGAGAATTATGCTGATGCAGTTACTGTGCTGGAGAAGATCATCCGGATGGATGAAGGATATAGTGAAGGGGAAGCTTTGAAGCTCCTCGGAGATGCTTACGCCGGTAACGGTGAAGCGGATAAGGCGAAAGAAGCCTACGAGAAGGTTGTGGCAAATTATGCAGGAACGCAGGCCGCATCCGATGCTCAGGCTGCGCTTGGAGAAAACGAATAGTAAGATACGAAAGAGAAGGATATGCAAAAGATTGCATGTCCTTTTTATGTGTGCAGAAAATGGACGCAAATGATTTTAAATCCCAAAGGAGGAGTGTTTCATGCGATATCAGATAGAGGAAAATTGTCTCACTATTTTCCTGCCCAAAGAAGTAGATCATCATAATGCGGAGGAAATAAGAAAAGAAGCAGATGAAGTGATAGAAAAAAAGCACATTAAGCACGTGATCTTTGATTTCAAAGGGACAAGTTTCATGGATAGTTCGGGAATCGGAGTGATTATGGGACGCTACAGGCAGATTTATTTACTGGGAGGTGAAGTGTGGGCGGTTCATGTGGGTGACCGGATGAAGCGTATCTTAAGTATGTCGGGAGTTACAAAGATTATGCAGTTATATGAGGAGGATATGGAATAATGGAAATCACGGAATATGAGAAAAAGAATGAAATGGAGCTGGTGTTTGACAGTGTATCTGAAAATGAAGGGTTTGCCAGAGTGGCAGTAGCTGCTTTTATGACCCAGATGAATCCGATGCTGGAAGAAGTTGCAGATGTGAAAACGGCAGTTTCGGAGGCGGTTACGAATTCTATCATTCATGGATATGAGGAAAAAGAAGGAAAGATAAGAATTTTCTGCTGTATAACGGGAAAGAAAATTTACATAGAGGTAGAAGATCACGGTGTAGGCATCGAGGATGTCAAAAAGGCCATGGAGCCTCTTTATACGACAAAGCCTGACGAGGACAGATCCGGTATGGGATTTGCATTCATGGAAGCCTTCATGGATGAGGTCGAGGTAGAATCAGAGCCGGGAAAGGGAACGATTGTAAAAATGATGAAACAGACAGGAGATGACGGAAAAACATGGACCACACACTCGCTTTAATTCAAAAGTCTCACGAGGGAGATGAAGAAGCGAGAGCACAGTTGGTAGAAGAAAACCGAGGACTTGTATGGTGCGTGGCAAAGCGGTTTATGGGAAGGGGAACAGAGGCGGAAGATTTATTTCAGATTGGAAGCATCGGACTTTTGAAAGCAATCGACAAGTTTGACCTTTCTTATGATGTCAAGTTTTCCACCTATGCAGTCCCAATGATATCGGGAGAAATCAAACGTTTTCTGCGGGATGACGGAATGATCAAAGTGAGCAGATCTCTGAAAGAACTGGCAAAAAAAGCGGTTATCTGTCAGGATGAGCTGCAGAAGAAGTGGGGACGAGATCCGATGTTTCACGAATTGGCGGAATATATGGACGTGGAAAAAGAAGAGCTGGTCATGGCAATGGAAGCAAATGCAGAAGTAGAGTCGATTCACAAAACCATTTATCAGAAAGACGGACAGGAAATTCAGCTTCTGGATAAACTTGCGGAGCAGGAATCAAAAGAAGAAAATGTTCTGGAACGTATTTTATTAAAAGAACTCCTGGAAAAATTGGGAAAAGAGGAAAGACAGCTGATTTACTTAAGATATTTTGCAGAACAAACGCAGACAGAAGTCGGTAAGAGCCTCGGAATGTCACAGGTACAAGTGTCAAGAATGGAAAAGAGAATTCTTGGAGAATTAAGAAGTCAGCTTTGAACTGTTACAAGAAAATGTATATTTTATAAAAACGGTGACATACTACCAGCAGAAAGAAGGTGTGTGAGATGGAAAAGACCAGAAAAAGAATCCGCATCTTACTGCTGGTTGTTTTTATGTCGGCAGTTGTGATAGGAGCAATTTATTATTTTGAAAGTATGGGAAATACTGAAAAAATGACGGAGGGAACACTAATCTGTGGGATGAAAGAATGGGAGGGAAATGGTTCAAATGGCATCTGGAAATGATATCCTATATATTAAAGGGGAAAAGAACAAAGAAGTTTCTAAATTAGATGTAACACTTGGCGACCTTCTTTCCATGGAATGCAGCAATCAGAGTGTGTTAAATAAAGTAAAAAGTCTTCGCATTTTAAAAATACCGGAAAAAGGACAGCAGCGCTTCGTGCTCTCTGTTTTGAAGGTGATAGAGTGCATCCACAAGGCTTATCCGAATCTTACGATCCAGAATGAAGGAGAGACTGATCTGATCGTAACTTACGAAAAACCACAAAAACAGAATCGGCTGTATCATCTGGCAAAGGTATGCCTGATTTCCGGAATCACATTTCTTGGTGCTGCCTTTTCGATTATGTCTTTTAATAATGACGTAGGAGTTACGAAAATGTTCAGCCAGTTCTATGAGCAGATAATGGGGCGCCCTTCGGATGGTTTTTCGCTTCTGGAATTTACGTACAGTGTGGGACTGATCATAGGAATTCTGGTGTTTTTCAACCATTTCGGAGGAAAACGATTTTCGGTGGATCCGACTCCGATGGAAGTAGAAATGCGGTTGTATGAGAATGATATTCAGACTACTTTGATCGAAGCATATTCCAGAAAGGAGATGGAGCTGGATGTGGGGCAGACAGATTCTTCTGGGAATTCTGGGACTTAGCGCCGGGATGGGAACGGCAGCAGGTCTGTTTTCTTTCATCATTGGACTGGGAGTTGTATCGGATTTTGCTGACAGGACGCATACCGGAGATTATATTTTGTGGTATGAAGACATGATCGCACTGGGAGGAATTCTGGGAAATCTGTTTTGGGTATACCAGGTTCACGTGTCAGGAGGAAAATGGCTTTTGGCTGTTTTTGGAGTATTTTCAGGGATATTTGTGGGATGCTGGTCCATGGCACTGGCTGAAGTACTGAATATCTTCCCGATTTTTATACGGCGTGTCAAACTTTTGCGTTGCATCCCCTTTTTGATTCTGGGAATGGCGTTAGGAAAAGGAATTGGATCTCTGGTATATTTTTATCTTCGATGGAACTGAAAACGGAGGATGGATATGGGAAAGAATGGATATGAAAAATATGTAAAAGAACGGACACCGGTACGAAAGCTTTTCCCGGATATGGTGAAGGCATTTGTGACAGGAGGAACAATCTGCCTGATCGGACAGTTCATTTTAAATTATTGTGAAAAGCTGGGCCTCGATAAAGATACCAGTGGGGGATGGTGTTCGATCTTGCTTGTTCTTGTCAGTGTGATATTGACGGGGGTAGGGATATACCCGAAAATTGCCGACTGGGGAGGAGCGGGAGCACTGGTACCGATTACAGGATTTGCGAATTCCGTAGCTGCACCTGCAATCGAATATAAAAAAGAAGGACAGGTTATGGGAATCGGATGTAAAATATTTACGATCGCAGGCCCGGTAATTCTTTATGGAATACTGACAAGCTGGATACTTGGCTTTATTTATTGGATTGGAATTGTGACCGGAGTAGTATAAAACTGCTTCGGTCTTTTTGGAATTTACCGATAACTGCATTTCCATAAAAGAATAGAAAAGAAATAAAAATGGAGAATCTTTCCTGTTTAAAATGAAAGAAACAAGGCATACTAATCAGGTAATAAGTTTAGAATGAAAAGAGGTGCCAGGGATGAACCATATGAAAGGGATTCAGAGTATTGCTTTCGGAGAATCACCATTTCTTATCAGCAGCGGTTCCGTAGTCGGAAAGAAAGAAAGCGAAGGGCCGCTCGGAAAAAAATTTGATATCACATCAGATGACGATTTGTTTGGAGAACAGACATGGGAGGCGGCGGAGAGTACGATGCAGCAGATGGCCTGTCTTCTTGCCATGAAAAAAGCAGGAATCATGCCGGAGGAGGTAAGATACTTGTTTGGCGGAGACCTTCTGAGGCAGGGAATCGCAACCTCCATGGGAGTGGAGAAATTCAGGATTCCTCTGTTCGGACTTTTCGGAGCATGTTCCACATCAGGGGAGGCACTTGCTCTTGCGTCAATGACGATTGCAGGAGGTTACGCCGAACATGTTCTTGCCGTAACCTCCAGTCATTTTGGAAGTGCGGAGAAGGAATTCCGTTTTCCGCTGGGATATGCGAACCAGAGACCGCTTTCTGCGTCGTGGACAGTGACGGGAAGCGGAGCGTTTCTGGTGGGAAAACAGAAAAGCCATGTGAGGATAAGCGGTGTCACGATCGGGAAAATTGTGGATTACGGTCTCAAGGATTCGCAGAATATGGGAGCCTGTATGGCACCTGCCGCATGTGATACGATCTTGCAGAATTTTTCTGATTTCGGGTATGAGGCGAAAGACTATGACAGAATCATTACCGGAGATCTGGGATATGTAGGGCAGACGATCCTTTTCGATCTTATCCGCAAAAACGGGGAAGATATGAAAGAAAATCATATCGATTGCGGAATGCTGATCTTTGATCAGAAAACGCAGAATACCAATGCAGGAGGAAGTGGCTGCGGATGTGCGGCATCGACATTGTCCGCATATATTCTTCCTAAGCTGGAAAAGGGAGAGTGGAAGAGAGTGCTTTTCGTACCGACAGGAGCGCTGATGTCTACGGTCAGCTATAATGAAGGTGAAAGCGTGCCGGGGATTGCGCACGGAATCATTCTCGAACACTGCTAACAATTGAAATAGGAGGAAAGAAACAGATGGATTTTATCAATGCATTCTGGGTAGGGGGACTTGTCTGCGCCCTGGTCCAGATTCTTCTGGACAGAACAAAGATGATGCCGGGAAGAGTTATGGTTCTTCTGGTTGTAACAGGTTGTATCCTGGGATTTGTACAGATATTTAAACCATTACAGGAGTATGCCGGGGCCGGAGTGAGTGTTCCGCTTCTCGGATTTGGCAACATCCTGTGGAAGGGCGTGAAAGAGGCCGTAGATAAAAACGGATTTATCGGAATTTTTATGGGAGGCTTTACCGCAAGTGCAGCAGGAATCTGTGCGGCTCTGGTATTTGGATATTTCGCGTCATGGCTTTTTGAACCAAAGATGAAAAAATAGTGATTTAACTTATGCAGGCGTTTTGTATTTTAGACAAACTCTTCATTGTGTTATTGCGGGAAGAATGATACAATGAAACTGTTCAATGTTATACAGTGTTTTCGAGCTGGCTTTGAACAGAAGTGGGGGAAAATAATGATATTAACAACACTATGTTATATTGAAAACGAGGATTCCTATCTGATGCTTCACCGCGTCAAGAAGAAAAAAGATGTGAATAAAGATAAATGGATCGGAGTCGGAGGAAAGTTTGAGCCGGATGAGAGCCCTGAAGAATGTCTGCTAAGAGAAGTGAAGGAAGAGACAGGGCTTCATCTGACTTCCTACCGCCTTAGGGGAATCTTGACGTTTATAAGCGAAGGATGGGAGTCGGAATATATTTTCCTTTATACCGCAGATGGTTACAGCGGAGAAATTGGTGAATGTAAGGAAGGAACCCTGAAATGGGTGAAGAAGCAGGAGATTGAGAACTTAAATCTCTGGAAAGGAGATAAGATTTTTTTTCGTCTTCTGAATGAGAATGCTCCATTCTTCTCTATGAAGTTAAGGTATAGTGGCGATGAACTGACAGAAGTCACTTTAAACGGACAAGAGATTACAAATTAAAAGTACATAAGGAGAAAGAAAAATGGATTATGTAAACATTATTATCCCCTTTGCCGGGGGACTCGGCATGTTTATTTACGGAATGCAGATTATGGCTCATGGTCTGGAAAATGCAGCCGGGAACAGGATGAAATCCCTTCTTGAAGTACTCACGAAAAATAAGTTTTTTGGTGTGCTTCTAGGAGCATTTATCACGGCTGTGATACAAAGCTCTTCTGCTACTACCGTCATGGTCGTTGGTTTTGTAAATGCCGGAATTATGAATTTGCAGCAGGCCATGGGAGTGATCATGGGAGCAAACGTCGGTACAACGATCACCGGCTGGATTGTATCCAGTGTGGAGTGGGCCAAGTTTTTAAGTCCGGCTACTCTGGCGCCGATTGCGATTATGATCGGTGTTGTTGTTATGCTGACGGGAAAGAGACACTCATCAAAAGATATTTCCAGTATCATCATAGGATTCGGCCTTCTTTTTGTCGGTATTACCACGATGTCAGGTGCCGTAGGACCACTGAAGGATTCAGAAGCATTCTGCAGCATATTTGTAAAGCTTGGACATAATCCTGTACTTGGAATTATAGCAGGTGCGGTTGTAACAGCGGTGATCCAGAGCTCTTCTGCATCCGTCGGAATTCTGCAGAGCCTTGCGGCAGCAGGACTTGTCCCGTTCGGTGCGGCAATTTATATTATCATGGGTCAGAACATCGGTACCTGTGTGACGGCAATCATGTCCAGTGTGGGAGCCAAAAAGAATGCAAAGACAGCAGCACTTATGCATCTGATATTTAACATCATAGGAACGGTAGTATTCAGCGTGGCTGCTATTATCTACTTGAAAGTAGTAAATCCGGTCTGGGCAACAGGACCGATCACCCAGACACAGATCAGTATGGTGCATACAGTTTTTAATATTGCGACAACCGTGATGCTGTTCCCGCTTTCTGATTACATTATCAAACTTGCGAAGAAGATCGGCAAAGTAGAAGACGACGAAAAAGACGACAGTATGGTGCTCCTGGATGAACGTATGATGGAGACTCCGAGCATTGCACTTCAATCTCTTTTTTCAGAAGTTATCAGAATGGGACATATTGTTGAACGATCACTTCAGGTGGCCAAAAATGTATTGTTCTCTTTGAACGAAGACGAGATTCAGCTTCTCAGGGATGACGAAGAGACTGTCGATAAGCTGACTGCCGGTATTACATCATATGCGATCAAGCTGACTTCGCTGCAGATCAGCCAGAGAGAACATAAGGACGTTGCTCACATCCTTCAGGTTGTATCTGATATGGAACGTATCAGCGACTACTGTGAAAATGTTTCCGAATTTGCAGAAGCTCTGGCGGAGAAGAAAGTGATGTTCTCAGAAGTTGGAAGAGAACATCTGACGGAGATGATGGAGGTCTGCACGGACAGCTATCTGTATGCACTTGCGGCATTTGAAGAAAATGACATGGATAATGCACTTAAGACAATTGAGAAAGAAACGGAAGCGGACGGAATGGAGATTTCTCTTCGGGCTCAACATATTGACAGGCTGGCGAACAATCAGTGCAACACAGAAGCGGGCATTGTATTTCTTGATACGCTTGTATGTATGGAACGTATTTCCGACCATGCAAGAAATATTGCGGAAGAAGTATTGGAAGCATATAATTAATTGAAACGGATTTTGAAAACAGACAGATTTCTTTTGAAATGCTGTCTGTTTTTTTCTCTCAAGATTGCGGGAAAAGATAGAGTATTGTATAATATAATCAACTATTTTCAGATAACATGGGAGGCGGTCAATATGAAAAAAAATGTGATTATTACTATTGGAAGACAATTCGGAAGCGGCGGACATGAAGTCGGAAAGCGTTTATCCGACAGACTTGGGATTCCTCTTTATGACCGCAACCTGATCCAGATAGCAACCAGAGAAATGGGGCTGTCGCCGGATCAGTCCGATGAAGGTCAGCTCAGTAAAGAGGTATTTCAGATACAGTCTGATCTGATCCGTAAGCTGGCAGATAAAGAGCCCTGTATCATTATCGGGCGGTGTGCGGATTATATTCTGGAGGGACGGCATACCTGTCTGAATGCATTTGTTTACGCTGAGATCAGGGACAGAATTCACCGGATCATGAGAATATATAACCTGAATGAAGAAGAAGCCTGGGAAAAAATCAAGAAAACCGATGCCGAACGAAAAGAATACTATGAAAAGCATACCGGAAATACATGGGGCAGTATCGAGTCACATCAGATGTTATTTAATGTGAGCCTCATGGCCATTCAGGATGTAGTGGATACGCTGGCAGCTATGTATCGGGCAAGAAGATAGCCGGTCTGCTCCTTCTGCAAAAAATTAAGATAATCTTAACTAATTTCACCATTTTTTATGTAGTATTATCCGATATACTGAGCACATAACTTTGTGAGAGGAGGAGTTTCATGGAGAATGTGATTGAAGTACATAATCTGTATAAACTCTACCGCGTCGGAGACAGTGTGGTCCGTGCCCTGAATGGAGTTGATTTTGAGATTCATCAAGGTGAGTTCTGTGCGATAGTCGGGACGTCCGGATCCGGGAAATCCACACTTCTGAATATGTTAGCAGGCCTTGAGAAACCTACGAAGGGAGAGATTATTATAGGCGGGCAGCATATTGAAAAACTGAGGGAAGATGAACTGGTCAGTTTCCGGCGGGATAACGTGGGATTTATCTTTCAGTCCTTTCACCTCATCGGTACGATGAATGCGTTGGAAAATGTGGCTCTGCCGCTTACTTTCAGAGGGGAAGGAAGGGCAAGCCGATTGAAGAAAGCAGATCAGATGCTGGAACTGGTAAATCTGAAGAAACATAAGAAACATCTTCCGAATCAGATGTCCGGCGGACAGCAGCAAAGAGTCGGAGTTGCCAGAGCGCTGGTCGTGAATCCGAAGATTATATTTGCGGATGAGCCGACAGGTAATCTGGATTCACACACCTCCGAAGAGGTGATGAAGCTGATGCAGGACGTGGTGCGCAAACAGAACAAAACGCTGGTCATGGTTACGCATGATGACCATCTTGCCACTTACGCGGACAGAGTCTTTCACATTATTGACGGAGAGATCGTCCGAATCGAGGATAACAGAGCCAAGGAAGAAGTACTTGATACGGTGAAGGAAGAAAAGAAAGAGGAAAAAGCAGAAAATAAGGAGCAGAGAGTATGAAAAAATTGAGAAAACTGGGAGCGATCATGATTTGCCTGGCAGTCATGGTGGGATTGATGCCGACAATTACGGCAAGAGCGGAAGAAACATCTGCGGGGATTCCCATGCTGAGTGTGCAGGCAGCTGATAATACAATTTTGAGTTATAAATATTCGGAAACGAAGAAATTGAAGCTGACCGTTCAGAATACGGGAGGCGTGAATCTGAAGAATATACGGATCACACCGAGGGTCAGTGAAAAAATTGAAGAATGGCCGTTTGAAATTGAGAATAAAGATTATACATATGTAATCGATCATATGGAACCGGGCGAGAAACTGACGGTAGAGTTTGAGTTTACTGCCCGTGAAAATGTCAGTCTTACATATTATAAACTTCCGTTTGATTTTACAGCAGAAGCGGATGATGAATCCGGTAGAAAAATTGACGGAGAATATGGCATTTATGTAAAGACGATTGCAAAAGAAGAAGAAAAACCACAGGACAATCAGTCCGGTCAGACGACGCAGGAACCATCCGGCAATGCAGGATCAAGTGCAGATGATATTCCGGCGGGTTATGGAGATGCAGGCGGCATTACTAATATAGATAGCGGATCTTCCGGAAGCGGCATCGTATCAACTCCTCGTGTGATCGTAACCGGATTTTCAACGAATCCGGCAGAAGTGAAGGCAGGAAGCAATTTCCGCCTGACGATTCATTTGAAGAATACTTCCAGGAAGACGGCGGTAAGCAATATGCTGTTTGATCTGAGTTCACCGACAGAAGGAAGCGATGAGACGGCGTCTCCGGCATTTCTTCCTTCTTCCGGTTCAAGCTCAATCTATCTGGAAAAGATCAAGGCAAACGGAACTCAGGATATTTCAATCGAGCTGAATGCGAAATCAGATTTGGTCCAGAAACCGTATAGTGTGGAAATATCAATGAAATATGAAGATTCGGAAGGCGGACAGTATGAGAGTATGTCTTCGGTTTCGATTCCGGTCAAGCAGGATGCAAGATTTGAATTCAGTGAATTCGAGATCAATCCGGAAATGATTTCTGTCGGAGAAGAAGCCAACATCATGTGTGAGCTTTATAACCTTGGAAGAGTCAAGCTTTATAATGTGAAAGCCAGATTCGAAGGAAACGGAATCAAGACGGAAGAGCTCTTTGTCGGAAATGTAGAATCCGGCGCAACGGCAAGTATCGACGGAATGCTGCTGGCGGAAGAGGCTACAGCAGGTCCGGAGACGATGAAAATGATACTGAGCTATGAAGATGAATCCGGAAATGTGACGGAATTCGAGAAAGAATTTCAGCTTGAGATTATGGAAGCAGTCATGGATGATATGTTCATGGATGAAAACATGATGGAAGAACCGAAAGCATCGTTCCCAATCATACCGATTATTATAGTACTTTTGATCATTGCAGCAATGGTTGTGGGAATAATCATCATGAAAAAGAAGAAAAAACGCAGACTGGAAGAAGAGGAGGAAGGCTTAGTCGATGAGTATCATAGACTTACTGAGGATGAGCATCGGGAATCTTAAGAGACGGAAGCTTCGGACATTTCTGACAGTTCTGGGGGTGATCATCGGTACTGCGTCTATTGTAGTCATGATTTCATTGGGAATGGGACTGCAGCGTTCCCTGTATGAAGAAGTAGAGCAGTCAGGCGGTCTGACAATGCTCACGGTTACCGGAAAAAGCGCCGGCGATTCTATGATGTATTACGGCGGTGAAGAAGAAGAAACAACCAAGTATATCACCGATGATACGATCAAAGAAATTGCAGGTGTAGAACATGTAACCCTTGCGGCACCGGTCTATGAGATAAGTGCCTATGCGTTAAAGGGCAAATACATGGGATATCTTAATCTGGTCGGAACCACGAAAGAAGCAATGGAAGCACAGAATATGCCTCTTAAGGAAGGCGGAAGTTTTCCGAAAGAGGGAGGAAATGCGCTGGAACTGGTTTACGGGAACGGTGTATTGATGCAATTTTATGACAAAAATGGAGGAAGCGGATACTGGGAAACTGGTGAACTCCCGGATATTGATCTGGAGAATGATTCGCTGTTTCTGATTCTGGATGTACAGGCATATGATGAAATGATGTATGGCGACGGCTCATCCGGAGCCACACACAATGCAAAAAAGCATGTAGTAACGGCAAGTGGTGTTGTGGAGGGAGATGTGGAAGAATATACACCATTTTACTACAGTGCCTATTGTGATGTGACGACACTGAAAAATGTGCTGAAAAAAGAATTTTCCGGAAGAGTCATTCCGGGACAGCCGTCAACAAAGACGGGCAAACCATATAAATTCTTTGCCTATTCTTCCGCCAAAGTGAAAGTAGATAATCTGGACAATGTAGAGGCAGTTTCCACTACGCTTCGGGAAATGGGATATAATGTAGACAGTAATATTGAATATATGGAGAGTATGAAGAAACAGTTCGCGATCGTTCAGGCGGTACTTGGGGGAATCGGAGCAGTATCCCTGCTGGTCGCAGCGATCGGAATTGCCAATACGATGATGATGTCAATCTACGAACGTACGAAAGAGATCGGTGTATTCAAAGTTCTGGGCTGCAGCTTAAAGAATATCAAACAGCTTTTCCTTCTTGAGGCGGCTTTCATCGGCTTCCTTGGAGGAGTGATCGGCAATATATTAAGCTTTGCGATATCCGGCGCGATCAACTTTGTTGTAGGAAGTGCAGGAGAGTCGATGGGAATGAGCAGCGGAATCTCTTATATACCGCCCTGGCTGGCACTTGCATCCATAGGATTTGCAGTACTGGTCGGAATGGTTGCAGGATATTTCCCTGCACTTAGAGCAATGCGGTTAAGCCCGCTGGCGGCTATTAGAAATGAATAAATAAAGAGGGTGGTTTGGGGAACGGGGTACCCGCCCCAGCCACCTTATTCCTCAATCACATGAATCTCTAAATAATCGAAATCAATTGAATCCACAAAATTATCCTGATAAAACCGTGCCTTTGCATGCCGTTTAAATTCATTTATCGTAGAATCCAGCCAGATTGGTTTGCTGAGATCAAATTCATAGCAGATTTCGTCCAATGCACGAAAAATCTTATGTGTTCTTGTATCATCACTGTCGTCGCAGATCGTAGTGTCTCGTAACATGCGGTTATCTTTGAATTCTTTCGCCCATAATCGGAACATAGTTTTCAACTCCTTATCAATCAATCTTTTCTCAGTATATAGGAATATAAATAGAAAGTAAATCCTTTATAATTGGAAATATTTTGTGTAGAATAGAATAGTTATTAAGTAAGAAAGCGCAATGGACAAAGTGGCATGATACAGTTTTGGAACAGAGTTGAGAAAAGATTGGGAAAAAGGAATATACAGATACTGATTGCGATATTTGTAATGGCGTTGGTGTGTGGTGCCATGATTCTGGAACAGAAGATTATGAAAAGGTTCAATGAAAACATAAAAGCACAGCACATGGAAAAGACGGACGGGAATCCGCAGAAGGAGGACGAACAGACCGGGACGGGGGCAAGCAGTGAGAAAGAAGCGGGGAGTAGTGAAGTGGAGGCGTCGATCGTTCCCGGGCAGTATCCGATCATGGGAGAAAGCAGTATTCAGACCTGGCAGATGGTGGAATACTTTAATGAGAGTGGTGAGAACTATCCGGCGGATGTCCTTGCCAGGGGCGGAGCTCCCGACATTGAGACTTTTTGCCGGATATATTATGAAGAAGCGGTTCAGGAGGGGGTAAGGCCGGAGGTTGCTTTTGCGCAGACCATGAAAGAGACCGGATGGCTCCAATATGGAGGTGACGCGAAGATCACACAGTATAATTTCGCGGGAATCGGTACGACGGGAGGGGGAGTTCCGGGCAACAGTTATCCGGATGTGCGTACGGGAGTCAGAGCCCAGATTCAGCATTTAAAAGCATATGCGACAACAGAAGAGCTGTCCGGGGAATGTGTCGATAACCGTTATGATTATGTGACGAAAGGATGTGCGCCTTATGTGGAATGGCTGGGGCAAAAAGAGAATCCGCAGGGATATGGATGGGCGACCGGAGAAAACTATGGTTATGATATTGTGAAAATGATCCATGATATGTGGAATACGAAAATTTTTATTAAATAACTTTCAAACCAATTCAGATAAGAACCGGAGTATGGTACAATATGCATAGAGATGTCTCGCGCTTGAAGATGATAGGTGAAAGGACGCTCTCGAATAAAAAAATTATGTATTAAGGGGGCTAAGTGAAGATGAAGAAATTACTGGTTGTCGTTGATATGCAGAAGGATTTCGTTGATGGCAGTCTCGGTACACCGGAAGCCGTGGAAATCGTACCGGTCGTAGTGGAAAAAGTAAAGGACGCGAAGGAAGAGGAGACGGATATCGTATTTACAAGAGATACGCACGGAGAAGATTATCTGAAGACACAGGAGGGAAGAAGGCTTCCGGTCGTGCACTGTGTAGAAGGAACTCCGGGATGGGAGATCATTGGGGCTCTGAAGCCATATGCCGAGAAAGTGATCGACAAACCTACATTTGGAAGTACGCAGCTTGCACATTTTGCGGTGCAGAGAAAATACACGGACATTGAATTGGTAGGGCTTTGCACGGATATCTGTGTTGTGTCTAATGCATTGCTTCTCAAAGCAGCACTTCCTGAGGCAAATATCAGCGTAGATGCTTCCTGCTGTGCGGGTGTTACACCGGACAGCCATAGAGCGGCTCTGGATACGATGAAGATGTGTCAGATTGATGTAATATAATACCGGGAGCAAGAGTGATGAATAAAGAAGAGAATTCAATGAGCATAGTGCTTAAGAATTATGACGATATGGATAGCTGGAAGACCGTCATGTTTCTTTACAATGCCGCACTGAAGGAAGTAGGAACGAAGTTGGATATTTTAAATGATGAATTCCAGCATGTTCATAGTTATAATCCGATTGAACATATTAAAACGAGAATTAAGACACCTGAAAGTATTGTGAAAAAACTAAAGAGGAACGGACGTGAGACATCAATTGAGAATATGGTGAGATATGTCAATGACATTGCAGGAGTGAGACTCATCTGTTCTTTTACATCCGATATTTACCGCCTTGCGGAAATGATCGGAAAGCAGAGTGATTTAAAGGTTTTATCAATCAAGGATTATATCAAGAATCCAAAAGAAAGTGGATATAAGAGCTATCATATGCTGGTATCCGTGCCGATTTTCCTTTCGGACAGCGTAGTGGATACGAAGGTTGAAATCCAGATACGAACGATCGCAATGGATTTCTGGGCCAGCCTGGAACATAAGATCTATTACAAATTCGAAGGAAAGGCTCCGGATTATATCAGTCAGGAACTGAGAGAATGTGCGGAGATGGTATCCGCACTGGATGATAAAATGCTTTCGCTTAACGAAGCAATCGCGGAACTGGCGGGAGTGAATCAGACACACGAAGAATAAATAATCTGTCAGAAGGCATCTTACCCGGTAGGGTCGGATGCCTTTTTTGACGAAACTTTACAAACACTTTACATATCCATGGTTTTGGATTTTACATTCGTTTTATATGATACCAACTGTGAAGAAAACAAATACATAAAACTCGAATGGAGGAAAAGTTATTATGAAAATGAGAAAATTATTAGCAATGACATTAGTATTAGCAATGACCGGAGCTATGGCAGCCGGATGCGGAAGTAAGACAGAAAGTACAGATACAAATGGTGAAGCAGATCAGCAGGAAGCAAGCTGGGATGCGGCAAATGATATCACAGTAGTATCCAGAGAAGATGGCTCAGGTACAAGAGGAGCATTCATCGAACTTTTCGGAATCGAACAGAAAGATGAAAACGGAGAAAAGGTTGACCACACAACAGAAGATGCAAACATTACAAACAGCACAGAGGTTATGATGTCAACAGTTGCAGGAAATGAATATGCAATTGGTTATGTTTCACTTGGATCACTTGGAGATACAGTCAAAGCTGTTAAGATTGACGGAGCAGAAGCTACAGAGGAAAATATCAAAGCCGGTACATACAAAGTATCCAGACCATTCAACATTGCAACAAAGGACGATGTTTCAGAGATTGCACAGGATTTCATCAATTTCATTTTGAGTGAAGAAGGACAGAAGGTCGTATCTGAAAACGGATATATTTCACTTGATGATGTAAAACCGTTTGAATCAAACGGAGCAACCGGTAAGGTCGTTGTAGCGGGTTCTTCTTCTGTAACACCGGTTATGGAGAAACTTAAAGAAGCTTATGAGAAAGTAAATACAGGCGCTGAAATCGAAATCAACCAGAGCGATTCTACAACAGGTATGACTTCTGCAATGAGCGGAATCTGTGACATCGGTATGGCATCTCGTGAATTAAAGGATGAAGAAGCAGCTGAACTTACAGCAACAGTAATCGCTACAGACGGTATTGCAGTAATTGTAAACAATGACAGCCCAGTAGATGAACTTACAAGCGAACAGGTAAAATCAATCTTTACCGGTGAAGTTGTTTCATGGGAAGATATTGTAAAGTAGAAATAAAGAGGTAATCCATATGAATGCATGGAAAGAAAAATTCATGTGGGGTGTATTCTTCATTGCCGCCTGCACTTCGGTGTTGGCGGTAGCACTCATTTGTGTGTTTTTATTCATGAATGGTATCCCTGCAATGAAAGAAATCGGATTTTTAAAATTCCTGACGGGAACGACCTGGAGACCGAACAATGACATTTATGGAATCTTCCCAATGATCATGGGAAGTATTTACGTCACAGCTGGAGCTATTTTAATCGGTGTACCGATTGGAATTCTGACATCCGTCTTTATGGCAAAATATTGCCCGAAGAGAATCTATCCGGTGCTTAAAGGAGCGACAGAACTCCTTGCTGGAATTCCTTCCGTTATTTACGGATTCTTTGGACTTGTAGTGATTGTACCTATCATCCGTGACTTTGGAAAGACGCTGAGACAGGCAGGCGTCCTTGATAAAGCAGGAGACGGAAACTCCATATTGACAGCCTCCATTTTACTTGGAATGATGATTCTTCCTACGATTATCGGAGTAACAGAATCCAATATCCGTGCGGTACCGCCGCAGTATTATGAAGGATCACTGGCACTTGGAGCAACCCACGAACAGAGCATTTTTAAGGTAGTTCTTCCGGCAGCGAAATCCGGTGTGATTGCGGGAATCGTACTTGGAATCGGACGTGCGATCGGAGAGACCATGGCCGTGATCATGATCGCCGGAAACCAGGCGCGTCTTCCGGGCAGCATCTTCGAAGGCGTGAGAACGATGACTGCAAATATCGTACTGGAGATGGGATATGCAGCCGGACTTCACAGAGAAGCATTGATCGCGACAGGAGTTGTACTCTTTGTGTTTATTCTTATCATCAACTTCAGTGTGGCATTATTAAACAGGAGGGGTGAGAATGAGTAAAAAATTAAAGCAAAAACTGACTTCCTATAAAAACGCACCGGGATCTTTTGTGCTTGCATTTCTTGTGATGCTTTCCGCATTCCTGACGTTTGCGGTGCTGTTGTTCCTGATTGCGTATATTCTGATCCATGGAATTCCATATATTTCGACAGATTTATTTGCATTGGAATATAATTCGGACAATGTATCGCTGCTTCCGGCACTTGTGAATACGGTTATTATGACACTACTGTCACTTGCAATTGCAGTACCGTCTGGCATCTTTTCCGCAATCTTTCTTGTGGAATATGCGAAGAAAGGTAATAAATTCGTGGAAATAATCCGTCTTACCACAGAAACTTTATCCGGTATTCCGTCAATCGTGTACGGTCTGTTCGGACTTCTGTTTTTTGTTACCGCTTTGGGATGGGGACTTTCCCTGGTGGCAGGAGCATGTACACTGGCAATCATGATTCTTCCGCTTATCATGCGTACAACCGAAGAAGCTCTGAAATCCGTCCCGGATTCTTATAGGGAAGGAAGTTTTGGACTTGGAGCGGGAAAACTTAGAACAATCTTCAGAATTGTGCTTCCGAGTGCAATTCCCGGAATCCTTGCAGGAGTGATTCTTGCAATCGGCCGAATCGTCGGTGAGACGGCAGCTCTGATGTATACTTCGGGAACGGTTGCCCAGATTCCTAAAAATGTAATGGGCTCAGGACGTACGCTTGCACTTCACATGTATGTGCTTGCGAATGAAGGGCTGCACACCGATAAGGCGTACGCAACGGCGGTCGTTCTGTTGATTCTTGTAATTTGTATTAATGTGCTTTCAGGAAAAATCGCGAAGAAGCTGACGAAAGGAAACTAAAATGGCGAAAATTAATGTGAAAAATCTGGATTTATACTACGGCGATTTTAAGGCGCTTAAAAATGTAAATCTGGATATCGAGGAAAATAAAATTACAGCATTTATCGGGCCCAGTGGCTGTGGTAAATCAACATTATTAAAATCCTTAAACCGTATGAATGATCTGGTTGAGGGATGTCGTATTGAAGGAGATATTCTTCTTGACGGTGAAGATATTTATGGAAATATGGACGTAAATCATCTGCGTAAACGTGTCGGCATGGTATTCCAGAAACCGAATCCATTCCCGATGAGCATTTATGATAATATCGCATACGGACCGAGAACGCATGGAATCCGTTCCAAGGCGAAACTGGATGACATCGTAGAAAAATCTCTTAGAGACGCGGCAATCTGGGATGAATGCAAGGATCGTCTGAAAAAGAGTGCACTTGGAATGTCAGGTGGTCAGCAGCAGAGACTTTGTATTGCAAGAGCACTTGCGGTACAGCCGGAGGTGCTTCTGATGGATGAGCCGACATCTGCTCTGGATCCGATTTCGACATCTAAAATCGAAGACCTTGCGATGGAGCTGAAAAAGGATTATACTATTGTTATGGTCACACATAATATGCAGCAGGCAGTGCGTGTGTCTGACAACACAGCATTTTTCCTCCTGGGTGAAGTGATTGAATATAATGATACAGAGAAATTATTCTCAATTCCTTCTGACAAACGGACAGAAGACTATATTACAGGGAGGTTTGGCTAAGATGCGTAACAGATTTGACAGACAGCTTGAAATGCTGGGTGAGATGATGATTCATATGGGTGAGCTGTGTGAGACTGCGATTGAAGAGGTTACAGGGGCTCTGGAAAATAATGATATGGGACGTGCGAAAGCAGTGATCGCTGCAGACGAGGAGATTGATCAGATGGAGAAAGATATCGAAAATCTTTGCCTGAAGCTTCTTTTACAGCAGCAGCCGGTAGCTCGTGATCTCCGCCAGATTTCGGCAGCGCTTAAAATGATCACCGACATGGAAAGAATCGGAGATCAGACAGCAGATATCGCAGATATTGTGACCGCGGCTGAATTTAACGGAGACGAGAACCTGAAAGATATCGGACGCATGGCAGAAGCGACCATGAGAATGGTAAGAAGCAGTGTATCTGCTTATGTTCAGAAGGATCTTGAACTTGCAAGAAAAGTAATGGATGCAGATGATGCTGTGGACGAATTTTTCGATAACATCAAGAAAGAACTGGTAGAATCCATCAAAGATCATAAAGGAACCGGTGGGGACACAGCCATTGATCTGATTATGATCGCAAAGTATCTGGAGCGAATCGGAGACCATGCGACGAATATCGCAGAGTGGGTTGAATTTTCCATCACGGGAATTCATGCCGGAAATGCCCGCATTTAGAAGAGTCGGGTAATATCGACAAAAAGGAGAATATATAAATGATTTTTTGTGTGGAGGATGAAAGTAACATCCGAGACTTGGTAGTATATACTCTTGAAACAACGGGAATGGCGGCAAAAGGATTCGAAGACGGAACCGCATTTTTTGAAGCTTTGGCAGAAATTCTGCCAGAGCTTGTTTTGCTTGATATCATGCTGCCGGGCGAGGATGGAATGGAGATTTTAAGAAAACTCAAAGCGTCACCTGAAACGAAGCATATCCCAGTCATTATGCTGACCGCTAAGGGAAGTGAATACGATAAAGTAATGGGGCTGGATTCAGGAGCGGATGATTATGTGACAAAGCCCTTCGGAATGATGGAGCTGGTCTCAAGAGTTAAAGCAGTGCTCCGAAGAAGCGGAACAAAAGAAGAAGCGGGGCAGATCGTAATCGGGGAAATCTGTCTGAATAAAAAGAAACACATGGTAAGCGTAGAGGGAGAAGATGTGGCTCTGACCCTGAAAGAATTTGAACTTCTCAGAATGCTGATGGAGAATAAGAATATTGTTCTTACCAGAGACCGGCTCCTGGAAGAAATCTGGGGTTATGAATTTGGCGGAGAGACAAGAACCGTGGACGTGCATGTAAGAACCCTGAGGCAGAAGCTCGGAATTGAAGGAGAGCTGATTGAGACGGTGCGCGGAGTCGGTTACAGGATGAGGGGAGAGAAGGATGAAAAATAAGATTCAGCGCAGCATGATCCTGATCGTGACATTGGCACTTTTGTTTTCTTATATCCTTATGACCTTTGTGATTTACCGGCAGACACTTCAGATCATGGAGACGGAACTTGTCCAGGAGGCTGATTATATTCGGGCGGCTATTGACATTTCCGGCGAACAATATATGAAAGATATGGATGACGCCCGCAAGGAAACGCGAGTGACATGGATCGGTACGGACGGTGAGGTCCTCTATGACTCAACGGGAGAACAGGAGCAATTGGAGAATCACAGTACACGCGCTGAGATCCAAGAGGCTAAGAAGAGCGGAAGCGGGAAAGGCATCCGTGTATCTGATACAGTAGGAAGGGAAATGTTGTATTACGCCATCAGACTGAAGGACGGAACCATTCTTCGAGTGGCAAAGGACATGGATACGGTTTGGCGAACGGCGCTCCGTGTGCTTCCGTACATGCTGATGATCGGAGCCGCAATGGCTCTTATTTCCTGGATCGTGACGGAAAAACAGGTGGAAAGGCTGATAAGGCCGGTGAATACACTGAATCTGGAAAATCCACTGGAAAATAATGTGTATGAAGAACTTTCGCCGCTTCTTGAAAGGATTGACAGACAGAATAAAGAAAAAGCCAAGATGGAGCAGATGCGCAGGGAATTCTCGGCCAATGTATCGCATGAGCTGAAGACTCCTCTGACTTCGATTTCCGGATATGCAGAGATTATGATGAGCGGACTTGTCAGACAGAAGGATATGGCTGAATTTTCAAGACGGATCTATAATGAGGCCAGTAGGATGATCACACTGGTAGGAGATATTATCAAACTGTCCAAGCTTGATGAAGGCAATATTGAACTGGAAAAGGAAGATGTGGATTTGTATCAGCTTGCAAGAGAGGCGGTAAGCCGGCTGGCTATTCAGGCGGAAAAGCGGAATGTACGTATCGAAGTAGTTGGAGAACACGTGACGTACTATGGAATCAGGCAGATTCTTGATGAGATGATCTACAATATTATTGAAAATGCAATCAAGTATAATGTGCCCGGCGGAAAGGTCAGTGTGTGGGTGGGAAAGACGTTAAATGGAACGAAAGTAATTGTAAACGATACAGGTATTGGAATTCCCAAAGAGCATCAGGACAGGATATTCGAACGTTTTTACCGCGTGGATAAGAGCCATTCGAGAGAAACAGGCGGTACCGGGCTTGGACTTTCCATCGTGAAACATGGAGCTATTCTCCACGGAGCGCAGATACAGGTGGAAAGCGAGGAGAGAAAGGGTACTAAGATGGAACTGATTTTTCAGGAATCAGGAGATACCGTGCAACAATCTGAGGATTATTTGCAACAAGAATAAAGAAAAGACAATACAAAAGGGCACGGTTTTCAAACCGTGCCTCTTTTGTAATTTGGGCAAAAATCCTATAAGAAGGAACATTATGAGTGGAACATGGTTCCGGTTTTGCCCTGGATCGCATCTCTTGATTTCTCAAGAAGGGTGATCAGGGCAGTGCGTCCGGGCTTAGACTCGGCAAAGTCAACAGCAGCCTGGACTTTAGGCAGCATAGAGCCAGGAGCAAAATGTCCTTCACTGATATACTGCTTTGCTTCATCAACGGAAAGATCACTGAGCCATTTTTCGTCAGGTTTTCCGAAGTTGATTGCTACTTTTTCAACGGCTGTGAGGATGATCAGATAATCTGCATCCAGTTCTTTTGCGAGCAGGCAGCTTGCAAAATCCTTATCGATTACAGCGCTGGCACCTTTCAGGTGATTTCCCTGTTTAATAACAGGGATTCCGCCTCCGCCGCATGCGATGACGAGGTCACCGGAATCAACCATGGTGCGGATTGTACCGATTTCTACGATTTCAGCCGGTTTTGGAGAAGCTACGACACGGCGATAGCCACGTCCGGAGTCTTCTTTCATGATGTAATTGTATTTTTCAGCCATTATTTTAGCCTGTTCTTCCGTAACGAATTTACCAATCGGTTTGGAAGGATTCTCAAATGCCGGATCATTTTCGTCTACACGAACCTGAGTGATCATGGTTGCAACAGGCATATCTGTAATTCCACGGTTCAGAAGCTCCTCACGAAGCGCATTCTGCAAATCATAGCCAATGTAAGCCTGGCTCATTGCGACACATACGGAAAGAGGCGTGTTTGGCTGCTGCGGATCTTCATGAGTGAGTGCGATCATGGCATTATTTACCATTCCTACCTGTGGCCCATTTCCGTGAGCCACAACAACTTCACATCCTTCTTCAATCAGATCAACAATTGCTTTTGCGGTAATTTTTACCGCAGCCATCTGTTCCGGAAGAGTGTTTCCAAGTGCGTTACCACCAAGGGCGATAACAATTCTTCTTTTTTTAGCCATTACATCTGCCTCCCGAATTTTATTCAAAAATTCTTGGAGTGCCTTTTTCTTCAAGCTTTTTCAGTATGTCGGCAGGGTCAGCAAATTTAGCAAGGAAGATCATAGCAGCGATGATATATGGTTTGAAGCTTGCTTCTTTGTAAAGTGGATCTCTGTAGCGATCGAATACAGAAGCGTCTACTTCACCTTCTTTACAGCTTACACCGGTGATGTCAGCCGGCAGACAGTGCATGTAAAGAGCTTTTCCGTCTTTAGTTGTAGCCATAAGTTCTTCTGTACAAGCCCAGTCTTTGTGCTGTGCGTTCTGAGCAAGGAGTTCTTTTTCAAGAGCTTTGATACCTTCTGTGTCGCCGTTTCCGTAAAGTTCTGTACGTTTTTCCATAGCAGCGAACGGAGCCCAGCTCTTCGGATATACGATATCAGCATCCTTGAAAGCTTCAGCCATGTTGTTTGTTTTTGTGAAAGATCCGCCTGATTTCTTAGCGTTTTCAGCAGCTACAGCTTCAACTTCCGGGAATACTTCATATCCTTCCGGATGAGCAAGAACAACGTCCATACCGAAACGAGTCATAAGGCCGATGATTCCCTGCGGAACTGACAACGGTTTTCCGTAAGATGGAGAGTAAGCCCATGTCATAGCAAGCTTTTTGCCTTTCAGGTTTTCAACACCGCCAAATTCATGGATGATGTGGAGCATATCAGCCATTGCCTGTGTCGGATGGTCGATATCACACTGAAGGTTTACAAGAGTAGGTTTCTGCTCCAGAATACCATCTTTATTTCCCTGTGTTACTGCGTCAACAACTTCATGCATATATTTGTTACCTTTTCCGATGTACATATCATCACGGATACCGATTACATCAGCCATGAAAGAAATCATGTTTGCGGTTTCACGAACAGTTTCACCGTGAGCAACCTGTGATTTTCCCTCGTCAAGATCCTGAACTTCAAGACCTAACAGGTTACAAGCAGAGGCGAAAGAAAAACGTGTACGTGTAGAGTTGTCACGGAACAGAGAAATTCCAAGACCGCTTTCAAATACTTTTGTTGAGATGTTGTGTTCTCTCATGTAACGAAGAGCATCAGCTACTGTAAATACAGCTTCGATTTCGTCATCTGTCTTTTCCCATGTAAGGAAGAAGTCACCATTGTACATATCTTTAAAGTTTAATGCGTTAAGTTTGTCGATATATTTCTGTAAAGTTTCCATATTAAAATCCTCCTGATTTTGAAATTATTAAATTTGTTTATAAGCTCCATGCATGGCCATGCATCTTTTTCTTTGAAGGGTGGGGCGTCATGAAGGGAAGACGCCCCTCTTAGTGATGTATAACAAAGTATAATTAGATAATGTCGTAATTATTTACAGTACTGAGCCGGAAGTGCAGCATAAACAGCAGCACAGGTAACCAGATCCTGTTTCCATGTTTTTTCATTTGGAGCGTGAGCCTGAGCTTCAGCACCCGGTCCAAATCCGATACATGGGATTCCGTTCCTTCCCATGATAGAAACGCCGTTTGTAGAGAAGGTCCATTTATCTGTAAGTGGACGAGCCTGTCTCATTTCAAGTGTTTCTTCAGCACCGATACGTTTGTCACCGTAAAGACCCATGTAAGCAGCTTCCAGAGCTTTTGTTACTTTGTGATCCTTCGGAATAGCCCATGTCGGGAAGTAGCATTCGATTTCATAAACACATCCTGTATATGACGGACGATCGTAGTTGTACATAGATACTGTTACGTCATCGCCGTATTTCTGTACGCTCGGAAGAGCACGGATTTCATCCAGACAGCTTTCCCATGTTTCTCCGAATGTCATACGACGGTCAAGAGATACTGAGCAGGAATCGGCTACTGCACACCGGCTTGGTGATGTGTAGAAGATCTGAGATGTTGTAACGGTTCCGCGTCCAAGAAAACGAGCTTCTTCCCAGTCTTTGTTGTATTTTGGGTCAAGCATCTTAACGAGACCTTTGATTTCGGTTCCGTCTTCAGCGTCATTTTCATTTAATGCACGGATGTCCTGAAGAATGTCAGCCATCTTGTAGATTGCGTTATCTCCACGTTCCGGAGCTGAACCATGGCAGGAAACACCCTTTACATCAACACGGATTTCCATACGTCCTCTCTGTCCACGGTATATTCCGCCGTCTGTAGGTTCTGTAGAAACTACGAATTCCGGACGAACTTTATCTTCGTTGATGATGTACTGCCAGCAAAGACCGTCACAGTCTTCTTCCTGAACAGTTCCGATTACCATGATCTTGCATCCTTCCGGAATCAGATCCAGATCTTTCATGATCTTAGCGCCGTATACTGCAGATACGATACCACCGCACTGGTCAGAAACACCACGTCCGCCGATTTCTGTTTCTGTCTCATATCCTTCATATGGGTCGAAGGTCCAGTTTGCGATATTTCCGATACCTACTGTGTCGATGTGTGCATCGTAAGCGATGATCTTGTCACCGGTTCCCATGTATCCGATTACATTACCCTGTGGGTCAATAACCACTTCATCAAATCCCACTTTTTTCATTTCAGCAGCGATTGTGTCGATGTGTGCCTTCTCATCACAGCTTTCACCTGGATTCTTAACGATTGCGCGTAAGAAAGCAGTCATATCTTTTTCATATCCGTTAGCAGCAGCTTTTACTTTATCAAAATCAAACATTTTATGTTCCTCCTGTCATTTCTTTATTAATATGTATTCTTATTTTTCAAGATCAGCAAATGGTCTCTTTTCAGTTCCGCATAAACCTTCCCAGACGATTTCACGGTAGCGGATCGGATCGGTATCACCTTCAGAAGATACGAGAAGAACTTCTGAATCAGAATTAAGCTTCAAAGCTTCCTTAAGATCAGCATATTCAGGCTTTGTCATAAGAGCATGCACAAGACCTAAGGTAACAGATCCTGATTCACCGGAAGTAACCTGTTTGTCACCCGGAAGCGGACATCCGTAGATACGTGTTCCGTTTGCACTTACCCAGTCCGGACAAGAAACGAATGCACTCGCATGGTTTTTGAGAATATCCCATGAAACAGTATTTGCTTCACCGCAGGCAAGACCGGCCATGATGGTGAGCATATCACCTGTTACATCTACGCGGGATCCGTCAGCTTTCATGGCAGAGCGGTACAGACAGTCAGCAGCACCGGCTTCTACAACAACCATGATCGGTGGATTCTCTTTGTAAAGATTTGCAAAATATCCGATTACGGCACCTGCTAATGAACCAACACCTGCCTGGATGAAGATGTGTGTCGGACGAGAACCGTCTTCTTCGAGCTGCTGAGATGCTTCCATAGCAAGTGTTCCGTATCCCTGCATGATCCAGGTGGGAATTTCTTCATATCCTTCCCATGCGGTATCCTGTACCATGATTCCGTTTTCGGCAGCGTCTGCTTCTTTGGCAGCAAGCCTTACACATTCGTCGTAGTTGAGATCTTCGATTGTAACAGTTGCGTTTTCTTTGGCAATGTTCTGACGACGAGTTTCGGTAGTGCCTTTGGGCATTCTGACAACACATTTCTGATTCAGTTTGTTGGCAGCCCATGCGATTCCGCGTCCGTGGTTACCGTCAGTAGCTGTAAAGAAAGTTGCCTGTCCGAATTCTTCTCTTAATTTGTCAGAAGTAAGTACGCTGTAGGGTACTTCACTGACATCTTTGCCAAGTTGTTGGGCAATATATCTTGCAATTGCGTAAGAACCGCCGAGTACTTTGAATGCGTTAAGTCCGAAACGATAAGACTCATCTTTTACATATAAACGTTTCAGTCCAAGATAATCTGCCAGGTTCTGCAATCTGGTCAGAGGTGTTACAGAATACTGTGGAAAGCTTTTATGGAAATTACTTGCTTTTGCCATCTCTTCAAGTGACATATTCTGTACCTGCATGTCATCACTTTTTACGATGTTGTTAAGAGTCCATTTTAAAACGTTCTCTTTCTTATTGCACATGTTCATATCCTCCTTATGATATGGTGTTTATTTGTTGATATCTACATAACTATAAAGCGTGTATTTGGAGATGCCAAAATATTTGGCTACTTTATCTCCGGATTTCGTGATAAGAAAGGCACCTGTGTCATTCAGGAAGTTGATCGCTTTGATCTTGTCTTCTTTTGACATAAGAGGAACCGGGACTCCAACCAGCGCTACAGACTGTTCGATTAATTCATCTAACAGAGTATTTACGTCATGGGTAATCATGCGAGGGGCATTTTCTTTCGAATCAGAATCCTCCTGCGTACCGCATGTGGTGAGCGAACGGAGGGTGCTCTCCAGTGCGAGAAGATTCGTGATGTCAAAGTTGATCGATAAAATGTAGCGGGGCCGGTCAGACTCATCATGTATATAGATGGTACTGGATTTTAAAATGCGTCCGCTTTCGGTCTTTGTAAGGTAAGCCAGATTATCCTTTAGAGGTCCTTCGTGATGTTTTAATGCATCAAGAACTGCTCCGGAAGGTCCGTCTCCAAGCTTACGGCCGGTCACATGGCCGTTCTCTATATACACGATAGAACTCTGGGCAACGCCGCTTGTAAGATCATGTATGAGAACCTCACAATTATCACCGAATTGGGCAGCTAAACCTGCAGCCACCTGTTTTAACATTTCCAGTCTGAAATCTGCCATATAAATTCCTCCTCTCAGGGACCTGTTAAGTGGTCTCTCTGAATTCATCATAGCACAAAAAAATGAAAATGCAATAGAAAAACTAAAAATATTTTAGCACAACAAAATATTTTTTGCACTTAAATTTATACAAAGCCGACAAATGCGCAGACCACGAGGAGGTGTAATAAAAAATTATTATGAAACAAAAAATATTTTGCAAAATATATTGCAATTTAGATAAGATGATGATAATATAAATCTGACGAAAGCGTGTGTTGGTAAAAATGCACGAAAGTAGTGGCTTCATGTAATACGGGATTTACCATTACATATTATCGGCTTGCATGGATCAACAGCCTGATAAAGGAAAGATTACAGATGACTGCTTTAAATATAACATGCCCTCAATCCTAAGCAGAAGATTGGAATCAGATTTTATCCGCTGTGGAAATCCGATAATATAAATGAATGATTCTTTTGACGAATGATAAGGTCTCTCTATTTCTTTAAGAAGTATTATTCGCCATAGAAAATTTTGTTTGCGCTTTCTTATGAGTAAGTACATAATATTGGTGTGGCACCATGGGAACGGCCAATAATTTTCACTGCTCTCGGATAAACTTCCGGCGGAAAACTATAATAGGAAGAATTATCTAAGGGAGAAGGAGGTAGAATGAACAGAGAATCAAAAACATCAGAGGAACTTTTTAAGCTTGACGGGAAGCCATCGGTGGCTCAGTCACTTCCGCTTGCACTGCAGCATGTAGTAGCTATGATCGTAGGATGCGTAACACCGGCGATCATCGTGGCAGGAGTAGCAGGTTTGTCGGCAAAGGATTCAATCATTTTAATTCAGGCAGCACTTGTTATGTCGGCTATAACTACATTAATTCAGTTATTTCCGTTTATTAAAACGGGTTCGTTTAAAATAGGATCAGGTCTGCCGGTTATTATGGGAATCAGCTTCGCATATGTACCGACAATGCAGGCAATTGCAGGATCTTATGATGTGGGTACCATATTAGGAGCACAGGTCGTCGGAGGTATCGTGGCGGTTATCGTGGGAATCTTTATTAAGCAGATTCGTAAATTCTTCCCACCGCTCATTACAGGTACGGTTGTGTTTGCAATTGGTCTTTCTCTGTATCCGACTGCGATCAATTATATGGCAGGAGGATCAAACAGCTCCAGCTACGGATCATGGCAAAACTGGCTGGTGGCATTTATTACATTGATCATTGTTACAGCACTGAATCATTATGGAAAAGGTATCTGGAAACTTGCTTCTATATTAATAGGAATTATTACCGGATATGTTGTTGCATTGTGCTTTGGAATGGTTGATTTCTCTTCGGTAGCAAGTGCATCCTGGTTCCAGCTTCCGAGCGTCATGCATTTTGGCATCAAATTCGAGCCTTCGGCATGTGTTGCAATCGGTGTACTTTTTGCGATCAATTCTATCCAGGCAATCGGGGACTTTTCCGCAACGACAACAGGCGGCCTGGACAGAATGCCTACAGATGAAGAACTTACAGGCGGAATCGTAGCTTATGGTTTCAGTAATATTTTCAGTGCATTTTTTGGAGGACTTCCGACAGCTACATATAGTCAGAATGTAGGTATTGTCTCTTCAACCAAGGTAGTAGCAAAACGGGTATTTGGAATGGCAGCAGGAATTCTTCTTGTGGCAGGACTGATTCCGAAATTTTCATCTATATTGACAACAATCCCGTACTGTGTATTAGGAGGAGCTACAGTGTCTGTATTTGCGTCTATCGCAATGACCGGTGTGAAGTTGATCACATCTGCACCGATGGATTACAGAAATACGACAATCGTAGGTCTTGCTGTTGCACTTGGAATGGGAATTACACAGGCGAATGCAGCCCTTTCTTCTTTCCCGGCATGGGTAACAACTGTATTTGGTAAATCACCGGTCGTTCTCGCAACGATTACTGCGGTCATACTGAATCTGGTACTTCCAAAACCGAAGGAAGAAGAGAAAAAGTAAATATCATAATTTGGATTAATTTAAAAAAGGAGGCCAAATATGTTAGTAGTAGGAAATGGTAAATTAATTACCAGAAATAACGACCTTCCATTTATTGAAAATGGTGCAGTAGCAATCGATGGAACAAAGATTGCAGAAATAGGCACTACAAGTGAAATTAAAGAATAATACAAAAATGCAGAATACATTGATGCAAAAGGCGGAATCATTATGCCTGCATTTATCAATACACATGAACACATTTATAGCGCGATGGCACGCGGCCTTTCCATCAAGGGATATAATCCGAAGGGATTTCTGGATATCTTAGATGGACAGTGGTGGACGATCGACAGAAAGCTCACACTGGAACAGACCAAATACAGTGCGATGGATACCATGATTTCCTGCATCCGTAACGGTGTTACGACGATTTTTGATCATCACGCAAGTTTTGGTCATATTAGAGACAGTCTTTTCACAATTGCGGATGTGGCAAAAGAACTTGGAATCCGTTCCTGCCTTTGTTATGAAGTTTCTGACAGAGACGGAATTGACAAAGCGCGTGAAGCTGTAACGGAGAATGCTGAATTTATCCGTTATGCGTTAAAGGACGATTCGGATATGCTTGCCGGTATGATGGGGATGCACGCACAGTTCACGATTTCTGATGAAACAATGGAACTTGCGGCAGTAAATAAACCGGATGAAGTCGGATATCATATTCATGTTGCAGAAGGAATTGAAGACCTTCATGATTGCCTGAAGAAATATGGAAAACGTATCGTTGACAGACTAATGGACTGCAGCATCCTCGGAGAAAAAACTCTTCTCGGACATTGCATCTATATCAATCCACACGAGATGGAACTGATCAAAGAGACAAACACAATGGTTGTACATAATCCGGAATCCAATATGGGAAATGCATGCGGATGTCCTCCGACCATGGAACTGGTAAGAAGGGGGATTCTTACAGGCCTTGGTACAGACGGATATACACATGATATGACAGAATCTTATAAAGTAGCGAATGTACTTCATAAACATCATCTCTGTGATGCAAATGCAGCATGGGGTGAGGTACCGAAGATGTTGTTCGAAAATAATGCGCTGATTGCAAACCGTTACTTTAAGACACCGCTTGGAGTATTAAAAGAAGGTGCGGCAGCAGACGTGATCGTAGTAGATTATGTGGCACCGACACATCTGGATGAGAATAATATTAACGGACATATTCTGTTTGGTATGACGGGACGTGATGTTGTGACAACGATTGCAAACGGTAAAGTCCTGATGAAAGACCGTGAGGTCAAAGTTGTTGATGTAGAAGAAGCTTATGCAAAATGCAGAGAATCCTCTGCCGAGCTTTGGAAGAGCATCAACGGATAGGAGAAAAAGATATGAGTGATATTATGAGTTGTATGCCATTTGAGCAGCTGCTGAAATGGACAATCACAGAACATGATACAAAAGGTACTGTATTTGGAGTGCATAGACCATATATTGCTGATCCAAAGAAGGCGCAGACTATTTTCGGAAGAAAGCTTGAGACACCGATCGGACCTGCAGCAGGACCGAACAGCCAGCTTGCACAGAACATCGTTGCATCTTACTATGCAGGAAGCCGTTTCTTTGAACTTAAGACGGTTCAGATCATGGATGGTGCTGAACTTGCAGCCTGCGTCAACAAACCGTGTATCAAGGCTGAGGACGAATGCTACAACTGTGAGTGGTCCACAGAACTTTATGTACCGCAGGCACAGGATGAATATATCAAAGCATGGTTCCTTCTGTCCTTTATGGCAAAGGAATACGGACTTGGAAGCATGGACGGTTTCCAGTTCAATATCAGTGTAGGGTATGATCTTGCCGGTATCAAATCTGAAAAGATCAATACTTTCATTGAAAATATGAAAAATGCAGAAAATACAGAAATATTTAATGAATGCAAACGTGTTCTTCTTGCACATGCTGATGAATTTAAAAATGTTACAAAAGAAGATATTGAAAATATTTCACCGCTGATCTGTAATTCAGCAACGATCTCCACTCTTCACGGATGTCCTCCGCAGGAAATCGAGAGCATTGCGAATTATCTGCTCACAGAAAAGAAGATGCATACATTTATCAAATGTAATCCGACTCTTCTGGGATATGAGTTTGCACGTGAGACGATGGACAAGATGGGGTATGATTATCTCGTATTCGGAAGATTCCATTTTGATGATGACCTTCAGTATAAAGATGCAGTTCCTATGCTGCAGAGACTGATGAAATTATCCGGTGAGATGGGACTGGAATTCGGTGTGAAGATTACAAACACCTTCCCGGTTGACGTAACAAGAAATGAGCTTCCAAGTGAAGAAATGTACATGTCAGGAAAATCCCTGTACCCACTGTCTATTTCGCTTGCAGCGAAGCTTTCCAGAGAATTCGACGGCAAATTAAGAATCGCCTACTCAGGAGGAGCAGATACATTTAACATTGCAGGTATCGTCGGCTCCGGTGTGTGGCCGGTAACGGTTGCAACAACAATTCTGAAACCGGGTGGATACCAGAGACTGAAACAGATGGCAGAGACGATCGATGCCCAGGGAATGAAGGCGTTTGAAGGAATCGATGTTGCGGCACTGAATAAAGTGGCTGAAGATGCAGTTACTGATAAACATCATGTAAAACCGGCAAAACTTCCGCCGTCAAGAAAGAGCAGTGAAAGAGTTCCTCTTCTTGACTGCTATACCGCACCATGTGAGGATGCATGTCCTATCCATCAGGAAATCACTACTTATGTAAGACTTGCAGGAGAAGGAAAATACGAAGAAGCACTGAAAGTTATTTTAAATAGAAATGCACTTCCGTTTATCACAGGAACCATCTGTGCACATGGATGTCAGAGTCATTGTACTCGTAATTTCTACGAGACATCGGTTCAGATTCGTGACACCAAACTTGTATGTGCTCAGAATGCATACGCTGCGGCAATCGGATCTTTGAAGCCGGAAGGAAACTGTGACAAAAAAGTTGCAGTTGTAGGAGGCGGCCCGTCCGGTATGGCGGCAGCTTTCTATCTGGCAAGAATGGGAGCAGATGTTACGATTTATGAGAAGAGAGAAAAGCTCGGTGGTATCGTAAGTGCTGTAATCCCGGATTTCCGTATTGATGATACTGTGATTGCAAAAGATGTATCTCTTCTTGAGAAACTTGGTGTGAAGATCCTGTATGGAACAGAAGCACCGGCAGTTGAAATCCTGAGATCACAGTATGATGATGTGGTTCTGGCGGTTGGCGCATACAAACGCGGTCAGCTTGAACTGGAAGGAAAACAGGCAGTCAATGCACTGGAGTTCCTGGAAAACTTCAATCAGACAGGCGGAAAAGTAGATCTTGGCAAGAATGTTGTTGTAATTGGCGGTGGTAATACGGCAATGGACACAGCCAGAGCTGCAAAGAGATGCGAAGGTGTTGAGCATGTATATCTGGTTTACAGAAGAACAAAACGTTACATGCCTGCTGATGAACACGAACTTCAGCTTGCACTTGCTGACGGAGTAGAATTCAAAGAACTTCTTGCTCCTGTGAAAATGGAAGCCGGTCAGCTCGTATGTAATGAAATGATTCTTGGCGAAGCGGATGCTTCAGGAAGAGCCGGTGTTACAGCAACCGGCAATGTGGTAAACATTCCGGCAGATACAGTGATTGCGGCGGTTGGTGAAAAGGTTCCGACTGATTTCTATCAGGCAAACGGAATCAATGTAGATGAAAGAGGACGCGTTCTTGTTTCTGATAAACTCGAGACCAATGTGGAAGGTGTTTATGTAATTGGTGATGGACTCTATGGACCGTCTCTGGTTGTAAACGGAATGGCAAATGCAATCACGGCAGCAGAAGCAATTGCAGGAAGAAAGATTTCTGACAGTATGAGTGAAGGAGTTGCTCCGGAAACTGTCTATGCTAAGAAAGGAATTCTGGAAGAACCGGGAAGTAAGAAAGAAGCAGATAGTTGTCTTTGCTGTTCATCTATATGTGAGAATTGTGTGGATGTATGTCCGAACCGTGCAAATATTTCTATTAAAGTACCGGGTATGGCAAAAGCACAGATTATCCATATAGATTATATGTGCAATGAGTGTGGAAACTGTCTGGTATTCTGCCCGTATGCAAGTGCGCCGTATCTGGATAAATTTACTTTATTTGCAAGCGAAGAAGATATGGCTAACAGCAAGAATCAGGGATTTGTGGTATTAGATAAAGAGAAAGTAAGCTGCAGGGTAAGATTCCTTGGTGAAGAATTTGCATGGGAAAAAGGACAGGATACAAGACTCCCATTCGGACTTCAGAAAGTCATCGAGACAGTATGCAGTGATTATGCTTATTTATTAGGATAGGAATTGTAAAATCTGGCAGAAAGAAGGTCAATGTGATGAAAAGATTATTTCGAGGAGGCAGTGTTGTAAGCGGAAGTAAGATAGAAAAAGCAGATGTGCTCACAGAAGGTGAAGTGATCCTTGCTGTAGGAGAAAATCTTTCAGATCCTGAAGCCGAGGAGGTTGATGTGGCAGGGAAATATCTTTTCCCGGGATTTATCGACAGCCATACACATATGGATCTGGATGTATCCGGAACGGTTACCATCGACGGATTTGAGACAGGAACGAAAGCGGAGCTGGCCGGAGGCACGACCTGCATCATTGACTTTGCAACACAGAATAAGGGAGAATCTTTAGAATACGCGCTTCGCCATTGGCATGAAAAAGCAGATGGTAAGGCGAGCTGTGACTATGCGTTTCACCTTGCACTTTCCGACTGGAATGAATCGATATGGGAAGAACTGAAAGAGATTGTCGCAAAGGGAATCCATTCCTTTAAATTATACACGACCTATGATGCCATGGTAGTTGATGACAAGAGTATTTATGAAATCCTGACTCGCTTGAAAGAATTAGGTGGAATCGCAGGCGTGCATTGTGAGAACAAAGGAATCATTGATGCACGTCTGGCGGAAACCTTAAAGAAGAATGGGGACAGAAAATCAGCCGCAGAGTATCCGTCTACCAGACCGGCACTTGCCGAAGCAGAAGCGGTAAGTCGTCTCCTTAAGATTGCGAAATGTGTGGATACACCGGTGATCATCGTACACTTAAGTTCGAAGGAAGGCTATGCTGAGGTAGAAAGAGCAAGAGCCGAAGGGCAGACAGTCTATATAGAGACTTGCCCTCAGTATCTGGTCCTGGATGAGAGCAGATATACTCTTGCACATAACGAAGGGAAGAAATACATGATTGCTCCGCCTCTGAGAAAAACTGAAGATCAGGAAGTTCTCTGGAAAGCACTCGAGGAAAATAAAATTCAGACGATCGCGACTGATCACTGCAGTTTTACGGTGGAGCAGAAAGATATGGGAAAAGAGGATTTCTCAAAGACTCCGTGCGGAATGCCGGGGGCAGAAGAAAGACCGGCACTGATTTATCAGTATGGTGTGAATACCGGTCGCCTTTCGCTTACCCAGATGTGTGGATATTTGTCCGAAAATCAGGCAAAACTCTATCAGTTGTATCCGAAAAAGGGTGTGCTCGCACCCGGAAGCGATGCCGATATTGTAGTATGGGATCCGGATACAGAGTGGACGATGACGGCTAAGAAACAGCAGTCAGCGTGCGACTATTGTCCGATGGAAGGAACAAAGATCAAAGGCCGTGCATCAGAGGTATATCTTCGCGGCACACTTGCCGCAAAGGACGGAGAAATTCTGGAAGCCTATAAAGGCCAATATGTTACGGCCTTAAAATAAATGTAATTATTGAAATATTTGGATGGAGGATGACAGCATGAGAGTACTGATCCGGGGAGCCGGTGATCTGGCGACAGGAATTGCATATGAATTATGGAAAGCAGGACACGAAGTGCTGATGACAGAAATTGCCATTCCGCTTGCAGTAAGAAGAGAAGTGTCATTTTCACGAGCCGTTTATGAGGAAGAGGCACAGGTTGAAGAGGCAAAAGGGGTACTCGTGCAGAATCAGGAAGAAGCAGATTTTGAGATAGCAAAAGGGAATATTCCTGTTATTGTTGATGAAGAAGCGCTCATTCTGAAGTCTTACCATCCGGATGTATTGGTTGATGCAATTATGGCAAAAAAGAACCTTGGGACAACTATGAATGATGCACCGATGGTGATTGGAATAGGTCCGGGGTTTTGTGCAGGAAAAGATTGTCATTATGTGATCGAGACTCAAAGGGGAGCCGCTCTTGGGAAGGTAATCTGTGAAGGATGCGCCCTTCCGAACACGGGGATTCCGGGGGAAGTTGGAGGCTTTACCAGAGAAAGGCTTTTGAATGCATCTGCCGATGGAATGATGGAACCACTGGCTAAGATTGGAGAGATAGTACAAAAGGGACAGATTGTGGCAAGAACGGGAGGAGCTCCGGTGTATGCAAGCATGACCGGAATTGTAAGAGGAATGCTGCAGGAAGGCGTAGTGGTTTCAAAAGGCCTTAAAATTGGAGATGTGGATGCAAGACTTGTAATTAAGAATTGCTACACAATCTCAGATAAGGCAAGAAAAATTGGTCAGGGGGTACTTGAAGCATTGACAATGAAATAGAATCCTGCATACTCAATAAGAAAGTGAGTAATGCGAATGTATACATTTAATGTGAACGGACAACGGGTTACGACAGAGAAAAAGCAGTCTTTGCTGCGTTTCCTGCGTGACGAACTGCATCTGACTTCTGTAAAGGACGGCTGCAGTCAGGGTGCCTGTGGAGCATGTACAGTAATTATAGACGGAGAAACCTGCAAGTCCTGTGTTCCGACTACGGACAGACTTGAAGGAAAGAACATTATAACGGTTGAAGGCCTCACAGATTGGGAATCACAGGTCTACACTTACGCATATGGGGAAGCCGGAGCAGTACAATGTGGATTTTGCATTCCTGGTATGGTTATGTGTACGAAGGCGCTTCTGGACAAAAATCCGGATCCGACAGAGGACGAGATTAAGTATGCGCTTCGAAATAATTACTGCAGATGTACAGGATATGTGAAAATCATCGCTGCAGTAAAACTGGCAGCAATGATTATGCGGGATAGCAGGATCCCGGAAAAAAGTGCGGATGACTGGAAGCTTGGTTCTCGTGTCCACAGGCTGGATGTGGAAGAAAAGGTTCTGGGATATGGAAAATATCCGGATGATTTCTACTTGGATGGAATGTGCTATGGATCTGCACTTCGCAGCAAATATCCGCGTGCAAGAGTACTTTCTATTGATACTGCGGCAGCAAAAGCATTGCCGGGTGTTATTACAGTACTTACAGCCGGGGATATTCCGGGAGAAAATAAAATCGGTCATTTAAAACATGACCAGTATACGATGATTCCGGTCGGAGGACTTACGCATTACCTTGGCGATGCAATCGCCCTGGTTGCAGCCGAAGATATGGAAACAGCGGAAAAGGCGAAGAAGCTGATTAAAGTTGAATATGAGGTTCTTCCGGCAGTCCATAACATGGAAGAGGCAGCAGCGCCGGATGCACCGCTGGTATTTGATGAAGAGGAATCGAATGTGCAGGCATATAAGCACGTCAGCCGTGGAAATGCCGAAGAGGCGATCAGGAATTCAAAACATGTGATTTCACATCATTTTGAGACGCCTTGGACAGAGCATGCGTTCCTGGAACCGGAATGCGCAGTGGCTTATATGGAAGAAGATGGTCATGTGATGGTAATTTCCACCGATCAGTCGGCATATTGTACTGCTCATGAATGCAGCCTGCTTCTTGGAACAGATAAAGTGAAGGCACAGAATGCGCTGGTAGGCGGCGGTTTTGGCGGGAAAGAGGATATGACGGTGCAGCATCATGCGGCACTTATTACTTATCTGACAGGAAGGCCGGTAAAAGTCAGACTCACCAGAGCAGAATCTCTGTTGATTCATCCGAAGAGACATCATTTTGTCATGGATTTCACCATGGGATGTGATGAAAACGGAAAGATTATGGGAGTAAAGGCAAAAGTAGCCTCTGATACAGGTGCGTTTGCATCACTTGGAGGCCCGGTATTGGAACGTGCATGTACACATGCGGCAGGACCATATGCCTATGAGAATTTCGAAATAGAAGGAACAGCATATTACACCAACAATCCACCGGCTGGAGCATTCCGGGGATTTGGCGTAACGCAGACCTGCTTTGCGACAGAAACGCTTCTGAATATGATGGCGGATGAAATCGGAATTACACCGTGGGAAATCCGTTACAGAAATGCCATCCGTCCGTGGGGAGTTCTTCCGAATGGGCAGATTGTGGATGACTCTACAGGTCTTGTAGAGACACTTGAGGCAGTGAAGGAAGAGTACGATGCGGCATTGGCAGCTGGAAAACCGGTAGGAATTGCCTGCGCAATGAAGAATGCCGGTGTAGGTGTCGGTATTCCGGATTGGGGTCGCGTGAAACTGATCGTGGAAGAAGATCAGAAGCTTCATATTTATTCAGGGGCATCCTGTATTGGGCAGGGACTGGGAACGGTTCTGGTACAGATGATCGTGACGAATACAGATCTTAAGAGAGATGATATCGTTTATGAACGTAGTAATACATGGATCGCACCGGATTCCGGGACCACCTCGGGTTCCCGCCAGACACTGGTGACAGGGGAAGCCTGCCGCCGTGCCTGTGAGAAACTTATGGAAGCAAAAAAGGATGGCGTAACACTGGCTGATCTTGTAGGTCGGGAATTCTATGGAGAATATCTGGCAAAAACAGATCCACTTGGAGCAAATGTTCCGAATCCGGTATCCCATGTGGCATATGGTTATGCAACACAGATGTGTATTCTGGATTCAAAGACCGGTAAGATTGAGAAAATGGTAGCAGCTCACGATGTAGGAAAAGCAGTAAATCCTCTTTCCTGTGAAGGTCAGATCGAGGGTGGCGTTGTGATGTCAATGGGATATGCGCTTCGCGAAAAATATCCGATTGACGAGAACTGCAAACCAATTGAAAAATACGGTGCACTGGGACTATTCCGTGCCCATGAGATTCCGGAAGTGAAAGCAATCGTGATTGATAAACCGGGACTTAAGGTTGCTTGTGGTGCAATCGGTATCGGTGAGATCACATCAATTCCGACAGCGCCGGCAATCACAGATGCATATTACCGGCTTGATGGAGTAAGAAGAGATTCTCTTCCAATCTCCGGAACACCATATGAAAGGAAGGGATAGATATGGCAATTAATAAAAAATTCCCTTATCGCGCAGCATATGTAGCTTGTAAAGGTTGCAATAGCGGCGAGGAGAAAACTTGTAAATATGGATGTGTCGGCTGCGGAAAATGTGTATCCGTTTGTAAATTTGGCGCAATTTCCATCGGGGAAAGCGGAATTGCCGAAGTGGATGAGGAAAAATGTATTGCCTGCGGAAGATGTGCAAAGGAATGCCCGCAGCAGGTGATCCACATTCACAACTGTGCAAACTATATTGTCGTAAGATGTTCTAATAAAGACAAAGGAAAAGAAGCAAGAGAAGCATGCCCGGTAAGCTGTATAGGATGCGGTATGTGCGAAAGAACATGTACCGCTGAGGCAATCAAAGTAACAGAAAACTGTGCGGTGATTGACGAATCAGCCTGTCTTAGCTGCGGCATGTGCGCGGTAAAATGTCCTCGTCAGGCAATCAGCGATCTGAGGGGAGTTTTGACATAACAAACCGAAAGGAATTAGTGACCCATCGGTGTCAGCCGATGGGCCTTTCTATATAATTTGGCACTATGAGGTGTCACAGAATTAACGTATTTGTTTAGAAAATAACTTACTTGTCTATAAAATAACTTTGCTTGAAATATAGAAAGGTCTCTTATACAATAATAATTGTCAATGCAATTATTGGAAAAATTGATAAAGGGAGGAATGAAGTATGAATCTGTTTTCACCGGCAGAAATAGCCAAAAACTACATTAATATCGGAAAAGGTAAAGTGAATACTCCGATTCAAAAGATGTGTCTTCTGGCGGTTATGGCGGGAGCATTTATCGCGCTTGGAGGTGTTGGGGCAACAACTGCAGCGGTAGGAGTGACACCACCGGCAATCGGAAAACTCATCGGGGCCTGCATATTCCCGGGAGGTCTGACGATGGTTCTTCTTGCAGGAAGTGAGCTGTTCACAGGAAACTGTCTGCTTACGATACCGCTTCTTGAGAAAGAAATCACAGTGGCAGGTATGCTGAAAAACTGGGTAGTTGTCTATTGTGGAAATTTTATTGGAGGGATGCTTGTGGCAGCAGGCGTTGTGTTTTCACACCAGATCAGCCTTTTTAACAATGGAATGGCGGTTTCCGTGCTCTCTACGGCAGCAGGAAAATGCACGTTAAGTTTTGGAGATGCATTTATCAGAGGGATTTTCTGCAATTTCCTGGTATGTCTTGCAGTATGGATTTCCTTTGCGGCAAAGGATGTGGCGGGAAAAATCATCGGGCTCTTTTTCCCGATCATGATTTTCGTTGTCTGCGGATTCGAACATAGTGTGGCGAATATGTACTACATCGGCGCAGGATTATTTGCCAAAGGAATTCCGGCATATGCCGAGGCGGCAGCTGCTGCAGGAGTGAAATTGGATGTCATTACATGGGGCAATTTCCTTGGTACCAACCTGATTCCGGTTACACTAGGAAACATCGTGGGTGGAGGAATCTGTGTCGGATGCGTTTACTGGTTCCTCTATCTGAGGAAAAGTCAGAAATAAAGGAGAAAAAATAGAAAGAAGGGAAGGAAATGAGCAAAATTTTTCTTGCGGATCCAAAGAGCACTGACGTGAAAATCGGAAAGCTTTTGGAAAAATTTGAAACAAAAGTAAAAGTATATCCGCCGGGAACCTGTCCGCTGACCGTACAGCTTTCTTTGCTTACAGCATCGAAGAACCAGACGTGCGGAAAATGTGTTCCCTGCCGTGACGGGCTTCCGCAGCTCGAAACGTTACTGAAGAGTATTCTGGAAGGGGATGCCACAATGGAAACGCTGGAGCATATGAGACGGCTGGCTACCATGATCCGTGATACGGCGGATTGTGCGATCGGCTACCAGTCAGCAATCGAAGTGCTGCAAGGGCTGGAGACATTCCGGGAAGAATATGAAAGCCATATTAAAGAACATGTCTGTCCGGGAGAGATGGGGCAGAAAGTGCCGTGTATCAATTTATGCCCGGCGCACGTGGATATTCCGGCGTATATCGCTCTGATCGGAGAAGAGGACTATGCCGGAGCGATCAATATGATCAGGAAGGACAATCCGCTTCCGACAGCCTGTGCCATGATCTGCGAGCATCCGTGCGAACAGCGATGTCGAAGAAATCTGATCGATGACTCCATCAATATCCGCGGTCTTAAGAAATATGCGGTTGATCAGATTGCAGCGGATAAAGTTGCAGTGCCGAAGGCAAATAAATCTACCGGTAAGAAGGTGGCAGTTATCGGTGGCGGCCCTGCCGGAATGACAGCGGCATATTTCCTCGGACTTATGGGACATAAAGTTACTATTTTTGAAAGACAGAAAGCGCTTGGAGGAATGCTTCGGTATGGCATCCCGAATTATCGTTTCCCGAAAGACAGACTGGATGAAGATATCCGTGCAATTCTTTCTGCTGGTGATATCGAAGTCAGATATGAAGCAAAAGTAGGAACGGAGATTCCGATCGAAGAAATACATAAAGAATACGATGCTATGTTTGTGGCAATCGGCGCCCAGGCAGGTAAGCGTCTCCGTCTGGAAGGCAGTGATGCGGGCAATGTCGAATCTGCAGTTGAGATGCTGGATCGTATAGGAAATGGAAATATACCGGATTACACCGGCAAAAATGTAGTCGTGATCGGTGGAGGAAATGTGGCAATGGATGCCGCAAGAAGTGCTGTTCGCTGTAATGCAGAGGATGTCCGTATTGTTTACAGAAGACGTCAGGATGATATGACGGCATTGGATACCGAAATCGAATCGGCTGTAATGGAAGGCATCGAACTTTTAACTTTGAAAGCACCAAAGAGTATCGAGAAAGATGCTGACGGAAACTGTTCGGCATTGATCGTGCAGCCGCAGATGATCGGTCCTTATGACCGTGCAGGACGCCCAAGTCCGATTGATGCAAACAAAGACCCGGAACGCATTCCGTGTGAAGTAATTCTGATCGCAGTCGGTCAGGACATTGTGAGTGCTCCGTTTGAAGAGTTCGGAATGGAGGCAGAGCGCGGTATATTTAAGGCAGGACTTGATACCGCAGTTGCAAGTCTGCCGGGAGTATTTGTAGGCGGAGACTGTGCGACCGGACCGGCCACAGCAATCCGCGCAGTCGCAGCCGGTAAGGTAGCTGCGCACAATATCGATGAATATCTGGGATATCATCATAAGCTGTACTGCGAAGCTGTGGTACCAAATCCGAAAGAAAATAACAGAATTCCGACCGGACGCGCAAATATTACAGAGCGTCCGGCTTATGAGAGAAAGCATGATTTTGAACATGTAGAGAATCCGTACACCTATGAAGAAGCGATGCAGGAAGCAGGAAGATGCTTAAGATGCGATCATTTCGGATGCGGCGTACTGAAAGGGGGACGAGACGAATGATTCATCTGATTATTGATGGAATTCAGGTTGAAGTGCAGGAAGGAACAACAATTCTGGAAGCTGCAAAGTCTGTGGGAATCAGGATTCCTACCCTGTGTTATTTAAAAGAAGTAAATGAGATCGGCTCCTGCCGCCTTTGCGTGGTAGAGGTCGAAGGAATGGATAAACTGCCAACGTCCTGCAATACACTTGCAAAAGAAGGAATGGTAGTCCAGACCATGAGCGGGCGAGTAGTGGAAGCAAGAAAAATAGTGCTTGATCTGCTGTTATCGAATCATCACAGAGGATGTTTCTACTGCCCTCAGAATGGAAACTGTGAATTGCAGGATGTTTGTAATGAGTATGGAATTGAAGAGACTTCTTATGTCGGAACTCGTAAAAAGATCGAGCGCCCGGCAAAAGCAAGTCATCCATTTCTCAGCTATCATCCGGAGCTTTGTATTCACTGTCAGCGCTGCGTGAACACTTGCGCCAAAGTGACAGGAAGACATGCAATCACTCTTGGAAAGACGGGAATGTTCAATATTATTGAAGCGCCGTTTGGAGAGAACTGGGATACCAGCCTTTGTGAATCCTGTGGAAACTGTGCTCAGGCATGTCCGACAGGTGCGATTACCGAGAAGAGAAAGAAGAAATACCGTACATGGGAGACGAAAAAAGTCCGCACGACATGTCCGCATTGCGCAACAGGATGCCAGTTGGATCTGATTGTGAAAGACAACAGGATTGTCGATGTGGAAGGCGCAGACGGTCCTTCCAATCACGGACTTCTGTGTGTAAAAGGAAGAAGCGCTTCCTTTGATTTCGTGGATTCGCCGGAAAGGATCCGATATCCGCTGATCAAGAACAAAGAGACCGGAGAATTTGAGCGTGCGACCTGGGACGAAGCACTTGACCTGGTTGCCGGTAAATTTACCGAAATCAGAAATAATTACGGAGGTGAGGCACTGGCCGGTTTTGCCTGCTCACGTTCCACCAATGAAGATGTCTATATGCTTCAGAAAATGGTGAGAACAGCATTCCAGAGCAACAATACCGATAACTGTGCGCGCGTTTGACATGCTCCTACTGTTGCCGGTTTGGCAACCACATTAGGCTCAGGAGCCATGACAAATACAATTTATGATGTCACCCATGAATCTGATGTGATCATGCTTGTTGGATCAAATCCGGAGCATGCACATCCGGTCATCGGTATGCAGATTCGGCAGGCGGTGCAAAATGGCACGAAATTGATCGTGGCAGACCCGCGTGAGATTGATCTTGCAAAGAAGGCAGATATTCACCTCAAATTAAGACCTGGAACAAACGTTGCGTTTGCAAATGGTATGATGCATATTATCATAGAAGAAGGTCTGGCAGATGAGAAATTTATCGCAGAGAGAACAGAGAATTTCGAAGCAATGAAAGAAGCTGTCAAGGACTATACTCCTGAAAAGGTAGCGGTAATCTGCGGAATTGATCCGGATCTTCTGCGGGAGGCTGCAAGAATGTATGCCACGGCAGAACGCGCACCGATCCTCTACTGTCTGGGTGTTACGGAGCATCACACCGGAACAGAGGGCGTAATGTCGCTTTCTAACCTTGCGATGATGGTAGGAAAGATTGGTCGTCCTGGATGCGGTGTGAATCCGATCCGCGGACAGAACAACGTACAGGGTGCCTGCGATATGGGAGCAGCACCGAACCAGTTCCCGGGTTATCAAAATATTACTGCACCGGGCATTGTGGAGAAGTTTGAGAAAGCATGGAATACGAAGCTGAATCCGAATGTCGGAATCAAAGCGACCGACTGCTTCCCGAAAATGATTACCGGAGAAATCAAAGGACTCTTTATTTTCGGTGAAGATCCTGTAAGAACCGATCCGAATACGAGTCATGTGATTCATGCACTGGAGTCGTTGGATTTCTTCGTTGTGGATGAACTGTTTATGACAGAGACTGCAAAACTTGCGGATGTAATCCTTCCGGGACGTTCTTACACGGAAAAAGAAGGAACATTTACGAATACGGAGCGCCGGGTACAGCGTGTCAGAAAGGCTGTTGAGATTGCAGGCGAGACCAGACCGGATACATGGATCTTTACGGAGATTATGAACCGTATGGGATATCCGCAGCCGCATCTGAAACCGGCAGAGATCATGGATGAAATCGCTTCTGTTACCCCGTCATTTGGCGGCATCAGTCATGCCCGTCTGGACAGCGAAGAAGTGGCGGGAAGAGGACTTCAGTGGCCATGCCCGAATCCGGAGCATCCTGGAACTCCGATTATGCATGTGGGTAAATTTGCGAGAGGTCTTGGATATTTCAGGCCGGCAGAATACAAACCATCC
>JAXFTO010000097.1:0-22833 GCA_034176745.1 Bariatricus sp. | reverse complement strand
CCTGAAAAATGCCCGTAACCGGGCAGAAAAGAACCGCGGGGCACGCGGGGATAGCTTATTGATACTTAGCCCTATCGGGCTATTGAGTAAGAAGCCCCTACTTCAAAGCTTTAGGGCTTAAGTAGTGGGAGCATGTCACTGCATGGCAGATCTTTCGTGGATCGGTTACCTTCCCACTTCGTATGGAGCGGATCAATCAGTCTGCACAGAAAATTGCACAGTGGCTGGAGAAAAGGGAAAATGTTACCTTTGTATCTTATCCGGGTCTTTCCAGTCATCCTGGCCATGAAACCGCATTAAAACAGATGAAAAACGGCTACGGTGGTGTGATATCCTTTGGATTGGATGCAGATGACAAAACAGTGGAACGCTTCTGTGCAGCCCTTAAGGTGGTGACGTTTGCGGTTTCTCTTGGACATGATGAGAGTCTTATTTTCCCGCAGCCAAGCTATGATGAGCGTATTTTGCTTTATCCGGAGAAATTTAGAAAAGGCTTTATCCGTTTCAGTGTGGGACTGGAGGATCCGAATGATATCATTCGGGATCTGGATCAGGCGTTGAAAGCAATCGGATTATAGTATTTTGGCAAAACGAATCAGAGAAACGAGAATCAGTGATATGAAAGAAATTACAGTTGAAGAGTTAGAGAAAATAGAGTCTGATCAAAGTATTATTGTGGATATTCGACCGAACGAGCAGTTCCTGAGAGGAACATTTCCGGGAGCAGTAATATCCCGATGGATGAATGGGCAGAAAAGAAAAAAGAATTAGATGTGACAAAAAACATCTATCTGATTTGTCATACCGGAGATAAAAGTCAGGACTGTGTGCAAGAATTGCTGGACGAGGGATATTGTGCTGTTAATGTAAAGGGTGGCTATCGCGCTTATTTGCGTTTGTCTTTATCCAGATTCATGCAGGAAGATTCGCAAAATGCAAAAGAGAAGAAAAGAGAAGAGATTGAGCGCAGTATTATCAAAAAATACCGGCGGACAATCTGGAGACCTTTTACCAAGGCTTTGAATGAATATCAATTGATTCAGGAAGGGGACCGGGTGGCAGTCTGCATTTCCGGGGGAAAAGAATCCATGCTATCTTTGCGCCAGAATGCGAAGAGGATATTTGTATTCCAAGGCAAAAGAACTGGGATGTAATAAAATCGCCTTGGGACATCATTTTGATGATGTGATCGAGACCATTCTGATGGGCATGCTTTACAGTGGAAAAGTGGAGACTATGATGCCAAAGCTTCATAGCCAGAATTTTGACGGAATGGAGTTAATACGTCCATTATACCTCGTGAAAGAGGAAGCAATTAAATCCTGGAGGGATTCTAACGGCTTACATTTTATTCAATGCGCTTGTCGCTTTACAGAAAACTGCGTAAGCTGCGGAGGAGGGAGAGGGTCTAAGCGAGACGAGATGAAAGAACTGATAGCACAGTTTCGCAAAACAAGTGATGTAATTGATACAAATATATTTAACAGCGTGAAGAATATTAATCTGAGAAAAGTTATCGGATATCAGATTGATGGCGCGGAATATAATTTCCTGGATGAATATACTTGCAGTGAAAGTGAACATATGGTACGATGAATTATCTATCAAGATCGACTTTTTTGAACGAGCGGGTCTTGAATGAAAGCCAGGGTGAAAAGTAATTTGAACAAAGCGTATAAATTCCGGATTTACCCGGCTAAAAAACAGGAAGAACTTCTTGCTAAAACATTTGGATGCTGCCGTTTTATCTTGAAAGAAGATAAGACTCCCACCTCTATAGGTGGTGAGTTGCGACCAATATGTCTTGGTGGGGGTCCAATCTCCTTCCAAGATAAAGCCTCCGGCGGATTGCAGAGGTGCGCAGATGTATTGTGTCATGCAAAGCATGACGCGCACCTCGCAGCAAGTACGCCGAGGTGTACTTGAATTATAGCAAATCGGAAAAATAAAAAATTACTATATGAGGAGGTAGTTTTATGGAATTTCAGAGTTTGTTAGAAGAAAGAAAAAGTATGCGAGGTTATGATTCTTCAAAGAAAGTTACAAAGGAACAGATTGAGACCATCATTTCTGCTGCTATGTTGGCTCCATCATGGAAAAATCAGCAGACATCAAGATACTACTGCGTGATTTCAGATGACAAGGTGAAGGAATTGAGTGCCCGGTGCCTTCCGGAATTTAATCAGAAAAATTCCAACGGAGCAGCGCTTGTTGTTACAACATTTGTAAAAGGAATTGTAGGATTTAACACAAGTACAGGTGAGACAATTAATGAGTGCGGTGATGGCTGGGGCTATTACGATCTGGGACTACATAATGAAAATTTTATCCTCAAAGCAAAAGAGCTTGGTCTTGATACATTAATTATGGGAATCAGAGAAGAAAGTGTAATACGAAAATTTCTTGATATTCCGGAGACAGAACAAATTGTAGCGGTTATAGCTGTTGGATATGGAAACAGGGATATGACAAGACCGCAAAGAAAAAGTGTGGAAGAAATAGCGAAATTTATCTAAATGAATCCAGAGGGCGCTGCATTTGACACAATCAGCGCCCATTGGTTTTTAAAGACAAAAAACTTATTATCCTTGTATAACGCAATCAATCAGAGAAAGAAATTACGAAAAGCTGAATATGAATCTGGAGTACAAGCTGGAATAGAGCTAAAGCTTATACAGCAAATTGACTAATTGAAATAATCGGCGACTGAAGGAGAGGTACATAGCCACTATAGGAGATACCAGCATGAAAAGAAGTTCTCTTGATCAACTATTAAAATCAAAATCAGAGCTTCCCTACGAGAAGCAATACGAATATATCATGCATTTACTTGTTAAGGGTAGTATCCGCCCGGTGAAAGCTTCAGGAACGAATGGAAAGAAGCCGGCATTATATCTGGAATACTGGCAGCAGGAAGCGAAGAAGGATTACAGTCATTTAGAGGAGGAACTGAAATTTCATATAGTTCCTCTTATTTCTGTTGATTACTATCTATCCCATCTTGATACATATGAAAAGGACAGACCGTGGGTACTGTTACTTAACAATTATCTAAAAGAAAATTCCAAGAAGCTTATGTATACAGAATCCCAGAATGAGCGGAGTTATGAAATATGGGGGCGTGAGAAATTTCTGACAAAAGAGCAGGGCAGAAAAATATTAAAACGCTGCGGCATTTCCGAGAACTTTTTAAATACCTATGGAACGACAGAGCCGCTTTCGTATTATTCGCATACAAGAAAAGTTCCGCAAAATCTTTTGATTCTGGAAAATAAGGACACGTTCTACAGTATGAGAAGGCATCTTCTGGATGAGAATAAACAGATTTTGGGAGCAGAGTTTGGAACTTTGATTTATGGAGCCGGAAAAGGAATCATCCGTTCTTTTGGGGATTTTGACCTTTGTGTGGAGCCTTACATGAAAGCACCGGGAAATCAGATTTATTATTTTGGAGACCTGGATTATGAAGGAATCGGCATATACGAGCGACTAGAGGAAGAGTTTCATGGAAAATGGGAAATCATTCCGTTTGTACGGGCGTATGAAGCAATGCTTAATAAAGCGGGAGACCTGGAGATGCTTCCGGCAACAAAAGAGAAGCAGAATCGAAATATTTCACAGGCTTTTTTTTCATATTTTGAAGAAGAACAGGTACAGAGAATGCAGGGCATTCTTGAGGCGGGAAAATACATCCCACAGGAAATATTGAATATCACAGATTTTTAGAGGGACAAAAAGGTGCAGTATGAATTTTTAAAGAACTTTCCGAAGAGAATGAAAAATGTTGGACTTTACGCATTACTCATTCAAAATAGTAGTCAAAAGACAACATGGAAACAATATGGTTTCTTAAAAATGGACGAACAGCTAAACATGATCTTCGCGGTGATGCTTTATATTATGGAGCAGTCTCTAAAAGAAGAGAATTGCACTATGGATGATATTGGAGCTTACATCGATACCTTGAATGTCCAGTACTTTGAGAAGAGCATGTCCTATGATGAATGTCGTAAACTGGGAGACTTTATTGTAAATGTAATTCTTTCTGATGAAGGAAAGGTAATGTATTTCGACGGGTTTGATTTCGAACAGAAAGCATATCAGATCATGCATATCAGCTATGTGGCAAATAAGATCGTTTATATTGATCAGGAGCTGAAAAGAACGTCTTACTATTTGACAGATGACGGATATAATCTTCTTCTTGGAACGCTTGAAATAGAAAATAATATGAAACTTACCATCCACGAAATGATTTTTCAGATGCATTTGGAGAAACAGAGTTATGATAAAGCGGTGGATGAGATTAAAAATGTTTTTAATCTTCTTCGAATACAGCTCCAGAAAATCCAGGAAGCAATGGGGCGGATCCGGAGAAATGCGCTGAGTTATTCGGTAAAAGACTATGAAGAAATCCTGACAGAAAATCTGGAGACGATCAGTGATACGAAACAGAAATTTCAGAATTATCGGGAAATGGTAAAAAGCAGGGCGAAAGAGCTGGAAGAAGAAAATATTAATGTGAAGCGTCTTAGTGAAAAAGAAGAAGAAAAATTAAAACATCTTCGGGAAATTGAGCAGTACCTCAACCGAACAATCGATGAACATCAGAAAATCCTGAACAGCCATTTTGATCTTAAAGCACTTTACACAAGAGAACTGGAGCAGCTGGCGCAGATGTCACTGATTCAGAGATTTCCGCTTCGGACAGAACTGTATGATAAAATTCTTTTAAATCCGGCAGCACTTCAGAATCTGGATTATTTCCTTAGACCGTTATTCAATCAGGATCCGGAAAAAGTTTATAACTTAAATAAAGCGTTTCAGTATCAAAGACCGGTGAAAAGAAAAGAGGAGAAAGATACCGGAGAAATGCTGGATTTTGATGAAGAGGTATGGCAGGAAGAGCAGGAAAAACTGCGAAGGAAGAAGCTTAAGAAATATGAGGATAGCCTGGACCTTCTGCTTCATTTTGCATCGGAAGAGGGTGAAATCTCATTATCTAAGATTCGGGAAAAATGTAGTGAGTCGGAGGAAAATCAGGATCGGTTGATTCCGAATGTAGAGATTTTTAAAGAAATCATGGTGGAACTTATTAAAAACCGGGAGATTGATATCGCGGCACTTAAGAAGGAACGCAGCGAATTTATTCAGGACAGACCGGTAGAATTTCAGTTAAATGAGATGTTATTGAAACTGGTGGAAGAGAGACAGGAGAATGAAGGAATTCTAAGAGTTGAGACGTATCGAATGCCGGAGGAAAAAATGGTAGTATTTGAAAATGCGCTGGACGAGAACGGAAGGCGAAAAACAATTCGCTGTTCCAATGTGCTGATTCGGCTGATACGGGAGGAATAGAGATGGCGTACGAAATAGAAGAAATCAGAATAAGCCAGGAGATATTTTATTATTTACTGGAACATCATGAATTGCGGGAAGAGGAGGAAGGACTTCTATATAAAGATTATACGGAAAGGGAAGAAATCCAGCATCTGGTCAAGTCCCAGGGAGAGATTGCGGACTGTAATATTGAACGATATGGGAATGTGATTTATCTGATTCCGAAAGAAGAGAATAGTTTTCTGGGATTTTCAAAAGCACAGTTAAAAGCGGTGCTCTGCAAGTCGAATGCAACCGATAAAGACTATTATTTATCCCAGTTTGTCATACTTACTCTTCTTGTGGAATTTTATGATGGACAGGGAAGCAGCAGTAAGGCGAGAGAATATATCCGTGTCGGTGAATTACAGAACTGCATTTCCGAGCGTTTGAAAGAGGGAGCGGAACATTCGGAAGAGGAAGAAACGAATGGGATCGCATTTTCAAATATGCTGGAAGCCTACGAGGCGCTGAAGTCGGATGACAGGGGCTCGCGTGCCCGCACAACGAAAGAAGGATTCCTTCACTATATCTTCATTTTTCTGCAGAAACAGGGGCTTATCGAATATGTTGAGCAGGATGAGATGATAAAGACAACCAAGAAGCTGGACAATTTTATGGACTGGAATCTGCTGAATCAGAACAATTACCGAAGAGTTCTTCGTGTACTGGGGGTGAAAGAAGATGAGTAAAATAAACGCAGTCAGACTGATTAATGTGAATTACAACAATAATGCAATCCGGATCAGTGACGAATGCCTTCAGCTAAATGGCGAAAGTACTCTTCTTTCACTGCGAAACGGAGGCGGAAAGTCCGTGTTGGTACAGATGATGACTGCCCCGTTTGTGCATAAGAGGTACCGCGATGCCAAAGACCGCCCGTTTGAAAGCTATTTTACAACGGGAAAACCATCTTTTATTATGGTAGAATGGGCGCTCGACCAGGGAGCCGGCTATGTTCTTACCGGTATGATGGTCCGCAGAAATCAAGAAACGACAGAAGAGCACGCAGAGACTCTGGATATGATCAACTTTGTCAGTGAGTACAGAGAACCGTGCATGCAGGATATCCATCATCTTCCGGTGGTGGAAAAAGGAAAGAAAGAGATGATTCTGAAAAATTTCGCTTCCTGCAGACAGCTTTTCGAATCATATAAGAAGGATCGCCAGATGAAGTTCTTCTACTATGATATGAATAATGGAGCTCAGTCCAGACAGTATTTTGAGAAACTTTCTGAATATCAGATTTTTTATAAAGAATGGGAAACAATCATCAAGAAAGTAAACCTTAAAGAGTCTGGACTTTCGGATCTTTTTGCGGATTGCAGAGATGAAAAAGGCCTGGTTGAGAAGTGGTTTCTGGATGCGGTGGAAAGTAAACTGAATAAAGACCGGAACCGTATGAAAGAATTTCAGACGATCCTGGGGAAATATGTTGCGCAGTATAAGGAGAACCGTTCCAAGATTCAGAGGAGAGATACCATTTATTTGTTTAAAGAAGAGGCGGTGAAAATACAGGAAAAAGCTGAAGCTTACAGGGAGGCTGAAGTTTCGGTCGCTGCCCAGGAAAATATGGTGGCAGGTTTTATCGGCGAGTTAAACCGTCTTCATGAAAATACGGATATCAAGTGTCAGGAAGTTCAGGGGCAGTTGGAGAAAATTCGCGGCGAAATTGAGAGGGTAGTATATGAAAAACTTTCTAACGAAATTTATCAGCTTAAAAAGGAACTTCGAAATCATACGAGTAACCGCGATGTGATTGAGATGGAGCGGGAGAATTTTGAACGGCAGGCAGATAAGACCAGACATCAGTTACACTTATTAGCATGTGCGAAACAGCAGGAAACGGTAGATGAGGAAAGAAAGGAGCATGAAATCGTTCTACAGAAACTTACAGTTTTGCAGAAGAAAGATGAGGAACTGGAACCGGAAAGAGAAGAATTGGGGCAGAAACTTTTTGCATGTTATCAGAAGCTTTTGAATGATAACAAGGATTGCATCGATAAAAATCAGAGTGAAGCCGACCGCACGAAGGACCAGATTTCTGAATTAAAAGAAACGACAAAAGAGTTAGATAAAGAAATCAGGGCAGCCATTTCCAAAGAAGGAGCATTCAAAAGTCAGGTGCGAAGCTATGATATGCAGGAGGACAGGTATAACCGGAAATATCAGGCGGAGCTGGTGAGAAATATTCTGGGAGAATATGAGCCGGGAACGCTGGAAATTCTGAAAGAATCTTATGAGCGCGAGATGCAGGAGAAATCAAGAGAGCGCCTGTCGAGACGAAAACGGCAGGAAACAGTGCAGGAAAATAAGAAGCGGCTGGAGAGGAATCGGGAAGATACTCGGTCAGAACTGTTGGAAAAGAAACTAAAAAATGAACAACTGACAGAACTGAAAGTAAAATATGATGCAGAATTAGAGGCACGCCGAATTGTTCTTCGATATTTGAATCTGGAGGAAAAGAATTTATTTGACCTGGAGACGATTCTTTTGGCGTCTTCTAAAAAGCTTCGGGAGATTGCGGGAATTCGAAGAAATCTGGAGAAGGAAGAAGATGAACTTGAAAAAGAATATAAGAAGCTGACTCAGGGAAAAGTGCTGGAACTTCCAAAAGAACTGGAAGAAGAAATGGAGCACATGGGAATCCATGCTGTCTATGGAATGGAGTGGCTTCAGAAAAACGGATATACGAAGGAAAAGAATCAGGAACTGGTAAGAGAACACCCATTTCTTCCATATGCACTTATCTTATCCCGCCAGGAACTGGGGAAAATGGAGCAGCAGAAAGGGAAAATCTATACTTCATTTCCAATCCCGATTATTGTTAGAGAAGAACTGGCATCTCAGAAGGAAAGACTGTCCGGCGGTGTAATATCTTTCGAAGATGTGAGCTTTTATGTATTGTTTAATGAGAATCTGTTAGATGAGGAAAAGCTTGCACTCATGGTTTTGGAAAAAGAAGAGCAGATAAAGAAGAAAAAAGAAGCCATCAGAATCAGACAAAAGGAATACGAAGAATACTTTAAACGTCAGGAAATGATTGAAAATCAGGAAGTCACGAAAGAACTGTATGAGAAGAATGACGGGCTGATCGCGGAAATTAAAGATTTGATGCTGGCACTGGAAGAACGGCAGAGAAAGACGGCAGAAGAACTGGCTGAGTCTGATCAGGAACTGGAGGCACTGGAACAGGAAATCAGAACTGCGGATAAGAAAATAGAAGAATTTAAGCGCCGGGAAGAAGATTTCACAGTGCTTACGGAAGCATATTCGGAGTATAGACAGAACCGAAATGAACTGGATCGTTGTCAGAAGAAGATTCAGAAATTAACAGATCAGCAGAAGCTCGCCGGAGAGCGCCTGCAGAAATTGGAAGATGGCAGGCGTACCCTAGAATCAGAGAGGGATGTACTGATTCGGAATAGAGAAGCTCTGCAGGAGGAAGGTCGTAAGTATGGAAAGTATCAAAGCTCAGGCGAAGAAATAGAAGCGGACAGATATTTACCGGAGCTTGCGGCCATGGAAATCAGATTTACTGCGATTACCGGAACGATGTCTACAGAGCGGAGAGAACTGGAAGAGCAGGAAAGGCGCACGGCAAAAAGATGCGAAGAGGCGGAAGAAGAACTGGAGCATCTTTGTAAAAAATACAGTCTGAAGAGGAATTCCTGGGAAGGCATTTATTATAATCGAAAAGAGGAGACGCATCAGGAAGAAGTGCTTGAAACGCTTGGCAGGAAGATTGAGAACAGAAGAATGCTCTGGGCTGAAGAAGATAAGCAGATCGCAGTTTTGAACCAGCAGGTTCAGGATCGAAAGAAGCAGATTCAGACGGAATGCAAAAAAGAAGAGATCCTTCCGGAAAATGAGATTCAGAATCATGATTTTGATGCAAGAAAAAATCAGCTCAAATATAAAGAAAAAGAAACTTTAAAAGAAGAAAAGAAATTAAAAACACGTCTGCAAAGCTATGAGGAAAATCTGACGGCACTGGCGGAATACAGTGAGTTTGAAAAGAAAGAGCCGATTTGCTGGGAACAGGATTTTGCAGAAATGGATGCAACATCCCTTCGGAATTTTAAAGGAATTCTGATTCGCGACTATAATCAGAAACTGCGGGACAGACAGCAGACAAAAGAGAGGATGCTTCAAGTATTGAATCAAATTGTCCGAATGGAAGCATTTCAGGAAGACTTTTATAAAAAGCCCCTGGAGGCGATGATTGGACTTAGCAAAGAAGCGGAGCAGGTGCTCAGGCAGATTCACACTACAATTCAGTCATACGACAGCCTGATGGAAAAACTGGAGGTTGACATTTCGCTTGTAGAAAAAGAGAAGAATAAGATTGTAGAGCTTTTGGAAGATTATACGAAAGAGGTTCACTTAAATCTCGGCAAAATAGACCATAATTCTACGATCATGATTCGAGAACGGCCGGTGAAGATGCTGAAAATCCAGCTTCCTGTCTGGGAAGAAAATGAGAATTTGTATCACGTCCGCCTGCAGGATATGATCGACGAAGTAACATTAAAAGGTGTTGCAATCTTTGAAAAAAATGAAAATGCAGAGGAATATTTCGGTACACAGATTACGACAAGAAATCTGTATGATACTGTTGTGGGAATCGGGAATGTACAGATCCGTTTGTATAAGATTGAAGAGTACAGAGAATACCCGATCACCTGGGCAGAAGTTGCGAAGAATTCCGGTGGGGAAGGATTCTTATCTGCATTCGTAATTCTAAGCAGTCTGCTTTATTATATGAGACGAGATGAATCCGACCTTTTTGCAGATCGAAACGAAGGAAAAGTGCTGTTAATGGATAACCCGTTTGCACAGACCAATGCAGCACATCTGCTGAAACCGCTGATGGATATGGCAAAGAAAACGAATACACAGCTTATCTGTCTGACGGGACTTGGCGGGGAGTCCATTTACAGCAGATTTGATAATATTTATGTGCTGAATCTGATTGCGGCAAGCCTCAGAAATGGAATGCAGTATCTGAAGGCAGACCATTTGCGGGGGAATGAACCGGAGACGATGATTGTGTCTCAAATAGAAGTTGTAGAGCAGCAGGAATTGATATTTTAAAGGGAACGCTTGCACTGGAGATATTTGCTGTTGTTATGTATTTGAGATTTCACTTAAAGTGTTTGAGGAAATAGAGGTACCTGTCCCAGTCACCTCTATGCACTAGTTCAGAAACTTACGTCTGGCAGTCTTGAATTCATTAAATAATAAGAGTATAATTAAAACAAGTTCATGAGAATTTATAAGTCAATATCTTTATTAAGGAGGAAACTATTATGGTTACCTGGAACAACTTAGATACCCTTGCTTCCTATCAGGAACTGGAAGATGTCTCTCGCGTGAATCTGGCAGAAGTGATGTCAGGTGAAAACGGAGCTACACGTGTAAAAAATTACAGTGTACCGATGGCTGCCGGACTTGCTTACAACTATGCAGCAAAACAGGTAGATGATGATGTACTTAAAGCACTTGTAAAATTAGCTGAAGAAGCTCAGCTTGCAGAGAAATTTAAAGCTCTCTATAACGGCGAAGTGATCAATACAGGAGAAAAACGCCTCGTTCTTCATCACATGACCCGCGGACAGCTTGGAGACGCAGTTGTAGCTGACGGTGTTGATAAACGTGCATTTTACGTAGAACAGCAGGATAAGATTGCTGAATTTGCAAATAAAGTTCATGCAGGTGAAATCACAAACGCAGCAGGAGAGAAATTCACTACAGTTGTTCAGATCGGTATCGGTGGCAGTGACCTTGGCCCTCGCGCAATGTATCTTGCACTTGAGAACTGGGCAAAGAAGAACGGCAAGTTCAAGATGGAAGCGAAATTCATCAGCAACGTAGACCCGGACGATGCGGCAGCAGTTCTGAATTCTATCGATGTTGCACATTCTATTTTCGTACTGGTTTCTAAGTCAGGTACAACTCTTGAGACTCTGACAAATGAATCATTTGTAAAAGACGCCCTGAAGAATGCGGGATTGGATGCTTCTAATCACATGATCGCAGTTACCAGTGAGACATCTCCTCTTGCAAAGAGCGATGATTACCTTGCAGCATTCTTCATGGATGACTATATCGGAGGACGTTTCTCTTCTACATCCGCAGTTGGAGGCGCTGTATTATCTCTGGCATTTGGACCGGAAGTATTTGCAGAGTTCCTCGAAGGTGCTGCAGAAGAAGACAAGCTTTCTATGAGTGAAGATGTACTTAACAATCCGGAGATGTTAGACGCACTGATCGGTGTTTACGAGCGTAACGTACTCGGATATCCTGCAACGACCGTACTTCCATACTCTCAGGCACTGAGCCGTTTCCCGGCACATCTGCAGCAGCTTGATATGGAGTCCAACGGTAAATCCGTAAACCGTTTCGGAGAGCCTGTAAACTATCCGACAGGTCCGGTGATCTTTGGTGAACCGGGAACGAACGGACAGCATTCTTTCTATCAGCTCCTTCATCAGGGAACTGATATTGTACCGCTTCAGTTCGTAGGATTCAAGAACAGTCAGATCGGCACAGATGTTGTAATTCAGGACAGCACAAGCCAGCAGAAGCTTTGCGCAAACGTAGTTGCACAGATCGTTGCATTTGCATGTGGTAAAGCGGATGAGAATCGTAACAAGAACTTTGAAGGCGGACGCCCGTCAAGCATTATCATCGGTGACCAGCTTGACCCGAAAGCGCTCGGCGCACTTCTGGCACACTTTGAAAATAAGATCATGTTCCAGGGATTTGTATGGAATGTGAACAGCTTCGATCAGGAAGGTGTACAGCTTGGTAAAGTACTTGCGAAGAGAGTACTTGCACATGATACCGATGGAGCATTGAAAGAATATAGTGATCTGCTGAATATCTAATCTAAATATAAAAGGAGCTCATAGAGAGCTCCTTTTTTGAGTTATTACTCTTCCACAATAATTGCATTCGGATAAATCTGTTCTATCCGTTCATCCGGAAAATGTTCATCCAGGAAATATTCAATTCCTGTCGAGGCTTCTGTCCCTTCAGTTTGTCTTACGGAATACCTTGCCATCGCAAGTCCCGACATAATCATATCAAAAATCATAAAGACGATCATTACCCATGTCAGAATCACACCGATTTTCTTCGGAATCTTTTCAATCCATCCCGAGAACAGCGGATAAAGTATCTTTAGCCATACAACAGCTGCGATGCCCCAGAAGAAACAGTACAGCAGGTTGATTCGTCCGCCAAGGTTAAACGGAATCGCGCTGTAATCCCAGAAGACAGTGCCGAAGACTAATTCGGTAAAGACGCTGCAGATGTATTCATACGCACCGCCGAGAACGGTACCGAAAATGAAAATATATCGGTCGCTCCTGGTGCGATATTGATACAAAATGGCAGTCAGAAGTACGCAGCCAAGCCCCCAGACGATACTGAACGGGCCGTAGACTACACTGCTTCGGCTCATCAGTTTACCGGCGGTAACGTAACAGAAGATGGTCTCTGTGATATCGCCGAGGAAAGCGCCCAGGAAGAACAGACAGACCAGTTTGTAGAAGGAACATCCCACGGCAAACACGCCGGCTTTTTCTTTTGCTTCTTCCATTCGGCGCTCATTTTCTAATTTCGCTTCTACCAGTGCCTTCTCGTCCAGATTTGGGTAAGCCTTTTTCAAATGCTTCAGTACCCATCCGGTGAGTCCTTCTCCCATCGCATCTGCCACATTCTGCAGGTCTTCGGAGACTTTATAAATAATAGAAGCCTTTTTGACATGAGAACGAACACTTAAGACTCCTGTGAGAGTTCCAATCAAGTCGATCGCAGAAATCACACCGACCACGATAAGCGTGACTTCACCAATTCCTCTTGGAATCAGTTCTACGAAATATGAGAGAACGGGATTTACGAAGGTAATACATAAGACAGCTATAAGACCCCAGATAATAATATAAGGAAATGTAATATAGCTACCAAAATGTAACCTTTTTCTGGAGTAATCCCACCATTTCCTATGGAAGATACTTTCCAGAATGAATCCGGTTGCAATAGTTACAAGGAAGGTAAGGATCATTCCGCCGAGAAACAGAAAGAAAAGGTGATTCTTAAGTTCGGCCAGAAAAATAGTGAACAATAACGCAATAACACCATAGGATGGACAGTAAGGTCCGAACAGGAAACCGACATCAACGAATTTTTTCTCTCTGACTGCCGCTGCGGCGGTACCTACTGCCCATCCTGCAAAGGAATACAGAACAAAAAACCATAAAAGTTCATACATTAAATAATTCATCTTTTGTGCCTCTCTTTCTTTATTCACTATAGCAGAAGAAGCACCTAAGCGCAAGAAATAGAAAAGACAATTGGTTTTCGTGAAAAAATGGTTTTTATCTCTCTTCTTTAATTAGCTTAAACACTGCAGTATGTTCGTAGGTCATCGCTTCATCGTGTACAAAAGCAACGGTTCCGTTTACCGGAGCAATAAGTGAGCTTCTTACGGTTCCAAGATACGGATCGTGGATTTGTGCAAGAACCTGCCCTTCATGAATCTCCTCTCCGGCATTCACGAAGGATTCAAAGAATCCGGCATCGGCGGTACGCACAGGGACAAAATCCTCGCTTTCGATTATATGGGAAAGATATCCGTTTCTTCCGTTGTATTGAATAATCTCCTGTTTTGACATAAAGTTCAGGATTGCTTCTACAGCCTGATTGGCACTGACAGGATCGATGCGTGAGGTATTGGTAGTGTAGATGGAAAATGCATTTGTCTCCCAGATTTGCCAATTGTAATTCAATGTTGTAGTATCAAATGGGCGAGGTGTGTGCAGTACAACATAAGGCAGCCCAAATTGTTTGGCAAGTTCCACCTTTTCGAAACCGGTTTTCATCATACGGACATGCGGAACAAAGGAGCCGGGCATGTAGAACGAAGCAAACTGGATTCCGAAAGGATACTCTTTTACAATATCGAAGATTCCGGCAGCAATCCGCTGAGTTGTTTCTCCTTCGGAATAGCCTGGAAACATTCGGTTAATATCGGTGTTATCGATGCTCCAGAATCTTTTTTTGATGTTCATGGAGTATGGATTTGCGCAGGGAATGACCAGAATCTGCTTTCCAGGCATGATACGTCCCTGTTTTTCCAGGTCAGTGAGGCGGCTTACGAGGCGGGAGCAGGCATACAGCTGCTGATTTTCATTTCCGCGCATGCTTCCTACGATGCAGATAGAAGGCTCGCCTTCACCGAAGGTAAATCCAGTGATGCGGAAATCATCGCGGTAGAGTGCTTTAATCTCAAAAAGTGTTTTCTGTTCCATTACATGAACCTCCTGATGCTGGGATTATTGGTATTTAAGATTCTTGCCATCAGCGATCCTTCATCCACGACCGGATATTCCGGGTGCTCCTTGATTCGCCTTGAAACTTCATAACAGACATACTGTCCCTCCAGTTCGTCTCCGTGGATTCCGGTGACGATACTGATTCTTTTCTTGCCGGAGATATTTTCCGGCATCAATCGGTTCTTACGGATATGAAGAACTTCGTCTACCGGCATTCCGGCTTTGGTAACAGTCTTTATCATAATCGTTTACTCCTTTGTGTTTGTATTTTCGGTCACAGATACATGGATCGTTTGCACCTGTGTGGTCTGACCGACGAAGAGGCCCTGATTGATAATACAATCCTGATAATCTCGTCCGGAGGAAATCTTGATATGCTGGTCGTCTACGATCAGGTTGTTGGTCGGATCCAGGGCAATCCAGTGCCCGTTATCACAGATTTCGACCCAGGCATGACTTAATCCCTCTCCGATCAACATTCCGACTACATATCGTGAAGGAATATGCTCCATACGGCAAAGGGAAAGCAAAATATGGGAATAATCCTGGCAGACTCCCATACCGAGTGCCATTGCTTCTTCGGCAGTTGTCTGAATAGCCGTAAATACAAGAATTTCCAAAAGAGTCTCTGCTTGTGGCAAGAAACTCTTTTGGATAAATATCGTTCATGATTTCAATAATATCCTGGCGTTCGTTTGTGGTGGGCGTACACTTCAAAGTGAAGCGGTGCTGACAGACAGGGGTGTCAAAAGCAAGCTTCATCCTGTATTCAAAATGCAGCTCTTTCATGAATTTTTTACCTCCTTTTAGAGAAGCAAAGACTCCACACGGCTGACAACAGCAGGATAGTTGATTTCCGGTGCGTGTACCAGTTCTCTTAATTCATCCAGATATTCTGTACGGTACTTCAGACAGGTCCGTGGAATACGGCCGGAAAGACGATCGACTTCCCGGATCATTTCGGCCTGCGGCATACGAAGTCTTGCGTACAGATCCAGTCGTTCAACTCGCTTTCCGACTTTGATAATATTTCTTATATTTTCACTGTCTATATTATCGTCTGCAATTCCCCAGAAAGCAAGCAGGTTATCCATGACTTTCTGCAGCTCGATGAGCGGTGAATGGGAAATGCGGGCTTTATTCATTTCGTAAACAGCAAGCTGAATGTAAGAAAGTGCCTCACTTCCGATGGATTCTCGCAGAGTAATTCCATTATCATAAGCACGCATCAGGTTCGAATAAATGGAATTCGTATCGTTGTCATCAAAGCAGTAACGCTGGATGAAATCTTCACCGGAAGTATAAATGTTAGGAATATCAAGACGTCTGCAAAAGTCCTGATAACTGTTCAAATATGTATCGATCATGTCGTCATAGCTGGCTGCAAACAGGCGGATTGTTGTATAAACGCGCTCACTGTAGCGTCCAAGCCAGTACAGGCGGTCTGTGTTTTCTACTGAGATAATACCCATGTGTCTTTGAAACCTCCTCCCTGAGATGAGTTGACGATAAAGGAATCCGGATTGCGGGAAAAACGTGTCAGGCCGCTTTTCCATACCATCGGTTCTTCGCCCATAAGTACAAATGCTCGAAGATCGGCTTTGCGGGGAACCATGTTATCGTCGTCCATAATGTCGATGTCCATAAAGTCGATGACTTCCTGGGCAATAAAACGTCTCGGTTCTTTCTTAAGAAGCGTGATAAGGTTTTCTTTTTCGGAAGCTGTCATCTTATTTCCAAAAACAACTCCGTAGCCGCCTGCCTCTGCAACGTCCTTCAAAACGAGCTGGTCAAAATGTTCCAGTACATAATCCATATCTTCCTTATAAAATGGCAGATAGGTCGGTGCATTTTGAAGAATCGGTTCTTCGTTAAGATAGTACCGGAGCATTTTCGGTACAAAGTAATAAATACCCTTGTCGTCTGCAACTCCATTTCCCGGAGCGTTAAGAAGTGCAACATTTCCCTTCCGATAAATATCATAAATATGCGGGATTCCGATGAGTGATTCTTTGTTAAATGTCATCGGATCCAGATATTCATCGGAAATTCTGCGGTATACGGCTCCGACAGGCTCTTTATCCGCTTGATGCAAATACAAATTTTTCCGGAACGACTTTGTCACGGATGATCAGTTTCTCACCGTAAATATCTTTGATAAAGAGATTCAGGGCAGTTACCCTTTGTTTCAGACCCTTTTCCAGATATTCAAATTCTTTCTTTTCTATGACCCTGGGAATCGGATCAAATGGAAAAAGCTGTTCGCGGAATACATTATTCTTGTAGATACCGAATTTCACACCGTAGCGGGAGAGCAGATCATTCACGGTATCAGTGTGCCTGTAAAGATCCATGTCCTTCATAATTCTCCTCCTCCTTCGCATTCCTGTAATATAAAAAGGCATTCTGCATAAATATGCAAAACGCCTTTGTTTAATATGGCTATTATAGTACCGGAAATTACCTGTAGTCTATCTTTTTTTATAAGAATCTTTTTTTATCCAGTTTGAATATGATTCCAAGTGCTGTATAACAGATCAGAATCACGAGTACTCCGTACGCCAGTGAAAGTCCCATTTTATATTCCTGCATGGCGGTTACCATAGAAATAGAAATCGGTCTGTTAAATACACCGTAGAGTAGTGCGGACATCGTGTATTCGCCTAGAGTACGAATGAGGACCAATACACCTCCGGCCATAATTCCCGGAGCAATGTTTGGCGTAATTACGCGTAAAAATGTATGAGCCATGTTGGCACCAAGGCTTTTTGAAGCTTCTTCCAGATTTTTATTCAGCCCCATAATCGCCACCTCATTGGAATTGAGGAGCAGCGGTATGGAATTGATCGTGTAGGCAATCGGAATAATGTAAAAGCCTCCGATCAGGGCATTCCCAAAAGCAAAGATGCTTTTCTGGCTGAATGCATTGATCAGGTTGATTGCTACAACACTGGCAGGCATTGTCCATGGAAGCATGAGCAGTACTTTAAGAAATGTATGGAATTTTCCCTTGTATTTTACAATCATATATGCACTGGGGACGGTAATGATAATTCCCCAGACAACTGCCATGGCTGACATTTTTAAACTGTTAATAAGTGGCTTTAAAACTCTCGTCTTTTGGAAAATCATCAGGTAATTTTCCAGCGTAAATGTGTGCGGGAAAATGTCCTGCATGATAGAGCTGGTTGGCACAAAAGAGAGATATACAATCGTAATGATCGGCAGAAGGATCAGCAGAATCTGAAGGAGAACAATGGTCTTTCCTACAAAGGATAAAAGTGAATGTTTTCCTTCAAGCGGCTTAATCGAGGTGCTTCTGCCCGATGCATAGTTTTCGAAACGTTTCTGGTAGTACTGGATGGTCAGCATGACGACCATGCTTATGAAAAACAGAACCACAACCTGCACGGATGCCATTTCCATGTGGTTATTTGCTTTGGATTTTACAATCTGGGTACTCAGTACTTTGAAACTGCCTCCGATCAGGTTTGGGGCAGAGAAGGAACTGATACCGGAAGCAAATGTCACAATTACGGATGAAAGGACTGCAGGAGTAATGACTGGCCAGATTACATCCTTGAAAATTTGGAACCATGATGCACCCATGCTTCTGGCTGCTTCAATACTGGAATTGTCAACATATTTCATAGCAACATATACATTCAAATAGAAATAAACATATTGCGTGTAGGTTACAACGAAAACGATGGCACCAAATCCCTGAAACTGAAACGGAACCTGTTCCAGATGAAAGAGATATTGAATACCTTTTGTCAGAATACCGCTTTCTCCGTAAAGCTGGATAAAGGAAATTACAGTGATGACACCGGGAATCATCATCGGGCTTAGAAGAATGATGTGGGTGAATTTCTTCCATTTTCCGGCAAGAAATGTCATGTACATTGCCAGCATAATTCTGACCTTCAAAATTTACCGGTGTGGTTGAAAGCATTCCAACATTTTCCAGACATTTCATATGGGTAAGATAGCTCTGTCCGAAAGTCATGAAGAAACGGATTCTTTTTACCTCTGGGATGGTAAATGCCAGAGATTCGATTTCTTCATGGTGTAGAAGATACATGTCTTTTTGTCCCACACCGTCAAAATCATATTCTCGTTTGAGGCTCATCGGAGGAATTTCAATCCAGTGGCCATCTCCCCAGTAGCTTCCGGGAGCGGATACTTCACGAAGGTTAACCTCAGGATTGAAATTGGTTGCAAACGGATAACCGTGGTCACCACCGTTGCAATCGAGGATATCAATGGTATCAATTGTGTCAAATTCATGTTTTTTGGCATACGCACAGTAAGCCTGGGATACGCCGGGATCAAAACCGCATCCAAGAAGAGCGGTAAGACCTGCTTTCTCAAATTTCTCCCGATATGCCCACTGCCAGCTGTAATCAAAATACGCAGAAAATCCTGCTTCTTTGCAGCGCTTTTCGTAAATGGCACGCCATGCGGGATCATCGGTATCTTCAGGTTCATAGTTTGCCGTGTCCATGTAATTAACATTGCAGGCAAGGCAGGCATCCATAATGGTCAGATCCTGGTAAGGAAGCGCAATGTTCATGACCAGATCAGGTTTGTAGTCTTTGATAAGCTCGACTAATGCATCTACATTATCTGCATCTACCTGTGCGGTTGTAATTTCTGTTTTTGTTTTTCCTTTCAGTGAATCGGCAAGCTCATCACATTTGGATTTGGTGCGGCTTGCGATACAGATTTCGCTGAAAACTTCGCTTACCTGACAGCATTTTCTGATGGCTACATTTGCGACTCCGCCGCATCCGATAATTAATACTCTACTCATTTGATAACTCCTTTAGATTGTTGATATTTATGTTGTCATAAAGCGCCAGAATCAATTCTCGCAGAACTTTGCAGGCTGTAGCGGTTGAGCATCCGCTGGTATCCAGCATTGGAGCAAGTTCGTTTACATCTGCGCCGATAACATTCGTAGTTGCGACTTGAAGAATGGCTTCAAGTAGCTCCGGAAAATTCACTCCACCGGCCTCCGGGGTACCTGTTCCGGGGAAAACCGAAGGATCGAGGCAGTCCAGATCAATCGTAAAATATACAGGGATATTGGACTTCCTTAAGGAGCAAACAAGGGAGGGCAACGTTTCAAAATCAAAACGGTGCATATCTGTATGTCCTTTTGCAAATTCAAATTCTGTGCGGTCACCGCTTCGGATACAAAACTGATGAATTCGATTATCACCAAGTAAATCATAACAGCGTCTCATGACACAAGCGTGGCTTAGCTTTGCCCCCAGATAATCATCACGAAGGTCGGCATGTGCGTCAAAATGGATGATGTGCATCTTCGGGTACTTCTTTATGGCTGCATTTACGGCACCAAGAGTTACCAGATGTTCGCCTCCGATCAGAAGAGGAAATTTTTGGTCGCCCAGAATTTGTGCAACTGTGTTTTCGATATCTGAAAGTGCAGATGCGGCTGAACCGAAACAAAGTTCCAGGTCGCCCAAATCACAGACCGAGATGTCCGTTAAGTCTTTGTCCTGATACGGGCTGAAGGTTTCCAGGCCAAAACTTTCGTGACGGATTGCAGAGGATCCGAAACGTGCACCGGGACGAAAACTTGTGGTGGAATCAAACGGAGCCCCAAACAGAATGACTTTGGCGTCTTCGTAACTGGAATCGCATCCGATGAAGGTTTCATAGTTCCTTTCCATTTTATTCTACCTCCTCTAACATTTTTTCAAGATAAGCCGGCAAATAAAAGGAACCTACATGAAGCTTTGTTGTATAGTACCGGGTACTTAAGTGCAGGGCTTTCCATCTGTCAGCATCAAAATCATTGATTGGGTGATATTTTTTGCTTGCAAATCCAAACAGCCAGTATCCGGCGGCATAAGTCGGAATATGTGCCTGATAGACGCGGCTTATTGGAAAGGTGTTTACAATGCGTTTGTGACTCCTGGTCATTGCTTCGGCATCATGTCTGTAAAAAGGACTTCCTTGCTGGTTTACCATAATTCCGTCATCGCGAAGCGCATTGTAGCATATACCATAAAACTCACGGGTAAAATAACCTTCCGATGGACCGAAGGGATCTGTTGAGTCTACAATGATCAGATCATATTCGTTCTGGCATCGGCGGATAAATCTCAGTGCATTATCAAAATAAATGTGAACCCTATCGTCATCGAGACGGCAGGCATTTTCCGGCAGATAGGTACGACAGGCCTCAATTACATCGCCATCCATTTCCACAAGATCGATTTGCTCTACGCGGTCGTAGCGTGTCAATTCTTTTACAACACTTCCGTCGCCGGCACCGATTACAAGGATCTTTTTTGCATTTTTATGTACCGACATGGGGACATGAGTAATCATTTCATCGTAAATAAATTCATCACGTTCGGTTAACATCACATTTCCATCGAGAGCCAGAACCTTTCCAAATTCAGGAGTGTCGAAAATGTCGATCTGCTGGTAGTCACTTTTTTTGAATATAAATGTCTGTTTACCCGAATACTGTGTTTTACATCGGGTGCGTGAAATTCACTGAACCATAATTCCATTTTCGAATCCTCCTTAAGCTAAAACGTTCAGATGTTCGATGGAAGGATCTTCGGGACCGGTCATGGAGCATCCTTTTGCTTTTGCAAATGCTATATAGTCAAGAATCTCTTTGGTGATGCGTTCGCCGGGAGCGAGAATCGGAATACCGGGCGGATAGCACATGACAAATTCGCTGCATACATATCCGGCACTTCCCATAATCGGAAGACTTTTCTTCTTTGAATAGAATGCTTCCTGGGGGCTTGTGATAACCATAGGGTCAATGTATTCCTGGCTTAGAAGTCCGTTTGGATCCTTCTGATAACGGCGTCTGATATCAAGACTTGACATCAGAAGATAACTTCCGGATGTGGTCTGCGTAAGATTGATGATCTGTCTGACGTGTCCGGCATTGACCCGTTCTCCCGTTAGAAGAAGGCTGGACTGTGTCAGACTGCCGCCGCTTTTATGCATTGATACAGCAGCCATATCAGCACCTGCGGCCATTGCTGAAACAGGCATATTGTCTCCAAAATAAAAGTGGGTCCCGTGCGCTTCGTCGGCAAGACAGTACATACCGGCATCATGAGCCATTTTCACAATCGTTCTTAAGTCACTGCAGATGCCATAATAAGTGGGGTTATTGACGAGGACTGCCACCGTATCCGGATGTTCGGAAATGGCTTTTGCCACCTGTTCTTTTTGCATACCGAGAGAAATTCCAAGTCTTGTGTCTACTTCGGGATTGACGTACACGGGGATGGCTCCGCAGATTACCAGTGCATTGATTACACTTCGATGTACATTTCTTGGAAGAATAATCTTGTCGCCACGTTTACAAGTTGACAGTACCATGCTTTGAACGGAGCTTGTGGTGCCGCCGACCATCAAAAAAGCGTGTGTCGCACCAAAAGCATCAGCAGCGAGAAGTTCTGCTTCGTGTATAACGGATACTGGATGGCACAGATTATCCAAAGGCTTCATGCTGTTTACGTCAATACTGACACAGCTTTTGCCAAGAAATTCGGTGAGTTCAGGATTTCCGCGTCCATGTTTGTGTCCCGGTACGTCAAAAGGCACAATACGCATATCCCGGAAAGTTTTAAGAGCCTCGTAAATAGGGGCACGGTTCTGGTCTAAAGTTTCACTATTCATCTCATACCTCAAAATAAAAAACGCAAGCTGTATTTACACAACTTGCGTTTAAATATTTATGGTAAAAATACAAAAACAGAGTCTATATAGCAAAACTACTTTTACTACTCTTATTGACCATTTCACAAGTTTGCGCAAATACGCATTTCGGTTATAAAGTAACCAACTTATAAAACTGAGCTTTTAACTCAATCAATAAGGCGGCAAGCCGCCAATCGGCAGTGGACCCGGCTGTCCGTGTGGCCTCAACTCCAAATCAGGAGTGGTCCCGTAAAAATTGCTTTAAGACTCTGATGGATTCATTTTTATTCATCTTGTCTTGAATTCTTAAATTCGTTCCTTAAGAATGAATGACAAAGCACTCCGAAGTACTTCGCTGAGAGCATTATAATACTTGGAGTGCGCTATAAGTCAATAGTTT
>JAXFTO010000096.1:0-29573 GCA_034176745.1 Bariatricus sp. | reverse complement strand
TGTAGGGGTCAAAAGGTATTTCGCCCCCTATGATACACGGATTTCTTCGCACTTTGTGCTCTCGAAATCCTAAAAACATTCGAAATCCGCCCTATTTGGGCTACTTTCTCATGTTTTTGCGGGTCCCAAAGTCATGTTTTTCATGCAAGCATGAAAAACATGACCTTTTGACCCTTGTATCATATTATGCTAACCTCTCTTAGGCGGTCTCGGCCCGAGGAACTGATAAAAATAAGTTTTCAGCATACCATTATATATTTTCCTGTTCTTATCTGCCTTGCGTCCAAAATACCGTTCTGCGTCCTCATAGCTGGTAATCATATATGCCGACCACGAATCCAGAAGCTTAAAACTCTCCCCGAAGTCACGATAGAGTGCCGGCAGATCTTTCTTGTCCTCCAATCGCTCTCCATAGGGAGGATTGGTAATGATAAATCCATATTTTTTCGGATGGCGCAGATCTTTTACCGCTCTCTCCTGGAAATGGATCAGATGATTCACTCCGGCATCCTTTGCATTCTGTCTTGCAGCCTTGACCGCTTCAGCATCAATATCATAACCTTGAATATCTACTTCAATATTCGTATCCACCAGATCGTTTGCTTCGTCCAGCGCGTCATACCAGGCTTTTTTAGGAATCAGATTCTCCCATTCTTCTGCCAGGAAAGAACGGTTCATTCCCGGAGCCATATTCGCCGCCATCATAGCCGCTTCAATAGGAAATGTTCCGCTTCCGCAGAACGGATCCACAAGAATTCTGTCTCTTTTCCATGGAGTAAGCATAATCAGTGCTGCTGCAAGTGTCTCCGTAATCGGCGCTTTCACCTTCATCTGACGGTACCCTCGCTTATGCAGGGATACACCGGAAGTATCAATTCCTATCGTCACAATATCCTTCATAAGGAACACCCTGATCGGATAAGATGCTCCGTCCTCCGGAAACCATTCCAATCCATAATAGTTCTTCAGACGTTCTACCATTGCTTTTTTCATAATTGACTGAATATCTGAAGGACTGAACAGTTTACTCTTTACCGACGCCGCCTTTGTTACCCAGAATTTACCATTTTTCGGGATATATCTTTCCCATGGTAATGCTTTTGTTTTATCAAATAATTCTTCAAATGTCTCCGCTTTAAAAGATCCTACTTTTAAAAGAATTCTCTCTGCCGTGCGAAGAAAAATATTCGCATCACAGATTGCCTGTGCGTCTCCCCAGAAACTTACTCTTCCATCTTCAACTGCAGAAATCTCGTACCCCAGATCCAGCACCTCTCTTTTCAAAACTGATTCCAGCCCAAAATGACAAGGTGCGATCAACTCCATCTTTTCCATGTGTATCCTCCAATTTTTCTTACATTCTATATTACTTTTCCAAATATAGTTTTGTCAACCGTAAAACATCCCCTATGCAGGATTACTGCTCCCATAATCATAAAAATACGGTATCCGCCAAAGCAGATACCGCATTTTCATTCATTTGCTTATTTCCACTAATAATTGCAGTCGCTTCCCGCATTCCGGTTCTGTCCGGATGAATTTCTGTCCGATGCATTTCGATCTGATGCATTTTTGTTAGAAGTATTTTTATTGGATGCATTCTTGTCATAGGCATTCTTATTCGACGCATTTCGATCTGATGCATTTCTGTTAGATGCATTCCTGTTCTGCTCATTACCATAAGATGAATAAGCGTTTTTGTTTGTGCCATTTTCTGATGAACTGTAATTCTTTGCCATTTGAAAATCCTCCTGCCTGATTTAATTACTTTTCCGGTTACAAGTACTTACGCTTGTATCTGGTACAGACACTAGTATTTCCACGTACCCACATTTTATTCTAGCCTTAAGGATTTTTTAATTTTTACTTGATTTTTTTACCAATTTATATTATACTGAATTTCGTAGAAAGAGCGCTTTCTACAACCCCTTATTAATTATTTATACTCCCCTCAAAAGACCGATAGCTCCCCTATCGGTCTTTTACTTTTCTACCTTTTTGTATTTTGTATCATCCTAATTAAAAATACAATGATAAGCACCGGAATTAAAATAGGTGCAACAAGACTTACAAAGCCCGAAATAATCGCAAATATAATACAGATAATCCCTACTACACAGATTGCAAGAAGCAATTTCTTCCACCATGTATCAAATCGAAATACTTTATACTGATTCGACCGTCCGGAAGACTCCCCATAGCTCTGTTCACGTCTTCCGGCTGTTTCATATGCATTTGGAGAATCATAAATATATTCTCCGCCATTTTTCGCCTCTTCTGAATCAATAATGGTCCTCGCGATCACCCACGGATCCCCAAGTTCACCCATAATATCCTGCTCACTTCTGCCTTTTCTCAATTCATCGCTGATATACTGATTATAATATTCTACATTCTCACGCACTGCCTGTGCTGATACATTCTGCTCCAGCGCCTGTCTCAATTTCTCCAGAAATTCTACTCTGTTCATCAATTTCCTCCGTTCACTCTTTATGTCATCCGGCGGTCATTCCCGGCATTTTCGAACTGCTATAATGTTTCTGTTCTCTGCCATATAAATAAGACCTTAGATTTAGCGTAGCATAAAATTGCGTACATTCCAAGTCTAAGGTCTTAAAATTATATTATGTTTTTCTGTGCTTTTTCTAAAATTCGAAACCTATGTATTTTAAACTTCAAACAAAAGGTCACCGTAAGAAGGCATCGGCCATACTTCTTTGTCAACAATCATTTCAAGTTCATCTACCGGTTTACGGAGTGCTTCCATTGCAGGTACAACGCTGAAGTGATAGAATTCAGACTGAACTTTTCCTTCTTCTTTGCCTGCTGCCTCTTCTGTAATATCAGAAAGGGCTTTGAGCGCTTTCTTTGTTTCATTAAGAAGAGTCGTTACTTCTGCGAGCAACTCAGCCTGTACAGATGCATCTGCGCCAGCTTCTTTTACAGCGATTACAGTGTCTGCCAGAGTCTTTGTGTATTTTACGACTGCCGGAACAATCTGTTTTGACGCGATATCGATCATAGTCTTTGCTTCGATATTAAGTGCTTTTGCATAGTTCTCGTACTTAATTTCCGCACGGGATTCCAACTCAGCTTTTGTAAATACATGGAACTTGCCAAACAGTTCTACTGCCTTATCTGTTGTAAGTGCAGGAATTGCTTCTACCATGGATTTGATATTTGGAAGTCCGCGTCTTTCGGCTTCTTCTACCCATGCGTCTGAGTATCCATTTCCATTAAAGATTACTTTCTGATGATCTGTCAGATACTGTTTAATCAGGTCATGTACTGCCACATCAAAATCATCTGCTTTTTCCAGAATATCACACGCATCTGAAAATGCTTCTGCAACGATGGTGTTAAGCACTACGTTCGGTCCTGCGATGGAATCACGGGAACCTACCATACGGAATTCAAATTTGTTTCCGGTAAATGCAAACGGTGATGTTCTGTTACGATCTGTAGCATCTTTTGTAAGATCCGGAAGGGTTGCTACACCTGTCATCAATTTGCTTTCACCAAGGCTGTGTGTTGCCTGTCCTGTACTGATCAACTGCTCAACTACATCTTCAAGCTGTTCTCCAAGGAATACGGAAATGATTGCCGGAGGTGCTTCATTTGCTCCAAGTCTGTGGTCATTTCCCGGATCTGCTGCAGATTCGCGGAGAAGATCAGCATGTGTATCTACAGCCTTCAGAATACATGCAAGTACCAGAAGGAACTGAATGTTTTCATGAGGTGTTTTTCCTGGTTCAAGAAGGTTGATTCCGTCATCTGTTGTAATAGACCAGTTATTGTGTTTACCGGAACCGTTTACTCCTGCAAATGGCTTTTCATGAAGCAGACATTTCATGCCATGCTCACATGCAACCTTTTTCAAAGTTTTCATAACAATCTGGTTATGGTCAACTGCGATATTTGCTTCAGCATAAATTGGTGCAAGCTCATGCTGTGCCGGTGCGACTTCGTTGTGCTGTGTCTTAGCTGCAACGCCGAGCTTCCAGAGTTCTTCGTTGACGTCCTTCATGTAAGCTGCAATTCTCTGACGGATTGTTCCAAAGTAGTGATCATCAAGTTCCTGGCCTTTCGGAGGCATTGCGCCAAACAAAGTACGTCCTGTGTAGATAAGGTCTTTTCTCTGCATAAACTTTTCGGCATCTACAAGGAAGTATTCCTGCTCAGGTCCTACAGAAGGAGTTACCTTCTTAGATGTTGTATTTCCAAACAGACGAAGAAGTCTGATTGCTTCTTTATTGATTGCTTCCATAGAACGGAGAAGCGGTGTCTTCTCATCAAGTGCTTCTCCTGTGTAAGAGCAAAATGCAGTTGGGATGCAAAGAATTGCTCCGGCAGCATCTTTTCTTACGAATGCAGGTGAAGTACAATCCCATGCTGTATATCCTCTTGCTTCAAATGTAGCACGAAGTCCTCCTGACGGAAATGAGGAAGCATCCGGCTCACCTTTGATCAGTTCTTTTCCGGAAAAGCTCATCAGAACTTTACCACTTGGCAGAGGAGCTGAAATGAAGGAATCGTGTTTCTCAGCTGTTACTCCTGTAAGCGGCTGGAACCAATGAGTGTAATGAGTAGCACCTTTTTCGATTGCCCACTCTTTCATCTCATGTGCGATTACATCAGCTGTCGCAAGATCCAGTTCTTTTCCTTCTTCAATTGTTTCTTTCAGTTTTTTGTAAACTTTCTTCGGCAGTCTCTCCTGCATGACAGTGTCATTAAATACATCTTCTCCAAAAATATCTGCTACATTATACAGTTCACTACTCATAACTACCTTCCTTTCTGCAGTAAAAAAAACGAGGGCATTCCGGTCAGTACCGGAACACCCTCGTTCAGCTTCTTAATCATATGCGTTTTTGAGATACGTTTAAGATACACTCTTTTTTTCGAAAATGCAAGTCAAATTTTCTATTTTGTATATTTTTCACATTTTTCCCTTTATCCCTCTTTATTTTTCAACATATCCACCAAGATATTTTCTATACTTCAAACAGCAGATCACCATAAGAAGGCATTGGCCACATACTCTTATCGACAATCATCTCCAGCTTATCAACCGGCGTTCTGAGTGCTTCCATGGCCGGTACCACTTCCTGCATGAAGAAAAATGCCTGTTCTTTGCCGATTTCTTTCATTGCCACTTCGCCTGTAACAGAGATCAATTTTTCCAGTGCGTTCTGTGTGTCTGCAAGTAATTCTGATGTCTGAACCAAAAGTTTATCCTGCACCATCGTATTCGCAGACGGATTCGCCTGTTTCACCTGGTTGATAGAATTGGCCAGGGAAGTCACATAATGAATGACCGCCGGGATGATATGTTTACTTGCAATATCAATCATGGAACGTGCTTCTATATTCACAGCCTTAGAGTATGTCTCGTATTTAATCTCAGCACGGGACTCAAGCTCAGCGCAGGTAAATACATCAAACTTTTCAAACATCTTCACTGTGTCTTCTGTCGTCAGATACTCAATGGATTCCACCATCGTTTTAATATTCGGAAGTCCACGTCTTTCGGCCTCTTTTACCCATTCATCGGAATATCCGTTTCCGTTAAATACGATTCTCTGATGTTCAGAAGCATACTCTTTGATCAGATTGTGTACCGCCATCTGGAAGTCATCTGCCGCTTCCAATGCATCGCACGCATCCGAAAATGATTCTGCTACAATCGTATTTAAGACAACATTCGGTGCCGCAACGGAATCTCTGGAGCCCACCATGCGGAATTCAAATTTATTCCCTGTAAATGCAAATGGGGACGTTCTGTTACGGTCAGTTGCATCTTTCGCAAAATCCGGGAGTGTGCTTACACCAGTGTGTAACTTGCCTCCTTTTAAGCTATGTGCTGCTTCACCGGTACTTATAAGCTGTGTAAGAACATCCTCAAGCTGTTCGCCTAAATATGCCGAAATAATTGCCGGCGGAGCTTCATTTGCCCCAAGGCGATGATCATTTCCCACGTCAGACGCAGATTCTCTCAACAGCTCAGCATGGAGGTCTACCGCACGCAGAATACAGGTAAGTACCAGAAGGAACTGAATATTTTCATGCGGTGTCTTTCCAGGGTCTAATAAATTGATTCCGTCATCCGTTACAAGGGACCAGTTATTGTGTTTTCCGGAACCATTCACACCTTCAAACGGTTTTTCATGAAGCAGGCAGTGAAGATTATGACGATATGCAACCTGTTTCAAAGTCTCCATCACAAGCTGATTATGGTCTACTGCCACATTACACTGTTCATAGATCGGTGCCAGTTCATGCTGACCCGGTGCCACTTCATTATGCTGCGTTTTTGCCGAAACACCCATTTTCCAAAGTTCTTCATTCACATCTTTCATGAATGCCGCAATTCTTTCACGAATCGCGCCAAAATAATGGTCATCCAGTTCCTGCCCTTTCGGCGGCATAGCACCGAATAATGTACGACCCGTAAATACCAGGTCTTTTCTTTTCAGATACTTATCACGATCAACAAGGAAATACTCCTGTTCAATTCCAACAGAAGGCGTTACTTTCTGCGATGTAGTATTTCCAAATAGTCTTAACAACCTGAGTGACTGCTTATTGATTGCTTCCATCGAACGAAGAAGCGGGGTTTTCTGATCCAGCGCTTCTCCTGTATAGGAGCAGAATGCTGTCGGAATATAGAGTATTGCTCCTGTTCCCTCCGGATTCTTCTTCAAAAAAGCCGGTGAAGTGCAGTCCCATGCCGTATATCCTCTGGCTTCAAATGTAGAGCGCAGGCCGCCTGACGGAAACGAAGACGCATCCGGTTCGCCTTTGATCAGCTCTTTTCCTGAAAATTCCATTAAAATCTTTCCATCGGATCTTGGCGCAGAAATAAATGAATCATGTTTTTCCGCCGTAGCTCCGGTAAGAGGTTGAAACCAATGAGAATAATGGGTTGCCCCCTTCTCGATCGCCCATTCCTTCATTTCATGCGCAATGACATCTGCAGTCGTTGCTGCCAGTTCTTTTCCTTCTTCAATCGTTTTCTTCAGTTCCTTATACGTCTTTTTGGGAAGGCGTTCCTGCATTACAGCATCATTGAACACATTTTCCCCAAAAATATCCGCCACATTTAATACACTACTCATAAATATCCCTCTCAGATTCTTTCTTTTTTGTTTCAGGCAGTTATCCCTCTGCCGTATATTATCAAAAAGGAGTCTTGCACTTAAGCAAAACTCCTTTAATATCGTTTTTCATCGGACACCCTTGTCCATCTTCAAAATATTATTCAGCTTTACCAACAGAGCCAAATAATTCCATTTTTTCTTTTACTTTAGCAACAATTGCTTCAGCGCCTGGTTTTAAAAGTTTACGAGGATCGAATCCCTTTCCTTCCAGGTCTTTTCCAGCTTCGATGTATTTACGTGTAGCTTCTGCAAATACAAGCTGACATTCTGTATTAACATTGATCTTAGATACGCCCAGATCAATTGCTCTCTTAATCATATCATCCGGAATACCTGTTCCTCCGTGAAGTACAAGCGGAAGGTCTCCTGTGAGCTGCTGGATTGCATCCAAAGTTTCAAAGCTGAGTCCCTGCCAGTTATCTGGATATTTTCCATGAATGTTACCAATTCCTGCTGCAAGGAAATCCACTCCAAGATCAGCAACCATCTTACATTCGTTCGGATCTGCGCATTCTCCTGCGCCAACAACTCCGTCTTCTTCTCCGCCAATAGCTCCTACTTCTGCTTCAAGAGATAATCCTTTCTCTGCGCAAATAGCAACCAGTTCTTTTGTCTTTGCTACGTTTTCTTCAATCGGATAATGAGATCCGTCAAACATTACAGATGAAAAGCCTGCTTCAATACATTTCATACATCCGTCGTAGCTACCGTGATCCAGATGAAGTGCTACCGGAACTGTGATATTCATCTCTTCCAGCATACCATTAACCATACCAACCACTGTCTTGTATCCAGTCATGTACTTTCCAGCACCTTCAGATACACCAAGAATAACTGGTGATTTTGTTTCCTCTGCTGCAGTTAAAATTGCCTTTGTCCACTCAAGATTATTAATATTAAACTGTCCTACTGCATAGTGTCCAGCTTTTGCTTTCTGAAGCATTTCCTTTGCTGATACTAACATCTTCATTCCTCCACTTCTCTGATGGCATTAAAAAGGCTGACCCCCAGGGGAATCGAACCCCTGATTCGACCGTGAGAGGGTCGCGTCTTGACCGCTTGACCAGGGGGCCAGTTAAATTATCTCACTCGCTTATTGTATCTCATTTCCCATAAATATACAAGTGTTTTTTTAATTTTTTGGAGATTTTTTCTTTTTTCCGTCTATGGATAGGTCTGCAATGCTCTTCGGAGGCACTACTATTGTAAGACTTTTACGGCAGTTATAGATATCCACCTCGTCATGCTCTCCGCCGAATTCTCCATCCAGCGTCCACGGAATTTCCGTAACAGATTCAAAGTGTATTTCTTTTGTACGGAAAGAATACATGTATTGTGTATCGATCTGGCTGATCAAAAGTGCTGCTATAATTTCCTGAAGCGCGATCGGGTTCTTCGGTGTTTTGATCAGAGTCACTTCAAATTCTCCGTCATCAAATGCAACATTCTTTCCGATCATGTTACGGAATCCTCCGACTGAGCGGGAATTTGTCACCATACCGAAAATAAATTCATCCTCAAATTCTTCTCCGTCATGGGATACTTTAATCCTGTAAGACGGGATGTCGAAAAGGCGGGTCATCCCTTCAAGCACATACGCAAGATGCCCAAGGATATTCTTCATCTGCTGCTTCGTCTGATAAGATACATCCGTAAAAAGTCCGAACGCCGCAATGTAGACAAACACATCTTCATTAAACCTTCCGATATCACAGGCAAATTCTGCTCCGGATACAGCAGTATCCGTCGCCTGCAGAAGATCCTTTGGAATATGAAGGCTGTTTGCAAAATCATTCGTTGTTCCCGTCGGAATATAACCGATCGGAATCTTATGCTCCCTCTGCATCATTCCCGTCACCACTTCATCGAGGGTTCCGTCTCCCCCGCTGCAGATTACCCGGTCATACTCTTCCGCAAAAGAAGTCACCTTCTTATATGCATCTTTATAACTCTGTGTAGGATAGACAACAACTTCATATCCTGCTTTGACCATAATATCAATAATATCCGAAAGTTTTGGTTTCAAAAGCTCTTTTCCCGCATTCGGATTATATATAAACAACGCTCTTTTCATACCGATCCCTCCAAAACAACAGTGTAAAAAAAGGCATGATCTACCATGCCTTTTTACGATTACTTATTTATTCTTTACATTGATAAAAAATGTCTCGATGCCCTTAGCTGCCGCTTCTTCATCATCCCCATTTGTTACAACCGTAATCTCTTCGCCTGGGGTCAACCGTAAACTCATCATACCCATAATGCTCTTTGCATTGATCTGTTTGTCAGCCACTTCTATGTAAACTGTGCTTGAATACTGACTTGCCTCCTGTACAAGAAGCGCGATCGGTCTTGCATCCAATCCTTCTGACAATTGAATCGTTATCGGTTTTTTAATCATAATGCTCCTCCTTGCTTTGCCCTTAACTCTTCTGCCATTTCGCTTAACTTTCTAAGTCTGTGATTCACACCTGACTTTCCAACAGGCGGATTCAACAGACTTCCCAGTTCCTTCAAAGATGCCTCCGGATATGTAAGTCTCGTAAGGGCCATGTCCTTCAATCCTTCCGGCAACTTCTCCAGTCCCTTTGTTTCCTCTATGTATCTGATATCCTCAATCTGCTTCACAGCAGCGGAAACCGTTTTATTGATATTCGCAGTCTCACAGTTTACTTTACGGTTCACTGTGTTTCTCATATCCTTTAAAATGCGCACATTTTCAAATTCCATAAGTGCCATATGCGCTTCCATCACATTCAGCACATCCGCAATCTGAGAACCTTCTTTTAAGTAAACGACATAAGATTTCTTTCGCATTACAATCTTACCGTCAAGATCAAAGCACTGCATGATTCTCTGGATCTGCTCTGCCTTTGCCATCGTAGCACATACGATTTCAAAATGATACGATTTTTCAGGATCACTCATCGAACCGGATGCCATGAACGCACCACGCAAAAATGCTCGTTTACAGCAAGTTTCCTGAATAACGATGTTGCGCACCAGAGAAAGTTCTTCCGCGATGTCTCCATGCTGGTCAATCAGTTTCGCAGCCTGCAGGATCCAAAGTGCGTCTTCATGATCCCTGACTATGATAAAATAGGACACATTTCCCTTTATTCGGTTCGTGCGAATTGCGATATCAGTTCTTATATTAAATGTTTTCGCCAATAAAGTAAAGCATTTTCTTGCAACTGACAGGTTTTCTGTATGAATTTTTAGTGAATATCTGCCTTTTTCGTCGATCATAACGCCTCCACAGATACTGATGAGCGCTGCCATCTCAGATATCTGACAATGTCTGACGTTTCCGATCTGACGTGAAAGTTCTTCTTTTACCTTTCCTGAAAACGACATATTGCCACCTACTTTGCCTTCACAATCGAATCTTTTTCGATATCACGATGTTCCTTTTTCAGTCCGTAGTCTTCTTCCGTAACCGAAAGCGCATCAAAAAGTGCATTTGCAATCGTCACTGATCTGTGTTTCCCGCCGGTACATCCGATTGCGATTACAAGCTGATGCTTTCCTTCCGCCGCATAGTTAGGAACAAGAAATTGCACCATATCCACCAGTTTGTTCAGGAATTCATTGGAAAGTGTATTGTTCATCACATAATCCTGCACCGGTTTATCATTGCCGCTCAAAGGCCTGAGTTCATCTATATAATACGGATTCGGTAAAAAGCGAACATCAAACACTAAATCTGCATCATTTGGTATTCCGAATTTAAATCCAAACGACAAAACTGTAATATACAGATTTTTAAACGTCTTATTTTCAAGGAAAATCTTATTCAATTCCGCTTTCAATTCCCGGGTCAACAGACGGCTGGTATCCAGGATATAACTTGCCCGCTTTTTCAAAAAGCTTACCTTCTGCCGTTCCAGCGCAATCCCTTTTTCGATTCTGCCATCTCCCGCAAGCGGATGATTTCTTCGCGTCTCCTTGTATCTTTTGACCAGTGTTTCATCTCCCGCCTCAAGAAACAGTACTTCATACGGAATGTTTGCCTGATCCATCTCATTCAAAATATTCTCAAGCTCATCCAGATTCTGTCCACTCCTGATATCAAGTCCAAGCGCCACTTTATTAATTTCCCCATTCGGCACCATGAACAGCTCTGTCAGTTTCGACATTAACGGAATCGGCATATTATCTACGCAAAAATATCCCATGTCCTCCATCATTTTTAATGTTGTGCTCTTCCCTGCCCCTGACATACCTGTTACAATAACGAATCTCATTTTAAAATTCTCCCATCTGCTTAACTTCCGGCTCCAGTGTTACACCGGTCTGTTCTTTTACACATGCTGCCACTTCACTTATCAGCTTTTTAACATCTGATGCCGTGGCATTCCCTGTATTGATCACAAATCCACTGTGTTTCTCGGATACCATCGCTCCTCCGACTGAAAATCCCTTAAGACCGGCATCCTGAATCAATTTCCCTGCAAAATATCCTTCCGGTCTTTTAAATGTACTCCCGGCACTTGGATATTCAAGTGGCTGCTTACTTACCCTCATCTCTCTTAATTCATCCATCCGAGCTTTAATTTCTTCCTTTTTCCCCGGTTTCAATAAAATCCTTGCTCCGATTACAATGTAATTCTTTTTCGGAATGATGCTGGTACGATACCCCAGCTTCAATTCTTCCAGACTGAGCGTTTTTAGTTCACCTTCTTCTGTAAGAACCTGGACTGAAGCAAGCACATCTTTCATCTCTCCGCCATAAGCTCCGGCATTCATGACAACAGCTCCTCCAATCGTCCCCGGAATTCCTGCCGCAAATTCAAATCCGGTCAGTTCTGCCGCAAGTGCCGCAGATGCAATCTGCGCAAGCGAACTTCCTGCTGCAGCATAAATTTCGTTTTCCGAAACCCGGATATGATTCATCGTCTTAAAAATCTGGATTACAACTCCCCGGTATCCCTTATCTCCTACTAAAAGATTGCTTCCGTTTCCTACTATATAATAAGGGATTTCTCTCTTCTTACAAATCTCGATAACGGCTGCAATTTCCTTCTCATCCTTCGGGGTTACGAAATAATCTGCCGGTCCTCCGATACGGAATGTCGTGTGGTTCTTCATCGGCTCATCCGTGTAGATTCTATCTTTATCTATAACAGCATATAACTCATTTTCAAATTCTTTTGACACGATAAGTCTCCTGCCTTTCTACTTAATTTTTAGCACTAACTATCATACACTAATTTTCCTGCAAGTTCAATGCACTCTTGCAAAATGCCCCGAAATGCGGTATATTGGATAACAAATACCAATTTATAAAGGAGTTGATTTATACTGTGGACTCGAGTGACGTCACGCAAATTATAATTCTATTTATCATGCTGATTCTGTCCGGATTTTTTTCATCTGCAGAGACAGCACTTACAACTGTAAACAAGATACGAATGCGCACCCTGTCAGAAGAAGGCAATAAACGCGCTTTGACCGTTCTGGAGATAACAGATAACCCAAGCAAAATGTTGAGTGCAATCCTGATTGGTAACAATATTGTCAATCTGGGAGCCGCTTCTTTGACCACAACACTGGCATACAGCCTTGGCGGTTCTGCTGTCGCATTCGCAAGTGCTCTTCTGACCGTATTTATCCTGATTTTTGGAGAGATCACCCCTAAGACGATGGCTACCATCCATTCGGAAAAATTTTCACTTCTCTATGCTCCGTTCATACGGATCTTTATTAAAGTGATGACTCCGGTTATTTTCATCATCAACATCTTATCCAACGGTGTCTTATATCTGCTGAAGGTTGACCCAAACGGAAAGAATGATACAATGACCGAAACAGAACTGCGTACCATCGTAGATGTGAGCCACGAAGACGGTGTGATCGAGTCAGAAGAAAAAGAAATGATTTACAATGTGTTTGATCTGGGAGACGCAAAGGCAAAGGATGTTATGGTCCCCAGAGTCAATGTAACTTTTGCTGATGTCAACAGTACTTACGGAGAACTGATCGAGCTGTTCCGGGAGGACAAGTTTACAAGACTTCCTGTATACTCCGAATCTAAGGATAATGTTGTCGGAACGATCAACATGAAGGATTTACTTCTATTTGATAACAATAAGAAGGAATTCCATATCCGGGATATTCTTCGTGAGGCATATTTCACATATGAATATAAAAGCATTTCCGAACTTCTTGTGGAAATGCGCCAGGCCTCTTTTAACATCGCCATTGTTCTGGACGAATATGGTGAAACTGCCGGCCTGATTACATTAGAAGATATTCTCGAAGAGATTGTCGGTGAGATTCATGACGAATACGATGAAAATGAAGAAGAGAACATCATTGCGTTAAATGAACTCGAATACATCGTGGAAGGTTCTACGAATCTGGATGACTTAAACGACAGTCTTGATCTTACTCTTGAATCTGAAGATTATGATTCTGTAGGCGGATTTATTATAGAACGCCTGGACCGTCTTCCGGAGGAGGGCGATGAGATTACAACAGATGACGGAATCCGAATGGTTGTAGATAAACTGGACAAGAATCGTATTGAAAAAGTTCATCTTTATCTTCCCTCCTCTTCAGACATAGAACATCATTCTTAAAGTAAAAAGGTCCTGAACGGACCTTTTTTGATTGCCTTTTTATTCTCCCGCAAGTCGGAGAATATCTTCAATTTCTTCTTCGCTGACTCCCATCAGTTCTACAAGTTCATCCACACTGACTTTTCTTCCCATCTCTTCCGTCAGTTTCTTGATCTGTTCATCCAGATTGTTCACCTTTTCTACCATTTTGCGATCCTGAAGATGCGTCTCTGTCTGGGATTCCAGAAGTGCCTGCATGCTTTCTTTTGCCATAAGCAGCATCGTTTTCTCATCTTCCATCTGTTCGGATGCAAGCATCATTCCCATGTTCCCTTCCTGGATCAGATCTCCGATAAATACTTCCGGATGATGAAGTTCTTTCGCCAGTTCCACAATTCTTGGAAGCAAAGCTTTAAAAGGCTCGTCCTCTTTCATCATCTCCAGTTCCCGTTCATAGACCTCCAGATATTGTTCTTCCTCGCGAGTCAAGGAAGAAGTCCCTGTCTTTCCGGACGCAGCAGTCACGCTGCCTCCGGACTTCACATACCCTTTGACAATCACTTTCTGCGACAGCAGGTAATCAAAAACCAGTTCCATCTGTTCATGCGTCAGATCATCTCCGGCAAAATATTCTTCCACTTCTGCTTTTATTATTACATTTTTATTCTTTTCGCAAAGCTGCAGGATTCCTGCAAGTTTTTCACGAAACTGCAATTTTTCAGCCATAATCTTCTCCTTCCGGTTCCTCATATTCTCTTTTTACATCTGTTTAAGATCACACTTTATTTTCATCTTCATCAATGCTTATGATCACGGTTGGATATCCCGCCATTTTAAGCCGGTGTTCCATAACGACCGCTTCATCCAGACTCCGGTATCTTCCCACCTGGACACGGTCAAATTGTCCCTTATCATCAATATATGCCGGAAAGTCCTGTTCTGTCAACTCCCTCAGCAGACGTTCTGCATAAACACTGTTGCGAAAAGCCCCCACCTGGATGCGATACTCTATTCTGTTTTGCATTTGTCCGTTTGCTTTCGGAGCTAATGTTTCCAGAATCCCATCTGCAATAGCCATTGCTATATCATTAAAATTTTCATCAAAAAGCTTATTATCCGTATCTGAATTAATGAATCCCACTTCAACCAGAACTGCCGGCATTTCCGTTCTCTTAAGAACGATAAGATTCGGGCGCGCGTGCACTCCCAGATTCACAAATCCTACAGTCTCAAGCTGGGCATTGATATTTTCCGCCATCTCATATTTTATCCCGGAAAGATCGTATACCAGACTTTCCACTCCCATGTACTGATTCGGTATCGGGCTGGAATTCCGATGAATTGATACGAAATAATCCACTCCCGCTTCGTTTGCTTCCATTGCTTTTTGATAAGGGTTCTCATAAATATCTGTGGTTCTTGTATATTCTACATCAATTCCGTTATTTTGTAAAATCTCTCCAATCGCAAAGACCAGATTCAGCGTATCGTCCTTTTCCTGTCTTCCCATGTAAACTGCCCCCGGTTCTTCACCGCCGTGCCCGGCATCCAACATAATCGAATACGGCATAGTAATCCCTCGCAAAATCTTTTCTTTATCAATATATGCAAAATAAGATTCTTAAGTTCACCTTCTCTTGACTGCATCAATTCATAGTGCTAAAATAAATAAGTAAACAAAGGGGTGCTTGCATAAGCAGGCTGAGAGTAAGCTGTTTCGCTTTAACCCATAACCTGATTTGGATAATGCCAACGTAGGGAACAGATTGTATTAATACTGCGATACCTGTTGGTTATCGCAGTTTTTTGTTCTATAAAAGCTTTATTCTATAAGGCACCCTCTGCGGCTGATTGGGGGCACCACCTTCTGCCGCAGGAGACAGGAATTTTACTGTTTCACGTAACTAGAGCCGGACGCCTCCGGCGCCATTTTCTTTTTGAAAAGAAGGAGGACAACGAAATGTCAAATTACACAACACAGATGAATGCCGCACGCAAAGGCATCATCACCCCACAGATGGAAATTGTTGCAAAGAAAGAACACATGGATGCGGAAGAACTCCGTAGTCTTATCGCAAAAGGAGAAGTTATCATTCCTTGTAACAAAAAACATACCAGCATAAGCCCGAGCGGTGTCGGTGCAAAGCTGACTACAAAAATTAATGTAAACTTAGGTGTATCCCGTGACTGGAAGGACGTCGATATGGAATATGAAAAAGTACGTTCTGCAGTAGAGATGGGGGCTGAAGCAATCATGGACCTCAGTTCCTACGGAGATACCCGCAGTTTCCGCCGCAAACTTACCGAAGAATGTCCGGCCATGATCGGTACTGTACCTATTTATGATGCTGTTGTTTATTACCATAAACCACTTGGCCAGATTACTTCTGAAGAATGGCTTGATATCGTGCGTATGCACGCAGAGGACGGAGTAGACTTCATGACCATCCACTGCGGTATGAACCGAGCAACTGCTGCCCGCTTCAAGCAGAATAAACGACTGATGAATATTGTTTCCAGAGGCGGTTCCATCATGTTCGCATGGATGGAGATGACCGGCAAAGAGAATCCGTTCTATGAACATTATGATGAAATTCTTGAAATCTGTCAGGAATATGATATCACAATGAGTCTTGGAGACGCCTGCCGTCCGGGATGTATCGCAGACGCAACCGATACTGCACAGATTGAAGAACTCATCACGCTTGGAGAACTTACCAAACGTGCATGGGAAAAGGATGTTCAGGTCATGATCGAAGGACCGGGACATATGCCGATGAACCAGATCGCAGCCAATATGGAAATTCAGAAGACTCTCTGCCATGGCGCACCGTTCTATGTACTAGGACCTCTAGTAACAGACGTTGCTCCGGGATATGACCACATCACTTCTGCCATCGGAGGCGCAATCGCAGCTTATGCCGGCGCTGCTTTTCTTTGTTACGTAACACCGGCTGAGCACCTTCGTCTTCCGAATGCAGCCGATGTAAAAGAAGGAATCATCGCAGCAAAGATTGCCGCTCACGCAGCTGATATCGCAAAAGGAATACCGGGCGCTGCCGACTGGGATTACAAGATGAGTGAGGCAAGAAAACGCCTTGACTGGGAAGAAATGTTTAATCTCAGCATGGATCCTGAAAAAGCCCGCCGCTACAGAGCAGAAGCAAAACCGGAAAAAGAAGATACCTGCAGTATGTGCGGTAATTTCTGCGCCGTTAAAAATACGAACCGTATTCTCGACGGAGAAATCGTAAGTATTTTTGACGAGTAAAATCCAATATTGACTCAAACAGAGGGAATGTCTATACTAGAGGCATCCCTCTTGTTATTTTAAGGAGACATATTATGATAAAATTAATTGCAAGTGACCTTGACGGTACTCTTCTTTGCAACTATCAACAGGATGTTCCGCAGGAAATCCTTGATACGATTCGTGCGCTTCACGAAAAAGGCATTATTTTCGTTGCCGCAAGCGGAAGACAATATGCCAATATCAGGCGTCTTTTTTCACCTCTGGGATTTGATATCCCTTATATTGCAGAAAATGGTTCCCTGTGCGTTTACAAAGAAGAAGTCCTTTCCACCGGTGAGATTCCCGCTCCGGTTATCAAGAATATTCTGGATAGTCTGATGGAATATCGCGAAATTTATCACACCGGACATGTAATTCTTTCTTTGAAAGAAACTTATTATACCGATTCTACAGATGATCAGTTTAACGATTATATGCTGAATACGATGCATAATCATATCACTTATGTGCCGGATCTATATTCCGTTCAGAGCACTATACTTAAAGCCGCCATATGCGATTTCAACGGAACGAAGAATCTGGATCCGTTCTTCCGTGATAGACTAGGAGACCAGATCCGTGTAGCCACTTCCGCTGCACACTGGATTGATTTCATCGCGCCGAATGCCAACAAAGGGTCTGCCCTCGCCCAGCTGCTTGATAAATTCAATATCAAGAAAGAGGAATGTATCTGTTTTGGCGACCAGCAGAATGATCTTGAAATGTTAAAGCAAGCCGGTGTAAGCTACGCCATGAAGAGTGCAACCAGAGAAGTTGCCATGCAGGCAGACCATGTAATAGATTCTGTACTTCCGGTATTAAAATCTTTACTTTAAAAGTAAATGCTATGTCTTTTACATGAAAAACAGGGGCCCACGCTTCCATCACGCAAGTCCCTGTTTTTCATTTCCATATTTATTAAAGTATCTTGGATAAGAATTCCTTCAGTCTTTCATCTTTTGGATTCTCAAAGAACTCTTTCGGCTCACCCTGTTCTTTTACCTGTCCTTCATCTACGAAGAGAACACGGGTACCTACTTCTTTCGCAAATCCCATTTCATGCGTAACGACCACCATCGTCATTCCGTCTCTTGCAAGCTGCTTCATCAGTTCCAGAACTTCCCCGACCATTTCCGGGTCAAGGGCCGATGTCGGTTCATCAAAGAGCATCACATCCGGATCCATTGCAAGGGAACGCACAATGGCGATTCTCTGCTTCTGTCCTCCGGAAAGCTGCGACGGATAAGCATTGGCCTTTTCCTCAAGGTTCACGAGCTTTAACAGCTCCATCGCTCTTTTCTCAGCCTCTTCTTTACTCTTTTTCAGAAGCTTGATCGGAGCAAGCGTAATATTTTCCAGAATCGTCTTATGAGGAAACAGATTAAAATGCTGGAATACCATTCCCATCTTCTGACGGTGTTTATCGATATCCACATTTTTATCTGTGATATCTACATTTTCAAAATAAATATGACCTTCTGTCGGAACTTCCAACAAATTTAAAGAACGGAGAAAGGTAGATTTTCCTGATCCCGAAGGGCCAACGATAACGACCACCTCTCCCTTTTCAATCTCTTCATTGATTCCCTTTAACGCATAAAAATCGCCAAATCTCTTGCAGAGGCCTTCCACACGAATTAATACCTCACCATTAGTGATCACTGTTTCTCAGCCTCCTCTCCAGCATGCTTACCAGCTTTGTAAAGATCATTACCATAACAAGGTAGATCAACGCCACTGCCATAAGCGGCATAAAAGCATCAAATGTACGGCTTCGAATGATATCTCCGCCCTTCGTAAGATCCTGAAGAGCAATATAACCGGAAACCGAAGTCTCTTTAAGAAGCACAATAAATTCATTTCCAAGTGCCGGCAATACATTCTTAAATGCCTGCGGCATAATAATGTAAATCATCGTCTGTCTGTAATTAAAGCCCAGGCTTCGTCCGGCTTCAAACTGACCATTATCGATAGACATGATTCCTGAACGAAAAATTTCCGCCACGTACGCACTGGAATTCATTCCGAATGCAAGGATTGCAACCAGTTCTTTACTGATATTCCTTACACTTCCAAAAATAACAAAGTAGATGATCAAGAGCTGTACGACTACCGGTGTACCACGAATCACCGTAATATACGCCCGACAGATTGCATTCAGAATCTTCATTTTTCCTGTTTTATCATAAGTCGATCTTACGATTGCCAGTAGAAATCCAAGAACAACACCGATTATAACGGCACAGAAGGTTACAAGTAATGTAACCTTTAGTCCGTCCGCGATGTAATGCCATCTATTATCCTCTATAAAGTTTGTATAAAAACGTTCCTGTAAATTTGCCATCACGGTTACCGCCAATCCTTTTGATCACTAATCAGTGATGTATTTTGAAACGATTTCATCAAAGGTTCCGTCTTCTTTTAACTCTTTAATTGCAGCATTAACTTTTTCAAGGAGTTCATCGTTTCCTTTCTTTACTGCCATAGCATAATCTTCTTCTACATACTCTGTTTCCAGGATCTGAAGTCCTTCTACCTGCTCTGTAAATGTCTTAGCCGGCTGGTCATCAATAATAACCGCATCAATCTTTCCCTGTGCCAGAGCCTGTACAGCTTCCATACCCTTGTTATAACGTTCAATCTTGTCATCACCGTAGTCATCTGTTGCGTAAATATCACCGGTTGTTCCCTGCTGAACACCGATCTTAATATTGTCACCGCCAAGAGCATCCGGAGATGTAATCGTACTTCCTTCTTTTACGATGATTACCTGACGTCCTGTATAATACGTATCTGTAAAATCAACCTGTTTCTTTCTTGTGTCATCTACAGTGATACCTGCCACACCGAGATCGGCCTTTCCGCTCTGTACTGCTGAAAGGATAGAATCAAATGCCATGTCTTCGATCTGAAGTTCCATTCCAAGTTTGTCTGCAATTGCTGCTGCAAATTCAGCATCGATTCCCACAATATCATCACCTTCATAATATTCATAAGGCGGGAATTCTGCATTTGTTGCCATAATCAGAGTCTGTGTCTCTTCTGCCTGATCATCACTGCCGCTTTCTTTCTTAGATCCGCAAGCTGTCATTGTAAGCGCACAGGTAAGAACGAGTGCAAAACTGACTAATTTCTTCATTTTCATAATCTCTTCCTCCATTTATATACTTCTTCATATTTTATATATTGTATCACGTTTTTTCAAAAAGTAAAGTGGCTATTTATACAATAAAATGCATAAATAGCCACTTTTATTCTATTTAATATGTATTTTTTCCCCTTTCAACATACATTATCCCCAGATAATGAAGTAGAGAAGTACCAGGACTCCAAGTGCAATTCTATAATATCCGAACACTTTAAAGTCATTCTTTTTAATATAAGACATCAGGAATTTGATTGCAAACACAGATACAAAGAACGCAACCAAGCATCCTACAAGCAGGATCACTACTTCCATCACGGTATAATTGAAGCCAAATTTAATCATCTTTAGCGCGCTCGCCCCAAACATTACCGGGATTGCCAGATAGAAGGTAAACTCAGTTGCAACATATCTGGAAGTGCCGAGAATCAGTCCTCCTAAAATCGTTGATCCTGAACGTGATGTACCCGGAATCAATGCAAGTACCTGGAACAATCCTATATAGAGTGCTACTGTATACGGCAGTTCTGTAAGTTTGGTAATCCTCGGCTGCATATGTACATTTCTTTTCTCGATAAAGATAAATGCAATACCGTAGATAATCAGCATAAGTGCAACCACTACATAATTATACAAATATTTGTCAAGTACGTCATCAAACAGGAATCCAATGATTGCCGCCGGAATACATGCGACAATGATCTTTGACCACAGATTTAATGTGTTCTGTTTCTGCTTTGCTGTCTTACGTTTTGAAAACGGATTCAGCTTATGGAAATACAAAACCACTACCGCCATGATTGCTCCGAGCTGAATGACCACCCGGAACATTTCCATAAAGCTCTCTGACACTGTCATATGAAGAAATTCTTCTACAAGAATCATATGACCGGTACTGCTGATCGGAAGCCATTCCGTAATTCCTTCCACAATACCAAGAATAATTGCAATTAAAATATTCAGCATTTCTTCTCCTCTTTTCTCTTTTTGTATTTAGTTTATTCTATGAAAAACATCCTATGGTATACCCCTATCAAAGACGATTTTTTCAATTGCCTTAGCGACACCGTCTTCTTCATTCGATTCCGTGATATAATCTGCCGCCTTTTTCACTTCATCTGCAGCATTTGCCATCGCAACGCCTACTCCTGCCATACGGATCATTTCCAGATCATTACTCCCGTCTCCGCATACCATGATCTCTTCTTGTAAGATGCCAAGCATCTCGCCAAGTCTTAGAAGACCTGCTCCTTTATTCACCCCCTGGGCATTGATCTCTAGATTTCTTCCGAGTGAACTGCTCACAGCCAAATGTCCGGTACACTTTGAAATTCTGTCCGCTGCTTCTCTCATCTCCTCCATATCTGCGAAAATCCCATGGACTTTGTCCATACCGTGTCCGTCCATTTCCCGAATCTTTTCCCAGAGATCAGGAATCACCTGTCTTGTACTTCGAATATAATCAGCCATCGGCTTATCCGGGATATATTTCTCGATTCTCTCCATCTCATCTGCCTCGGCATATCCCCGGCCATCAAAATAAATCTCTCGAAGCGTGTCATACTCTTCAAAAATCTCTACAATATGAACAGCCTCTTCATATGGGACAAGACCTTCATACAGAATCTTATCTTCCTGAAGGTCTAAGATTCTTCCTCCGTTCGCAGTCACCGCATATCGCATCCCCGGAAAGTTTCTCAGTTCTTCCGGTATTCCCGTCACCGGTCTTCCGGTCGCCACAAGTACGGTAACTCCGGCTTCTATCGCTCGGGTAAGAACATTTTTCGTATATTTCGTCAGTTCTTTCCTACTATTAAGAAGCGTCCCGTCCAGATCCAGACCTATCATTTTTACTTTGCTCATCTTATCTGATTCCTTACATTCTTATTACTTCCACATTTGCTTCACATGATGTAGGGGTCAAAAGGTATTTCGCCCCTATGATACACGGATTTTTCCGCACTTTGTGCTCTCTAAATCCTTGTCTCTTTCACATCATAGTATAACAAAGTTTGCTAAATAAAGCAATTTGTAGTATAATATTATAGACTCATTTTTGACGAAAGGAAATATGCTATGAAAAAGAAGTTAAAAGCATTGTCAAGAACGTGCATCGCTCTTGTCTGTGCCCTTACTGTCTGGTCCACTAACGCAGTAACTTACGCCGCAGATTCTGTAGACAGTCTTGAGAAGCAGACTTCCGATCTGGAGAATAAGTTAGATACTTTGAACCGGAATCTGGATTCATTAAGTCAGGACATTTCAGAACTTGCATCAAAAATTGAGGATACTGACGCATCTGTAAGAAAAGCGGAGCTTGACCTTGCGGCAGCCCGCGTGAACGAGGAGATGCAGTATGATGCGATGAAGAAGAGAATCAAATATATGTACGAAGCAGGGAATACCTCTCTTCTGGAAATAATTTTCTCTTCAAAAAGCATGGGGGAATTTTTGAACAACACAGAGTTCGTGCGAAACGTCACCGAATATGACCGCAGCAAACTCGAAGAATTACAAGAAGTACAACAGAATGTTAAAGAAAAAGAAGCTGCGTTAAAAGAAGAACAGGAAAGTCTCCAGAAGATGAAGGACGAGCTCGACGCCCAGCAGGCTTCACTAAATGCGGCGATTCAATCCACTTCAGGTGAGCTGAACGCTTCAGCCGCTGCTTTGGAAAAAGCAAAACAGGCCGAAGCAGCTGCCCAGGAAGCACTTAAAAAACAGCAAGAAGCTCAACAACAGGCACAGAAACCATCGTCCGGAGGAGGCAACGTAACACTTATAGTTCCTTCAACTCCTGCAGAAACGAATGACCTGGTTCTATTTGCTGCCTTGTTGCAGTGCGAAGCCGGTACTTCCGACTATGACGCTTTACTTGCAGTAGCAACCGTAGTAATGAATCGTGTAGAAAGCAACCGTTACCCAAATACGCTGTATGATGTCATCTATCAGAGCGGTCAGTTTTCTCCGACATGGAACGGATCTTTGAACCGTGTTTTAAATAACGGTCCTGCCTCTCTTTGTTACCAGGCCGCTCAGGACGCTCTTGGCGGTGCAAGGCTCGCTGCCGTTCGGGATTGTTATTCTTTCCGCGCCGCATACACAGGACATACCGGTGTTTTGGTTGGCGGAAATGTCTTCTTTTAACAGTACAACTGTAAGACTACAAAAGAGATTAATTTCCTAAAAAGGGGGATGACCGCTAAAATGCGGCATCCCCCTTTTTGGAGCTGATAGCCAAAATGACGATTATTTTCTAAATGCTGCTGCATTCCACATTAACTCGTTCTTGAAGTTTCTGATTGTGGTATCTTTATCAATATATACAGCTTCAATACCCATTGCTTCTGCCCAGTCACCCATCTGCTCAGCAGTAAGGTCATAAGAGAATGCTGTATGATGAGCACCACCTGCAAGGATCCAAGCCTCTGCACCTGTCTTAAGGTTCGGCTGTGGTGTCCAGAATGCAGTTGCAACCGGGAGCTTCGGCATCGGTTTTTCTACTTTCTTACACTCTACATCGTTGATGATAAGACGGAATCTGTCGCCAAGATCAACAAGTGACGTTGCAACAGCCGGTCCTGTCTTAGAGGTAAATACAAGACGTGCCGGATCTTCTCTATTGCCCATTGAAAGTGGCTGGCACTTAATGCTGATCGGACCATCTGAAATAGTCGGGCAAACTTCCAACATGTGAGCCTGAAGGATTCCTTCTTTACCCGGAACAAGATTGTATGTGTAATCCTCCATGAAAGAAGTTCCTTTTGCATCTTTCATGCCCTGCGTCATGATCTTCATGATACGAACCATCGCTGCTGTCTTCCAGTCACCTTCTGCTCCGAATCCATAACCTTTTTCCATAAGTCTCTGGATAGCAAGTCCCGGTAACTGCTGAAGTGATCCAAGATCACCAAAGTGTGTAACGATTGCCTGATAGTTCTTTTCTTCAAGGAATCTCTCGAATCCAACTTCAATCTGTGCCTGAACAGCCACATGTTTTCTAAATTCAGCTTCATCTCTTCCTTCAAGAAGGATTTCATATTTGTCATAGTATTCTTCTACTAATGCATCGATATCACCCTGAGCAACATCTTTCACGGCATCTGCAATCTCATTCACCGGATAAGCATCGATTTCCCAGCCAAACTTAATCTGAGCTTCTACTTTATCACCTTCGGTAACTGCTACGTTTCTCATGTTATCTGCAATGCGCATTACACGTACATGGCTGCTTTCGATAACACCGATTGCCGTTCTCATCCAGGAAGCGATTCTTTCCTGTGTTTCTTTGTCTTCCCAGTATCCCATAATTACTTTGCGATTCTTGTTAAGACGTGTGAAAATGTGGCCAAATTCACGATCTCCGTGGGCTGCCTGGTTCTCGTTCATGAAATCCATATCAATGGTGTCGTATGGAATTTCACGGTTGAACTGTGTATGAAGATGAAGTAATGGCTTTCTAAGTTCTTTCAGACCTAAAATCCATGATTTTGCCGGTGAGAATGTATGGCACCAGGTAATAACACCTGCACAGTTTTCATCTGTATTTGCTTCATTAAATGTCTTTCTGATTACTTCGTTTGTAATTAAGGTCGGCTTCCATACGATTTCATATGGAAGAATTCCTGATTCATTTAAAGCCTTAACAATAATCTGTGAATGCTCTGCTACATGTGCAAGACATTCATCTCCGTATAAATCCTGAGAACCTGTACAAAACCAGAACTTGTAATCTTTGCATGCTAACATAATTTTAATCTCCTTTTCTCTTATATTTTTAAAGTGAATTAATTTTGTCCGTAATAAGCGTTTGCGCCATGCTTTCTGTAATAATGCTTATCCTGTAATTCCTGCGGTGCCGGTTTTACGTCTGGATTAATCATCTCACAGCGAGCTGCCATCTTGGCAACTTCTTCTAACACTACCGCATTATGTACTGCGTCATGAGCATTTTTTCCCCATGAAAATGGTCCATGGTTCTTGCACAGAACTGCAGGCATTGCCATATATTCTGTACCCTTAAAATGTTCTACGATCAAACGACCGGTGTTTTTCTCATATGCTTCATCAATCTCTTCTTTTGTAAGATTGCGTACACAAGGAATTTCACCGTACATATAATCTGCATGAGTTGTTCCATAGCACGGAATCCCTCTGCCTGCCTGAGCCCAGCTTGTTGCCCAAGGAGAATGTGTATGCACGATACCGCCCATATCCGGGAACGCTTTATAAAGCTCCAGATGAGTAGCTGTGTCTGAGGATGGGTTATAACGACCTTCTACTTTGTTTCCTTCAAGGTCCATTACCACCATATCTTCCGGAGCCAGCTTGTCGTATTCTACGCCGCTTGGTTTGATTACAAACAAACCGCTCTCTCTGTCAATTCCGCTGACATTTCCCCATGTAAAAGTAACGAGTCCATATTTCGGAAGCAGCATATTTGCTTCATATACTTCCTTTTTCAGTTGTTCTAACACGGTTTTGCTCCTCTCATTTCTTTTATTTTTCTGTCCGATATCAGATTAGGTGACACCAGACAATTTTTCACTATTTCAAAGAATCAACGGCAGCTCTTTCAATTGAAAGTCCTTCCAGATATCTCTTGCTGAATGTATCAAATCCCTCAACATCTTTCGGATCCGGTTTCATACGGCTTCCTGCCTGACCTGCGAATACTTTTCCTGCCAAATATTCATCCAGAGATTCTTCTTCTGCCTTGTGGATCATATATGATGCGAGAAGTGCAATTCCCCATGCCCCGCCTTCACCTGCTGTTTCCATTACAGAAACCGGAGTATCAAGAGCTGCTGCCAGAATTCCCTGTCCTACTCCTTTTGTCTTAAATAATCCGCCATGTCCAAGGATTTCATCCAGTTTTACGCCTTCTTCTTTCAGAAGAATATCCATACCTGTTTTCAAAACTCCAAGAGAAGCAAACAGGTTTACTCTCATAAAGTTCGCAAGATTGAACTTGCTGTCAGGCGTTCTCACGAACAGCGGACGTCCTTCTTCAAATCCTGTAATATGTTCTCCTGAGAAATAATTGTAAGCCAGAAGTCCGCCACAATCCGCATCGCCCTCCAGTGCTTTGGTATAGAGCGTACCGAAAAGCTTATTCATATCTACTTCGATGCCAAACGCTTCTGCGAATTCTTTGAAAATACCTACCCAGGCGTTCAGATCTGAGGTACAGTTATTACAATGAACCATCGCAACAAGATCACCTGCCGGAGTCGTTACAAGATCGATTTCATCATGAACTTTCTGAAGTTCTTTCTCAAGAACTACCATTCCAAATACACTGGTTCCGGCTGACACATTTCCGGTACGAACTTTGACGCTGTTCGTTGCAACCATACCTGTTCCGGCATCTCCTTCAGGAGGACATAATGGAATTCCGGCTTTCAGTGTTCCTGTAGGATCCAGAAGCCGTGCACCTGCCTCAGTAAGTACACCCGCCTGTTCTCCTGCCAGAAGTACTTTCGGAAGGATTTCTTCCAATTTCCACGGATACCCCTTCGGAGCTACAAGTTCATCGAATTTTGCAATCATCTTTTCATTCCAGTTTCTCGTTGCAATATCGATTGGGAACATACCGGAAGCTTCGCCAACTCCAAGAACTTTCTCTCCTGTCAGTTTCCAGTGAATATATCCAGCCAGTGTGGTGAAGAATGTCACATCTTTTACATGCTCTTCTCCATTTAAGATTGCCTGATATAAATGTGCAATACTCCATCTTTGCGGAATATGGAAATCAAACAATTTCGTCAGCTCTTCAGATGCAGGTCCGGTAATCGTGTTTCTCCATGTACGGAATGGCACCAGAAGTTCTCCCTCTTTGTCAAATGCCATATATCCATGCATCATTGCACTGAATCCGATTGCTCCGACACTTTCAATCTTCACACCATACTTGGCATCCACATCTTCAGTCAGATTCTTGTAACAGTCCTGAAGTCCTGTCCAGATATCATCCAACGTATAAGTCCAGATACCGTCTACATATCTGTTCTCCCATTCATGGCTTCCGGAAGCAATTGGTGCATTATCCTCCCCTACCAGAACTGCCTTAATACGGGTTGACCCAAATTCAATTCCTAATGAGGTTTTCCCATTTAAAATGGCATTCTTTACATCACTCATAGCTTTTACACCTTTCCCTTTCTTTATATTTGAAAGAACTGCGTCTTTCTATTGCATTTTGAAAAATTATATTGTATCTCTAAGACACACTGAATTACGATTAACGATCTCAGGATCCAATTCCGTCACTTTCGGTACCGGCATTCCTTTCATCATTTCCAGCATCTCAAGTGCTGCTATCCTCCCCAGATCCCTTACAGGATTCCTTGCTGATGTAAGCGGCACTTCACAGTAATTTGCCAGATCAGAATCATCAATTCCGATAATTGACAGATCTTCCGGCACCCTCATTCCCTGCTCCAGACAAATCGCCACCAGTTTTGATGCAACCTCATCATTGTAACATACACATGCGGTACATCCCTGAAGCCTTCTTAAAATCCAGCTTGCATCTTCTTTCATATGTCTTACTTCTTCTGTATCAATCCAGATTACCTGCATTCCTTTTATTTTAATATCAGCTTCCATCAAAGCTTCAACATACCCTGCGTACCTTTGATGACCCTGACCGTCATCCGCTTTAAATATTGCACCGATATTTCTATGACCACACCTTAAAAGATGATTCGTCACCATTTTCCCCGTCAATTTATCATTCAACGACACATGAGGGATATCAAGTCCCGGATAATAACTGTTAATAAAAAGCACCGGGATGCCTTTCTTCATAATTTTCTTGTATATATCTAAATTTGGATTTGGCAGACCGCTTTTAGTTGTCTCAGCAATCAACCCATCTACCATATTCTTTTCCAAAATATTTTTCAAAACAAACCTTTCTTTTTCGACTGCATTGTTCGTAAAAGAAATCTGCATACCATATCCCGCCCGGGATAGTTCATTTTCTACTTCCTGTATAATTGAAGAAAAAATATATTCCTGCACATAAGTCGTCATTACGGCAACCTGCATATTCTTTTCTTCTTTTTCCTGTACATTCACTGTGGCTTTAATATAGGTTCCACTACCTCTTCGTCTCTCTACGATCCCCTCATTTTCCAGAAGTGAGATCGCATGGCGAACTGTCTGACGGCTCACTCGAAAATGAGCACAAAGCTGATGCTCCGATTCCACTCTGTCCCCAGGTTTCAGTTCTCCTTTTTCTAAACGCGTTTTCAACCATTTTAAAATCTCTTCATATTTGGCAAGTAACTCATCCATCGTTATCTGCCTCCCTTTGTGTCAGGGCGAAGCCTGATAAAGCTTCGCCCTATATTCACCTCAATTATTTTTTCTTCTTATTAGAAACAATATCAAATGTTACGGCTCCAAGAAGTACGAGACCTTTAACTACTTTCTGAAGGTCTGTAGAAAGTCCGATCAGGAACATACCATTGTTCAGAACACCCATAACGAAAGCTCCGACTACTGCTCCGATTACTGTACCGATACCACCAGCTGCTGCTGCACCACCGATGTAGCAAGAAGCGATAGCATCAAGTTCGAATCCATCACCTGCTTTCGGTGTAGCAGATGCGTTACGCGCTGATAATACGATACCTGCGATAGCTGAAAGGAATCCCATGTTTGTGTATACCCAGAAGAATACTTTTCTGGTGTCGATACCGGAAAGTCTTGCTGCCTTAGCATTACCACCTAATGCGTAGATTTGACGTCCAGGTACTGTCTTACTTGTGATGAAATGATAGATTCCAACGATAACACCCATGATAATAAGTACAATCGGAATACCATTGTATCTTGCAAGTTTATAGAAGAAGAACCATACGATTGCAACAATAACAGCAATTTTTACGATTGTCTGCCAAGGAGTTACAATTGCCAGACCATATTTCTTTCTTGTCTGGATTGATTTCAATTCAGAGACAATAATCAGTGCTGTTGCAATGATTGCCACAATGATACATACAATATCGAGAGTTCCATTACCCATCTGAATCTTATTTGTTACAAAGAAACCAGCACCAACTTTAACATATGCATCCGGAAGAGGACCAACTGTCTTTGATTCCAGAAGTGTATATGTAAGACCACGTCCGATAAGCATACCAGCCAGTGTTACTACGAATGGCGGGATGTCAAGGTATGCGATGAAGAATCCGTTGAAAGCACCAAATGCAGTTCCTACAAGAATTGTAATAAGGAATGCAATCGGAATACTCATACCGTTTTCAACTACCAGTTTCGCTGCGATCGCACCACAAAGCGCTACATAAGAACCAACACCAAGGTCAACGTTACCAGTTAATACGCAAAGCAGCATACCGGTTGCAAGAATGACAACATAACTGTTCTGCATGATCAGGTTG
>JAXFTO010000095.1:0-23398 GCA_034176745.1 Bariatricus sp. | reverse complement strand
GATGAACTACATGCGGTTTCAATACAGTGAATGGTACGTGATACTGGGTAAACACATCTGTAACTGAGAATTTTCCGCAGAATGCGTCTCTACGGTGTGCAAAATCCATCTTGCCAATCTCATCCGGATATGCCTGCATCAAGATTGGTACTCCTGCATCCTGAAGTGCTGTAATGGCACCGTTTTCATCTGCAAAGATTGGCATGGAGAAAATAACGCCATCGTACTCTCCTTCATGTTCTTTTAACCATTGAGCATAGAGGCGTCCTTCATCCCTTGTCTCAATCCCACCAAATCTGGTCAGTTCCGCATCCATGGCAATGTAATCATACCCCGCATCTGTCACAGCCTTGATCATATCTTCTCTTGCTCCGTAAATCAGTTCTCCCGGCATAAATCCACGGTTACAAAATGCCAGTGCAAATCTCATCTTTTTACTCATTTTCGCTTCTCCTTTTTTTCTTAATCTAATAGTGCAAACATTTTCATTGCTGCTTTTACATTTTCTTTCATTGCATCCCTTGCCGCCATGGACGCAGAAGAGAAAAACATTGGTTCTCCTTCTTTTACACTATTTACATATTCTGCCACCGCATTTCCGCCGGATTTATCCATATATGTAAAATAATTTACCTTTCTTACCCCCGCATGGATTGCTTTGAAATAATCTTCTTTGCTCACACCGGAGCCGCCATGCATGACAACCGGAATGTCGCCTGTAAGACTTCTCACATTCTTCACAACTTCAAAATCCAACTTCGGCTGTGTCAGGTATATTCCATGTGTTGTACCAAAAGAACAGGCAAGGGCATCAATTCCCGTCTCTTCTACAAATATTTTCGCCTGATGTGGGTCTGTATAGATCTTAGTATCATCGTTCTCACCACTGTCATCCCCGGCACCGGACTCTCTTCTTCCCATGGAACCAAGCTCTGCTTCTACCGAAGCCCCTGTCTTTGCTGCCATGGCAACTGCTTTTTTTGTATTCTCCAGGTTTTCTTCATAGGAAAGTATTGAGCCATCATACATAATTGCTGTAAATCCCATATCGAGTGCCTGCTGCAAATATTCCAAGGTCTCACCATGATCCAGATGGACGCATACCGGAACTTTAGATTTTTCCGCTGCATTTACCATAATTGGTCCAATCACATCAAGTGGGATCCATGGTTCGTGACACTGTGCGAACTGAATGATAACCGGTAAGTCCAGTTCTTCCGCCGCTTCAATCACTGCCTGAAGTGCCTCAAGATTTGGTGTATTAAAAGAGCCAACAGCTATCTTTTTTTCCTCGGCAATCTTCATTACGTCATTTAATGTTGCTAACATATTCGTTATCCTCCTTATCTTCTTTTTGCTTTCAAGTACGCCTCAGCGTACTTGCTGCGAGGTGCGCGTCATGCTTTGCATGACACAATACATCTGCGCACATCTGCAATCCGCCGGAGGCTTTATCTTGGAAGGAGATTGGACTCTCACCAAGACATATTTGTCGCAACTCACCACCTATAGAGGTGGGAGTCTTATCTTCTTTCAAGATAAATACTATCCTTCTTTTCTCCTTTTTTATATAGAATCATGTTCTTTTTACTTTGAATTTGTTCGCAAATATGTTAAAATTTATAGTAACTGTTCAGAGCCAACCTCGAAAACACTTCGTGTTTCCTCAGTGTGGCGTATCCGCCAAATAGATTTGTACAAAAAAGTGCTCACGAATGCAAGCATTCATCGCCCTTTTTTGACAAATCTGCTTGGCTCTGAACAGTTACAAGTTTTCCTATATCATTTCAGCCAGAAACCCGCACATTTTTAAAGAAGGGATACGTAAAACGTATCCCTTCTTCATGAGTAGTATATCAAAAATTTACAAAGCGTCTTTTCCACGTTCACCGGTACGGATACGGACAACATCTGCCACATCTGTAATGAAAATCTTGCCGTCTCCGTAGACACCTGTACGGATTTCCCGGCAGATCTTTCTGATGATCGGTTCAGATTCCTCTGCAGTTACCACACATTCCACTTTCAGTTTCGGAATAGTATTTCCCGCTTTCGGAGCAGCACCACGCCACATATGCTTGTCGATTACCCCTTTCTGGTTTCCGTATCCCATAATATTGGTAATCATAATACCATGATATTCACAAACCTCCAGAAGTTCCCGTAAATCATCCAGTTTTCCTGGTCGGATTACAATTTCAAGCTTTTTCATTTTCATCCTCCCTATGCAATATCCGGAAGTACACGAGCAAGGAACGATTTCGTTCTTGCTTCTTTTGGCGCAGTAAAAATTTCTTCCGGTTTTCCTTCTTCTACAATGTAACCGTCTGCCATAAAGATTACACGGTCTGCTACATCTCGCGCAAATCCCATTTCATGCGTTACGACAATCATCGTCATACCTTCTTTTGCAAGTGACTTCATGACTTCAAGAACATCCCCGACAAGCTCCGGATCCAGAGCTGACGTCGGTTCATCAAACAGCAATGCTTTTGGTTCCATTGCAAGTGCACGAGCGATTGCAACTCTTTGCTGCTGTCCTCCGGAAAGGGTGCTTGGATATACATCCGCTTTTTCCTTAAGTCCTACCTTATCCAAAAGTTCCAGCGCTTTTTCTCTTGCTGCTTTCTTATCTTTATGTTTTGTAAGAACCGGTGCAAGCATAACATTTTCAACCACCGTCTTCAGCGGGAATAAATTAAATCTCTGGAATACCATTCCGACTTCTTCCCTGAATTTGCGGATATCATATGCCCTGTCCAGAAGATTTTCTCCGTTATATCTGACAGTTCCTCCGGAAGGAATCTCGAGCTGGTTAATGCACCGAAGGAATGTACTCTTCCCGGAGCCGGACGGTCCGATGATGCATACCACTTCTCCTTCTTCGATTTCCATATTGATGTCCTTAAGAACTTCCAGTTCTCCAAATTTTTTTGATAAATGATGTACTCGAATCACGCCGATCACCTCAATTTCTTTTCAATCTGTTTTTGTACGATAATTAATATAGAAAGAATCACCAGATAAAATGCCGCGAGCGCCGTATATGTCGGAATTGCTTTAAAGCTGAGCGCCGCATACGCCTGTGCCTGATGTGTAATCTCATTTACCGCAATTACTGACAAAAGTGCTGTATCTTTTACGGAAATAATGAACTGGTTAAACAGGGCCGGCAGTGCTGTCTTAAATGCCGGTGGAATAATTATATGAATCATAGTCTGCGCTCCGGTAAGGCCAAGAGACATTCCTGCCTCTTTTTGCCCCGGATCGATTCCCATCAGCGCACCTTTTACAATTTCTGAAATAAATGCTCCGGAATTAAGTGCGATGACCATAATACCTACGGTTGTACTTTGCAGATCAACCCCTAGAAGTTTGGGAATAACATAGTAACCATAAAGTGCCTGAACCATAAGTGGAGTGGCACGAATAATCCATATGTATATTTCCGCAATTATCTTTCCTAATTTAAATTTTGACTGTAATAAATATCCGCAGACACTTCCCACCATCGTTCCTATCGCAATGCCCACAACAGCAATCAGCAATGTCAGCTTTAATCCGTCAAACAGCATTGGAAGTATCACTTTAAAAAATTCCATGTTCATTTTATCGCTTCCCATCCTTCAGGTTATTCTATGATCTTATTCACACCATTTCTTATATAATTCATCGGTTGTTCCATCATCGAGAAGAATTTTAAGTGCCGCATTAATATTGTCATAATATTTGCATTCTTTTGAAATTGCTACGCAATATGGAGACTGTCCCTGATTAAATTCATCACCAACAACTTTCAACTTGGTTCCTTCGGTTGTCTTGATATAAAATGCTGCACCAGGACCATCCTGAAGCACCGCATCAACTTTACCCTGTTCAAGAGATTCATATGCAGTTGTAATGGTATCATGTACTTCTAATATAGCATCGCCAAGATTCTTAGATGCATAAGTATGAGATGCAGTTCCTTTTTCTACTGCGACCGTCTTTCCTGCAAGATCATCGACTCCTGTGATTCCTTTGTCATCATCAGCATTTACCATAACGACCTGACCTGCATCACAGTAAATATCTGAGAAATTCATAACTTCTTTTCTTTCATCTGTTGCACAGAGCGCTGCAGCTCCCATATCCAACTTGCTTTCTGCAAGAGATGTTGTAAGTGCGGAATAATCCATCGCCTGTACTCCGCCATCTATTTCAAATCCAAGAATTTCCTGAAGCTTGGCAATCAGATCCAAATCATATCCGATTAATGTCTTTCCATCTTCATCATAGTAGCTGAACGGTCCAAAAAGTCCGGAAGTACCAACTTTAATTTTCACACCTTTCATAGAGTCCTTTACATTCTCTTCTGTAATCTCATTAGTTTCTGTAGTTTCAGCTTCTTTCTTGCTTCCACATCCTGCTGCCATAACCACCGTCATCGCTACACACATCATCACTGCCAACAATCTTTTTTTCATAATATGAATCCTCCTTCTCTATTCGTCATTCACACAATCATTTTGCGCTCCTGCCAAATATATTAGAAAACACAAAAGCGCACTACATACTACTGTAATGCGCCCTTACATTTCCGTCTTATAATATTTTAGAGTCCCGGGATAAAAAACAAAGGCGTCACACTTTCTGATGCAACGCCTTTGTTCGCTTCGTTCTTTATGAACTTGTGATTATTCTACCCCAAACTTTCAACCCGGTCAATCCCAAAATTTACCCTAATTTTCTCCATCAACTCATCTAAATATCAGTATTTTTCACAAATTTATGCATTTTCGTTGTGTTTTGCCTATTTTTATTCATGTTCACAATTTGTTCATTTATCCTTCAAAATTCTTTCATTTGTTAATCATTCTTTCTTCATATCTCTTCTGTATACTTAAATCATCAAATGAAAGAAATGAATAAGACGCTAAGAAGTAATTATACTATTGAGATAAACTTTTTCATAATACATGCCGGGTGCTGCGAAAGCGGTTACCTGGCATCCTCCCTTTTATGTGGGTGTTATATTGAATTTATTTTCCTCCCATTTTTGCTATAAGTGTGCGCTCCATCATTTTTTCTCTTATATCCGATCATCAATAATAAAACAAACGAAATCACAATAACTGCCAAACAAAACGCCTTTATTTTCCCTCCTTCACTTTCAATATGATTAGCTGCATTGATGTCATTTTTCTTTATCACTTTCGCAATAGGTTTTATAATCTCACTAACCTGACTTTTCGACTTAATGATTTCTATATTCACACGCCTTGTCACAGTATTCCCTGCCAAATCCAATGCTTCAACCACAATTTCGTATGGCTTTGGGGATTCAAGTCCGAAACTTACGTTTTTTCTTGATGTAAGCACCTGCTCCTTCCCATTTATGATTACTTTTTCAATCCAGTCCTTATATTGCCCGGGTCTTATTTCAATCTGAATGTTCTTTTCAAATCTGCTGCCTGAGAGAATTTCTTCTTTCGTTTCCAGATTTCTGATTTCAATCACCGGACAAGTTCTGTCAATTTCAAACACTGCTCTTTCCTCCGCTTCATTTCCTGCCGCATCAATCGCTTTCACGGAAAATGTATGTATTCCTTCACGTAGAATCCTCTCGCCCGCATGATACAGCATTCCATCAACTTCCATAATAGATGTGCACGTTGTAAAATCTTTTATTTTCCTGTATGCATCAAAATTCCATACAAATTCTTTCATGCATCTTCCATCAATATTTGAAAGATTCGGAAGTTCCGGAGCCGTTTTATCAATTGTAAATATTTTCTTTATCATGTTCTTATTTCCTGCCGCATCTGACGCTTCAAGAGAGATTTTATAAATTCCTTCTTGTTCACAGAAAGCATTCGCTGTTCTCTTATTTTCCCCATCCCATTTTTCTATACTGAAGGCTTCTTTTTCACCGGAAAACGACTCTCTTTCCAAAGAAGCGTTAAGTGACTGAAAGCAATTTTCTTCAAAAACATAAAAAGATACAGGCACATTCTTATTTAATATCACATAATCCTCTATTTCTGCTATTCCAAGAACAGGCATCTGGCTATCGATAAGTATCTCAAAAGACACTTTGCTTTTATTTCCCGCCTCATCTTCAGCTTCAATTTCAATAACCGCCCCTTTCCCATTAACAGCTTCTTCATTGATATAGAATGCAAGATTTTCTTTATCATCAGAAAGGTGCCATCCTTCTTCCGTACCACCCGAAAAAGCCGCAACATTGCTGAAATCATCTGAGCATCTTGCTTCAACCCTCACCGCCTGTCGATGCCACATATCTGCTTTTGCAGGCTTTAACACCTGTATTTGAGGTCCCTTTGAATCCACCTTCCACTCCCAGCTCTTTTTCCACTTTTCTAAATCTTTAGCCAGTCCCTCCTCTGGTTTTTCGTCCGGTTCCTCATCCAATTTATCCACCAACTCTTTTACTTCATCCATTTTATCCTGATTTTCATCATCTGGTACTTTTTCAACTTCTTCAATATTATCCGTATTTTCTTTCTCTGTATCACCTTCTTCTTTACCCGATGATTCTTCATTTTCCGGCTCTTCCGGTTCCGGAGCCTCCTTTTTCACCAGTTCCAATTCCAACCGGTAAATACCGTCCACATTATTTGCATCCCATACTTTCTCTTTATTCTCGAAATCAATTTCTCCTTCATCCACCGTCCCGTCTGCCAGGCTGAATCTGTATTTTGTCACAAACCCTTCATCCTGGTGGTAAAGTCGTATCTCCGGCAATTTATGATAATACCCATTTTTCCCATCCGGCATTTCATATTGCAGTTTATATCCTTTGATTTTCGGAAGTTCTGCCGGAGTTTCTTCCGGAGGAGCATCCGGTAGCTCTTCCTGAAATTCTTTCAGTGTTCCGAATATATTTTCCTTTTTTGTAGTATCCAAAACTCCGGCATATACATACTGACTCGCAAAAGCCATACCAAGGATCATCAGAATCATTCCCACCTTTATTTTCCTACCCATACATTTTCTCCTTCTATCCTTATTTCATATTGTTTCTGCAGCTTCACAAACTCCGTATTCACGGAAAAATCCGGTAATTGTTCCAAAGCTTTCTTGACTGCTTCTGCGCAGACCTGCCTCTCAATTCCGACGTCCTTGAGATGCTTTTCCAAATACGACAGCCATATTTTTTCCGAATCCGGTATACGTTCTATCGACTCACGGCATATTTCCCATGACCTCTCAGGATCACCTTTTTCGTCATAAATTCTCTCCAGGCTTAAGTAAATTTCTTCCAAACCTTCCTTAGTTTCTTCCAGTTCTTTTAATCTCTCACATTCCTCTGCCGCCCTATCATAATCCTGCTCCATTTCATAAGCCTTCGCGAGATATTTTCTAAGTACCATTTCCTTATTGCGGTTCTCCTCACTCCAAAGAATTTCCTGCTCCATTTTCTCACCCACTGCAGTCATTTCTTTCCATGCCTCCTGTGTGCCAAGCATTCCGTATGTCATTACAAACGGAATCTTATACCAGTATTCTTTTCCCTTGATAAATTCCTTTACTTCCGGCTCTTCTAAAATCTCTCTTCCGTTTTGCAGATTTTCTTCCAGTTCTGTCCTGATGAAATTCTCCGAACCACCTCGTTTCAGATATTCGAATATTGTCAAATACACCTTTCCTAAAGGCATTTCTTTTGCAGCCTCTTCCAGATACCCTCTTCCTTCATCATAATCATCCAGTTCCACCAGATACATCACTCCCAACTCCAGATATGCCTGATTCACTCCGTCATAGATTGACTGCTTTGTATCAACTATCACCTTCTCATTGCCTTGTGTATTTTCATCTTCTTCCTCCGGAAGTTGATCAGCGCTTTCCTCTTCTGCTTCCACCCGGTTCTTTACAAACTGCTTCTCTCCCAAAAGAATTCCCGCAATCATAAAAGCAGCAGCAAAACCGATGCCTACAAGTATCTTCCACCTTTTACTCGAAGTTTTGGCCCTTTTTTCACTCCTCTCTGTTTTACCGTAAAAGCCACTTAACCCACGCAAATCCGCCTGGATTTCTGCTGTCATTCTGATTCCGGTTCTTTTCCCTCTCAGACATTTTTCAATCACTTTCGTAACCAGCCATTTCTCCCGCCTTGTAAGTTTCTCCGTTAATCTGCATTTTTCCAGCATAAACTGAAAAGTTTTACCAAGTCCGTATATATCGTCTTCCAGCACAGCTTTTTGTGTGAAAATGCGTTCTTTTTTCACAAAAAGCGTACGAATCTTTTTCTTTTGCATTTTTCGAACCTGTTCTTCACTCGCCGGATCGGCTGCATCAAGAAGCATAAGATTAGATTCCTCACTTACAATCACGGCATATGGATTCACAAAGCCATACGCATTCTGATCTTCCCATTTATAGTATTGCTCCAGTTGCCTTGCTATTTCCGCCATCCAATGCCATAGGCATTCCTTGGAGATTGGATATTCTTCCTGCACATATTGCATAATGGAAATCCCATTTACATAGTCACTGATCATATGGCAGTATCCATTTTGCTCCACAAACTTAAGTACCGCATATTCAGTTTTTTCAGTCACAGTATCCCTCCTGTTTGTCTTGTTTCTTACATGGATTCTTATAAGAATGCTTTGAAATATTGTTACTTAGAACTTCTCATGAAATTGAGAATTGAATTAGAGTGATTCATATATTAACTGCTTTTGCCAGGATTTGCAATAGAAAAATATCTGAAATATTTCACAAAAATAATCTCTGATTTTGTGTTCAAAAATGCTATTCGCATCCTGTATTTCCCTTATTCGCGCCGTTTTCTCCCTTTGTGAAATCTGCTATTAGTAACTGTTCAGCGCCAAGCAGATTTACCCAAAAGGGCGTTGAATGCTTGCATTCGTGAGCACTTTTTTGTACAAATCTATTTGGTGGATATGCCACACTGAGGAAACACGAAGTGTTTTCGAGGTTGGTTCTGAACAGTCACCGCTATTTTATGATCCAACAGCGTGCAAACAAAAAGAGACGCATCCACAAGAGATACGTCTCCTTGATCAATCATTTTCACTTATAACATATTAGCCCATCAGATGCCCCGGTTTGTACAGATGTCTCGGAATACCATCCACCATAACAGGTGCAACGTCACCCTGGATCAGAGGTCTTACATAAGTAACGAAATCATCGGTTACATAAGTTCCTTCTTCGTTTACCCATTCTCTCGGTACCAGACGTTCATCGTTCGCAATCTTATGAACATCCTTAACCTCAGTTCCGCACTGATATGGATCATCAGAATGACGAACCAGAACTACCATCTTACCGCTATCGCCTTCGTCAGCAGCTTTCACAGCTGCACCACCAACCTGGTAGGCTTCCAGAATATCTACTCGTGAACTGCAGTGAGATGCTGCACGCTGTAAGGTGCTGAGCTCGATTGCACGAGTCTTGCATCCAATCTCTGCTGCCACATAATTAGCAAGGTATGAAGCAGTTCCTGTCAGCTGTTTGTGACCAAATGCATCTACGAAATCAGCGCTTTGACCAAGTTCACATACATAACGTCCGTCTGCAAGCTTGATTCCTTCTGAAACAGCTACTACAACAGATGTCTTGATCTCAAGCAATTTATGAATACGATTCATAAAATCCTCAAGATCAAATGTCAACTCCGGAAGATAGATCATATCCGGTCCCTGGCAGTCTTCACCCTGTGCAAGTGCTGCAGCACCGGTAAGCCATCCTGCATTACGTCCCATAATCTCTATAATTGTAACAAGACCTTTACTGTATTCCAGACAGAAGCTGTCACGGATGATTTCTTTTACAGATGTACCGATGTATTTCGCTGCACTACCAAATCCCGGTGTATGATCAGTAAGTGCGAGGTCATTGTCAATGGTTTTCGGGCATCCGATAAATTTCTGTGGATGACCTTTAATGATTGCATAATCAGAAAGCTTCTTGATCGTATCCATGGAATCATTTCCACCGATATAGATAAATGCTTCGATATCTAATTTGTACAGGATTTCAAAAATCTTATCATAAAGTGCCATATTCTCATGAATCTCCGGCAGTTTATAACGGCATGATCCAAGATATGCTGCCGGTGTTCTTTTCAAAAGTTCTGCGTCGAGTTCATTTGTAATATGTTCAGAAAGATCGATATATTTTTCTTCCAGTAATCCCTGAATACCATGAAGCATTCCATAAACTTTATTCGCTCCACGATCCTTTGCTGTACGGTAAACTCCCGCCAGGCTTGAATTAATTGCTGCAGTAGGGCCCCCAGACTGTCCTACGATAACATTTCCTTTCATAACAATTTACCTCCGTTAAGTATACATTTACTGTCAATATGATTATTTTAGTGCATACTGCCGGTTTTGTCCAGTATTTTTAACATTTCTTTGTCGTTATTTTAATTTTATTTCATTTTGCCACAGATCCAGTTATGTGATATGCTGATAATACAAGGGTTCTAACGCCTTATTTTTCATCAGATATATTCTTTTTGCGTGTTAATTAAGTGAAAGAACCTGACAAATAATCCAAATATGAAAGGAGTCCCCAAAATATCTGAAATGAATCCAGTCAAACATGAAATTGCTCCAGTATATGCCAAAGATTCCCGCATACTGATTCTTGGAAGTTTCCCATCGGTAAAATCGCGTGAAAATAATTTCTTCTATGGTCACCCACAGAACAGATTCTGGAAAGTTCTTTCTGCGCTTTATGATTATCCTCTCCCGCAGAGTATTGCCGAAAAAAAAGCGCTGCTTTTAAATAATCAGATTGCCGTCTGGGATGTCATTGCCTCCTGTGAAATAACCGGCTCTTCTGACAGCAGTATCAGAAATGTAGTTCCCGCTGACCTTGCTCTGATCACAGACTCCTCTCCAATTGAGAAAATATTTACGAACGGCGGTACCGCAGATAAACTTTACCGAAAATACTGTCAGGACCAGACCCATATAGAAGCCATAAAACTTCCTTCAACCAGCCCTGCAAACGCTGCCTGGACTTTCGAAAAACTACTTACAGAATGGGAAAAAATAAAAATGTAATTTTTTTATTTTTATACTTGACATTTTCAGATTCATGCCATATAATAGTCTATGTTGTGAAGCGGAAACACTTTACAGAATGTGCGCTTAGCTCAGCTGGATAGAGCGTTTGGCTACGGACCAAAAGGTCGGGGGTTCGAATCCTCTAGCGCACGCTACTTTAACCCTTACAGAATCTGTAAGGGTCTTTTTTTTACCATTTTGGCTTTACCATTTTGGCCTTTGCTGTTATTTAACAGATACCCGAAATCTTGTATTTTTCTGCCAAATATGGTATCCTTGTAGAAACCTTATTGCAATGCTGTATTAATAGGAGAATAACAATGAAAATACAAGAATCTGCTGAAAACTATCTTGAAACTATTTTAATCGTAGGAAATCGTCAGGGATATGTGCGGTCTATCGATATTGCGAATGAACTCGGATTTTCCAAACCAAGCGTCAGTGTTGCCATGAAGAATCTTCGTCTGAACGGATTTATTCATGTAGACGCGAACGGACACATTACACTGACCAAATCCGGGCGAGAAGTTGCCGAGACGATCTATGAACGTCATACCTTCCTTACCAGTTGGCTGGTCAGTCTTGGTGTCGACGAGAAAACTGCCGCGGAAGACGCATGCCGCATGGAACACGTCATCAGCGCTCCAAGCTTTGAAGCAATCAGAAATCATGTAAAGTAAAAAAATAAGAGTTCAAGAAGAACTCTTATTTTTTTACTACTCTGTACAAATATAAGGAGCAATCTTCTGCACAATCTCATTCGCATTCGGAGAGACAATACGAAGCTTTGCTTTTTTTCCAAGCCCCATTCCAAGAACACATAATACTGATTTTGCGTCGATTGTCGAATTATCAAATACCAATCGTATATCACCCAAATCTCTGGAGACCATTTCCGCAAAATCAACTGCATCCTGTTCAGTCTTAAGAAAAACATTCTTTTCAACCATATTCACGCCTCCATTCGTAAAATAGTGTAAAAAGCAACAGAACTATCCAGCTCCATTGCTTTTGAATGATTATAGCACTATTCTTTTTAAGATACAACCTAATATTTTTAAGATTGTGTTAAGTTTTTGTAATATGAAACTGTTATTTCAGAAATCCATCCTGTCGAAGGAATTTACCCTAATGCCACATCAAGAATCATCATCAGAACAAATCCTGCCGCAAATCCTACTGTTGCAATATTCGAATGTTCTCCTTCCGAAGCTTCCGGAATCAGTTCTTCCACAACCACATACAGCATCGCTCCTGCCGCAAAAGCAAGAAGATACGGAAGCACCGGTTCAAGGTAGGATGCGAGCCAGATTGTAAGCAGTGCTCCCAATGGCTCTACAATTCCGGATGCCGCACCATAGAAAAATGCTCTGCTTCGGCTGATCCCCGTTCCTTTAAGCGGCATGGAAATAATAGCTCCCTCCGGGAAATTCTGAATTGCGATACCGATTGCAAGCGCAAAAGCTCCCGCCGCAGTGATTCCCGCATTTCCTTCCAGCATTCCGGCTAAAACGACACCTACCGCCATTCCTTCCGGAAGATTGTGAAGCGTAACCGCAAAAATCAGCATCATTGATTTCGAAAAACCGCTCTTCACTCCTTCCGGCTCATCACTTCCAAGATGCAGATGTGGAATCACACGGTCCATTAAAAGCAGAAAAGCCATTCCAAGGAGAAGTCCTGCCGCCGCAGGGATAAATGCCATTTTCCCCATCCCTTCAGACATCTCCATCGCCGGGATCAAAAGAGACCACACCGAAGCAGCCACCATGACACCTGAAGCAAATCCCAGCAGAATCTTCTGCAGAAGCGGTTTCATCTCATGTTTCAGGAAAAATACACAAGCTGATCCCAGTGCTGTTCCCACAAAAGGGATCATAATTCCTATCAATAAGTTCATAACTTTTTTCCTCCATCTTTTTACGTCACTCAAAGATGCCGGGAGAGAGTAATTCTCACCCTGACAATATTTTATGATTATACCACAGAAATGATGAATGGGGAATATCCCGGATTGCGTTGTCGTTACTTTTCACATATTTGATTATAAGAGATTTACAAGCTTTTCAACCCGTGATAAAATACATTCACATAACTATTATCAATGCAAAGCTCAAAGTATTATCCGAGCTCACAGAACATACGATTGCAAATAAAATCGAAGCACTACATGAAATATTAAGAAAAGATTCCCAATAATAAGGAGAGCATACTATGTTTATAAATGAAGATACCACCTACAACGATATTCGTGAACGCTCACTTTTACAATGGCTTGATGAAATGGAACATCACGAGGACGTTGCTGTTCGTGGCGGAGTGAAGCTCTGCCGGGAATACATCCAGTATCTCAAGCAAAAGACTATAAAGCTGGAAGACGAAAATGAACTCAAGAGCAGCTATCTTAAAAAATATTCCAAAAGATTTTGATTGCTCTCAGCGATACGAAAGGGAGACTCATACTATGCTAAAATACAAGAACATTATTTTTGACTTTGGAAACGTAATTGCGACTTTTGACGAGGATTATATCCTTGGGAAATTCTGTGACAATAAAGAAGATCAGGAAATATTAAAGAAAGCCGTCTTTTATAACTGGCCAATGCTCGATGAAGGAACTGCCGATTATGCCGCTTCCATTCAGCATGCTAAGACTCTAGTCCCGGAGCGCCTCCAGGAAAATGTAACCGACTTTTTCCAAAACTGGCACAAATATCTCCAGCCAATCGAAGAAAACTGGAAACTAATCCGCCATTTAAAGGAACTCGGAGCATCCATTTACATCCTGTCCAATGCCCCGACTCACTTTGCCGACCACGCAGGCTATTACGACATCGTAAAAGAATTCGACGGAATCGTATTCTCCGCCCCTATCGTAATGGCCAAACCCAAACCGGATATCTACAACTACCTGTTTGACACCTACCACCTAAACCCAGCCGACTGCTTCTTCATCGACGACAAACCCGAAAACATCGCCGCCGCCCAATCCCTTGGCATGACCGGCTACATCTACAAAGGCAACACCCAGGAACTAAAGAAACACCTCGGGCTATAAATGAACTCCGTTCAACATTCAACCTATCCCAGAGTCTGTCAGGTACTGGAAACAGTCAAAAAATAATAGGCTCTCAAGACAATTACGTCGTCCTTGTCTTGAGAGCCTATTATTATTTTTGCCGTTTCACCACTACCTAACACTCATCCGCTATTTTATACAACAATCTCTCCGTATCTTCCCAACCAATACATGGGTCCGTAATAGACTGTCCATATACCATATTCGGGCAAATATTCTGACGTCCTTCCAGGAGATAACTCTCCACCATAACACCTTTCACTATCTTACGAAGATCTGTATCATACTTACGTGTATGTAAAACTTCACTTACAATTCTAAGCTGCTCTTTATACTGTTTGTTAGAATTTGAATGGTTTGCATCCACAATCACAGCCGGATTCTTCAGATCTTTCTGCAGATAAAGTGTTTCCAATCTTCGTAAATCTTCATAATGATAGTTCGGAATGCAAGTTCCATATTTATCTACACCACCGCGAAGGATCACATGAGCAAGCTCATTTCCATCTGTGGTCACATCCTGTCCACGATAAATGAAACGATGTCCCATCTGCGCGGCAACAACGGAGTTCAGCATAACACCCAGGTCACCACTAGTAGGATTCTTCATTCCAATCGGAATGTCCATTCCGCTTGCAGTCAGACGATGCTGCTGGTTCTCAACAGAACGAGCTCCAATCGCCTCATAGGATAAAATATCATCCAGATAGCTTCTGTTTTCCGGATACAACATCTCATCTGCCGCAGTTAAGTAAGTCTCCTCGATTGCACGAATATGCATTTTCCGGATAGCAATGATACCGGCAAGAAGATCCGGTGCTTTATCCGGATCCGGCTGATGAAGCATTCCTTTATATCCCTCACCTGTAGTTCTTGGCTTATTTGTATAGATTCTTGGAATGATCATAAGTTTATCCGAAACTTTTTCATTCACTTTAGCCAGTCTGCTTACATATTCACAGACAGAATCTTCATTATCTGCTGAACACGGACCGATAATTACCACAAACTTATCCGATTTTCCGGTAAAAATATCTTTTATTTCCGCATCTCTTTCGGCCTTGATTTTTTTTATCTTTTCAGATAGCGGGTATTCTTTTTTAAGTTCTGCCGGTAATGGCAGCTCTGCATTCACTTTCATTCCCATTTTAAACTAACTCCTCTTCTTAACAATAACGCACCATATCTCTTGTAATTTCTTTAATCGAATGTGCTCCGCACATCTGCATTGTATCTTTCAGTTCTGCGCCAATCTTATCAATATATGTCTTAACGCCTTCGGCTCCTCCTCCGTAAACAGATACTACAAACGGACGACAGATCAGAACACCGTCTGCCCCGAGCGCAAGTGCTTTAAAGATATCTGTTCCTGATCGGATTCCGCCATCCACAAGAATCTTCATAGAATCTCCTACTGCATCTGCGATTTCTTCCAGAACTTCTGCGGTCGCAGGACACTGATCCAGGACACGGCCTCCATGATTCGATACAACGATTGCTGCAGCTCCGGCTTCTTTTGCCTTCAGAGCTCCCTTTACCGTCATAACTCCCTTTACAATAAACGGAACACCTGCCATCTTCACAATTTCAGACAATTCTCTGACATTCTTACTTCCTGCAGGCGGTGTCATATTCTTAAGAAACGGAAGTCCGGCTGCATCAACGTCCATTGCCACTGCAAATGTTCCGGACTCCAGAGCCAGCTGCATCTTTTCCTGAATGGTCTCAAGGTTCCACGGCTTGATCGTCGGAACACCCTTTCCATTACTTTCCTTAATTGCAGCTGTTGCGCCTTCCATGACAAGCGGATTCACTCCGTCACCGGTAAATGCTGCGATACCATTCTCCGCGCAGGCAGATACCAGAACCTGATTATAAGAAATATCATCATATTTATCACTATAATGAAGATTTACCGCACCGACCGGACCTGCAAAGAACGGATATGCAAATTTCTGACCGAACATTTCGCAGGATGTATCGACTTCTCCTCCATCACAGATTGTATCCATATTTACGCGGATATCCTGCCATTTATTATAATTCCTGATTGCAGTATCACCGACTCCCTTAGCGCCCGGACCCGGCATCTGCTTACCGCAGGCTTTTCCATTACATACCGGACATGCCTTACAGTAATTTCCAATACATCCTCTGGCATTCTCGAGCATTTCTTTATAGTCCATAATAAAAACCTCTCTTCCTTGGCATCAGCACTTTAAAGTGCGAATGTGGCAACAACTAAAGCTATCATAACACTTTTATGTCAAGAAAACAAGAACCTTGTAAAGCTGTTTTTGAAGATTCTGTGACCTCACTTGTTTTTTTAACCTGTTATGCTATAATGTCCACATGGGCATGTAGCAAATGCCTTTTCCCAGTAAACAAAAAAATTATACGAGGAGATTATTATATGAAATGCCCCAGATGTAGTTCTGAAGTACGCCCAAGTAAGAAGTATCCGGAATACTACCTTTGTGATACATGTAAGAAACGTTTCCCGGAATCCGCAATAATTAAAGACAATACTGATGACGATTTCACAGATTATACTCTATTTGATACAGAAGATGCCGTAGCTCCACAAGCAAGTTCCTCTTTAGCAGAAGAAAACTCATCCAACTCCTCTCCTGCTAAAAAGAAATCCCAGATTACCAAGGCTTCCTCATCTAAAAAATCAAAAGGGCGCAAGTCAAAGAAGAAAAAAGGCGGACCATTAAAGATAATTTTAATTATTCTGCTTATTTTGATTATCGCCGTTGTGGCTCTTTTTGTATCCGGTGTGATCGACAAAGATCTCTTACCATTTAAAAATACTGAGAAAAATGTTACACCGGAAGATGACGATAATGCCACAGATGATACCTCTGATCAGAAGACTTATGCTCTTGGCGAGATCGCCACGATCAACGATATTTCCATTCAGGCAACAGATTATGAAGAATCTACAGGCGATGAATGGGCTGCTCCGGAGGAAGGAAATGTATTCGTGTTTGTGAATTTAAACATTACAAATCAGTCTGAAAAGGACATCACCGTAAGCAGCATGGCCAGCTTCGAGTCTTATTGTAATGATGTGAAGCTCGATTACAGTGTGAATGCATTTACCGCACTCGCAACTAACACCGACCGCCAGCAGATGGACGGTTCCGTCGTACCGGGCAGTTCTCTTGATGGTTATCTCTGTCTGGAAGTTCCTTCCGACTGGACCGATCTGGAAATCCATTATGCCGATCAGGTATGGAAAGACGAAGGAGTTATATTTAGAATCAGTAAATAAAGGTAAAGCGGGATCCGGCTCACATTTCCGGTATCCCGCTTCTTTTGTATATTTCTTATTTTCTATGCATAGAGAATGAAGTTTCATCGTAATTCTTAAGGTTTTCATTAATACCTCTTGAATCAGCTTCTTTGATCAGTGTGTCTCTGGACTTCTTAGCGAGCATCTGATCCTTGAATGCACTTGGTCCTCCGACACATCCGCCTTCACACGCCATTCCTTCGATAAAATCTTCCGGAAGTCGTCCAACCTTCATAAGAAGAAGTGCCTTCTTACATTCCGCTGCTCCATTTGCTTTAAATACTTTAATATCCAGTTCTTCTCCGGCTTCTTTTACACTCTGCATAACTGCTGCTGCAACTCCGCCTGAATTACCGAATCTCTTTCCGAATACAGAAGATTCCTGGTAAGTATTTTCCGCCGGCTTCAGTGCAACACCCTTTGCACGCATAATTGCACGAATTTCACTAAAAGTAAGCGCATAGTCTGCATTGCCTTCGATCTGCTGATCTACGATTTCTGACTTCTTCGCAAGGCACGGTCCGATAAATACGGTAACCGCATCCGGTTCTTTTGCTTTCACCAGACGTGAAACAGCACACATCGGAGATACTGTTGTGGAAATCTTATCACCAAGCTCCGGATAATGTTTGCGCACAAGATTTACAAATCCAGGACAGCATGAGGTAACTTTCTTTCTTCCGTCTTTGTAGGCTTCTACCCACTCTTCCGCTTCGTATTTGGCAGTCAGGTCGCCGCCAAGACCTACTTCGATGAAATCGGTAAATCCTACTTCTTTCATCGCATTTTTCCAGCTTTCCAATGTAATATCAACACCAAACTGACCTTCACTTGCAGGTGCCAGCATTGCGTAAACTTTCTTTCCTGATTTGAGCGCTTTGATTACAGGCACGATAGCAGATTTGTAACCGATTGCTCCGAACGGACAGCTGTGAACACATTTTCCGCAACGGATACATTTTGAATCATCGATAACGGAAATTCCGTTTTCGTCGTAGTAGATGGCGTCAACCGGACAGCTGAATTTACATGGTCTCTTCAGATGAGCGATCGCATTGTATGGACAGGCCTGAGCGCATTTTCCACATTCTTTACATTTGGAAGCGTCAATATGGGAACGATACCTTCCCGATTCAATCGCACCGAAATTGCAGGCGTTGATACATGCTTTTCCAAGACAGTTCTGGCAGTTCTCTGTTACAACATAACTTGAAATCGGGCAGTCCTCACATGCAGAACTGATTACCTGGATTACATTTCCATCATCCTTGATTCCAGGTGCTTTCCCCTCAGCAAGACGAACTCTCTGTCTGATAATCTCGCGCTCTTTATAAATACAACAGCGGAACTGCGGAAGCGGTCCCGGAATCAATTTCATCGCGATATCATCTTTGTGTTCCTCAAGTTCACCGGCAAATGCCAGACGTGCTACTTCTTCCAGTACTTCATGTTTGATCTTGATTACGTTTGCGTCTGCGTTTCTCAACTTCTTACCCTCCAAAAAGAATTTTCTCATTTATCATTGTAACTGATTTCTAATTCAAATCATAACATGAGTTTTCTTCTTTTCCCAGACATTTTTTTAACAATCTTGTACTATTTTGCATACATTCAAGTACGCTTCGGCGTACTTGAATTATCAAAAAATACTGCTTACTTTCCTCCGTCTTCATTTATACATTTTACGACAACACCCGTAAGCACGAACAAAGCAATCGCATTCGGAAGAACCATCAACTGGTTAAACATATCGGAAAGCTCCCATACCAGATCATTTGATGCAAGTGTTCCAAGGAAAATGAATACTAAAGCTATCATAAAAAATGGTTTTATCGCTTTTGTTCCAAATAGATAGCTCACATTGATCTTTGCAAACAAATTCCAACCCAGAATTGTAGAAAATGCAAAAAAGAATAGACAGATCGCTACAAATATAGCCCCAAGTTTTTCTCCATATACAGTTCCAAACGCAGTCTGTGCCAGATTCGCTTTATTCAGCTTCTCCACTACACCACCAGTATACCCCGCAGCAAGTGCTCCATCTGACGTATATAATGTAGAAATGATTACCAATGCATTTAATGTCAGTACAACAAATGTATCAATAAATACACCTGCCATAGCAACTGTTCCCTGCTCGTGAGCACTTTTAACCTGTGCCAGTGCATGTGCATGAGGTGTGGAACCCATACCTGCCTCATTCGAGAACAGACCACGCTTTGCGCCCTGACTTACAGCAACCTTTAATGCAGCTCCGGCTCCGCCGCCAATGATTGCCTGTGGCTGGAATGCATACTTGAAAATCATTGCAAATGTTGCCGGAACATATAGAATCCGTATGATCAAAACACCAACTGCGCCCAATAAGAAAATAGCTGCCATAATAGGAACCAGTTTTTCTGTAACAGATGCCAGACGATCAACCCCGCCCATAAAAATAAATGCACAGATGACCACCAAAATCACACCAACGATCCATGAAGGAATTCCAAATGCAGTTTGAAGCGTTGATCCAATGGAATTGGACTGGACCATACATCCAAAAAATCCAAGTGCAAGGATAATTGCGATTGCAAAAAACCCTGCCAGGAATTTTCCAAGGCTGCCCTTAAATGCTTTGGTAATATAGTAAACCGGTCCGCCTTGAATATTTCCATCCGAATCAGTTACCCTTGTCTTCTGTGCAAGTGTTGCCTCTGCATAAATGGTTGCCATTCCAAGGAATGCAATAACCCACATCCAGAAGATTGCCCCGGGGCCACCAGTAAGAATCGCGCCCGAAGCCCCGACAATATTCCCCGTGCCGACCTGCGCTGCGATTGCTGTTGCTACAGCCTGGAATGAACTCATTCCTCCTTCGTGAGAACCTCCCTTGAAAGAAATATCCCCGAAAATCTTCTTAAGTCCCTTCCCCAGATACCTTACCTGCACAAATCCGGTTTTGATGGTATACCAAAGCCCTACTGCCACCAAAAGAAACACCAGAATGTAATCCGAAAGATACGCATTGATAGTTTGAACAACTGATAACATAGTTTTTCCCTCCTTTTTCCACATTATATTCGAGGGAATTCTCTGTCATTCCATTTACTTCTTGTCCATATTTTCTAAGTAACTTTCTTTTTTAATCTCATACTCACTGTCCTCTTTTTCCCATGAAGCATAAGATGCATCTTCCCGATGATCCTTGAATTCATAATTGGATTCCAGATATTCTCCAAGATATCTTGTCACTTTCACTGCTCCGGACAGATTCAGGTGATCTCCTTTATCTAGGCTGTCGGTTTTCCAGTCAATCCCCGTTTCCTCAAGTTTCAGGTTCAGGTCTACATAATCCAAAGCATTTTCTTGGGCATACACACTGATACAATTATGCCTTTTATAATTGCAGTTCGCAGGCGATGGTGTGCTCACCAGGAGAAGCTTTGCCTCTTTTTTATCGCAAAGGGTACGAATACTTTCCATATAACCAAGGACGGTGTCCGATAAACTCTCCTTTTTTTCCGTTTCCAGCATATAATTTCCCTTTTCGTAAGGCTGCACATCATACCGGAACGTAAAACCTTTGTAGCTTTCTTCCGGATACTCTTTATCGATCAGAAAAGACTTCCAGATATCATGCCCCCTGAAGATAGGAATGTAGTGATTCCCCCATTCTTCGATCGTTTCTTTGATACCCGCAATGCCCGTTTTTCCCCGGAACATAATATTCGTTTCCAGAATCACGACCTTCGGCGACTGCGTCTCAAGCGCTGTTTCCAGCATATGATAGGTTTCCTGTATCTTCTGTCCTGACTGGCCGCATACAAACCCTGTAATTCCCTGCTCTTTCCACCATTCCATCGGTGAAATTGATGTGTAGCTCAAACTGTCTCCCAGCACAATTACGTCAATGCTGTTCTTCGGCTCACGCATAATCCGAAATAAACTTTTATTTCTGCTTTGAACGAGATTATCATTTTTTAATAATGCAGCCTCCATTTTCTTAGCTATGCCTGCAAAAATTGCAAGCAAAATCATCACAAAGAGCAAATTCTTTGCGATTCTTTTTCCTATTTTTTTAAAATCCCGCATAAATCATATCTACCTGCTGATAACCGATTCCATAAGCTCCCAGAATCACGACTGCAAGAATCAGTCCGTAATAGAGCGCCCATCTCACCGGAAGAGAGAGTTTGGTAATTCCGGCATCTCCAAGCAGGTTCCTTTCTTTTATCATTCCGACGATTGCCACCACCATACATCCTGCCGCTATGACAAGATAGTCCGCCTTATCAAGTCCCAACGTCAGCAAGGTCCCGTCCCACAGCTTCTGTGTTTCAAAATCATGGAACATGCTGACGAACATCTGAAGCCCGGCCCGAAGTCCGTTTGCACGGAAGAAAAGTTCTCCTGTAAAAATAATGAACCAGGTTTTAAGTATCTGCAAGCTCTTATAATACCAGGTTTCTTCATTGATACGAAATGTTTTGACTGCTTTGTTTTTTAGCGGCTCAACAGCCACTTCCAGAAGCAGAATCGTGAAATAATACATTCCGTAGAAAATGTAGCTCCATCTCGCACCGTGCCATAAGCCATTGCAGATCCAGACCGGGAATAATGCCATTGCTGATACCCCAAGTTTTGTCAGGTATTTTCCCAGATGCGCTCTTCCGAATTTGTTCCACTTCTTGACAAGTGATGAAACGGACACTGGATAAAAGACGTAAGTTTTAAACCATACACCGAGTGTAATGTGCCATCTTCTCCAGAATTCTGCTGCGCTTTTTGACGCAAACGGCTGATGGAAATTCTCAGGAAGCGTAATTCCGAACATCCTGCCACTTCCAATAATGATGTCCATACATCCTGAGAATTCCATATAGAGTTGAACCGTATAGGCAACTGCCGCCGCTGCGATCATCACTCCGTGATAATTCTCATAATGTTCAAATATCGCCTGAACAAGAACATAGAGCCGATCGGCAATAATCATTTTCTTGAATAATCCCCAGAGAATTCTCACGCTGCCTTTTGACAGATTTTCACCGCTAAGAGGCATTCCTTCCCACAGAGCATCTGCTGTTTGCGAATACATGCTGATCGGACCTTCCATGATCTGTGGAAAAAAGCCCAGAAAAAGAGCAAGCTTTCCGGGATGCTGCTCTACTTTGATTTTCCCCCAGTAAACATCTGCCATATAGCCGATTGCCTGAAGCGTATAAAAAGAAATCCCAATAGGAAGAAGAAGCTCTTTTGTCTGTAATAAACACGAACCTCCCATAATCCCCATTATAATATTTATATTCTTTGCAAAGAAATTATAATATTTCAAATATGCAAGTAACGAGAGCAATCCAAGAATTCCACCTGCAAGGATCCATTTTTCTTTCTGTTTATATCGCTTCTTGACGATGTTTCCCTCTTCTCTGGATAGCCCGGAAACTGCAGTTTCACACTGCAGTTTCATCCAGGACATCCATACACCGATATAATGAGTGAACAGTGTTGTGCCGATCAGATATAGGACCAGTTTTCCGCTGATCGTCCAGAAAAACACATATCCGGAGAAAAGCAGCGTCATCCACCGCAGCTTTTTCGGAGTCAGCTGATAGGCTAACAGTACAACAGGCAGAAACACAAACAGATAAATCGACGTATGATAAGCCATGTTAATTCTCCTTCAGCCTTTGTATCATCTTCCAGATTGCATCCACAGAATTCAGATTCTCAGGAATGATCTCCGCTGCTTCAATTTCAATATCAAACTGTTCCTCCAGTTCCGCAATCAGCGAAATCACCGCAAACGAATCCAGAAGTCTGTCATTTACAAGCGCCTTCTGGGCTTTCCAGTCAATACTGTCATCAATCTCCATTAATATATCCAATAATTTTTCCATCTTTTGTCTCCCTTTCCATATTCCATTCGTAAGTCTGCTGTTCTTCCCGTACGAGCCGCCAGCCCATCTCTTTGCTGTAGAACACAGC
>JAXFTO010000094.1:0-6538 GCA_034176745.1 Bariatricus sp. | reverse complement strand
CGTCAAAATCTTCAACAAATGTAACTTTTGAACAGGATTCATTATTACAAACATACTCATGAGCTGTTATATGAAGTCGTGCAGTTTTTCCAAGAATCGGCAGATCCTGAACTTTGCGTAAATATGTCCCATGATAAGTTTTGGTTTCCTGACCACACTCTGGACATTTGGAAGAATGTGTTTTGGATCGCATTTTAATATAGATAGAACTGTCATCATGGTCAACAGAAGTAATTGACAGCAACTCACCTGGGAAAAACATATCCAACTTCAACGAATCATTCATTACCATATACCGCCTTTATTTGTTACCAACATTTTACCACGGAAACAAATATATTGGAAGGAGAAAACGGATGATCGCGGAAGAACCCTATGGTCGCGGAATATACAGAAATAGAAAGGGAAAGTAAAGATGAATGAAAACAATACACAATATTATGCGAAATCAAAGCGAGAAGATGGGACCCAGGAATTGCTTCGAAATCATTTGGCAAAAGTCAGTGAGATGGCCGGAGTGTTTGGAGAGCAGATTGGAAGTAGAAAAACAGCTGAATCATGTGGAAAATTGCATGATTTTGGAAAATACAGTGAAAGTTTTCAAGGTGTTTTGGAGGGAAAACGTACCCACATTGATCATGCACTTTGTGGAGCTGCATTTCTGTATTGTCTGATTGGAAACAAAAAATCTTCGTTTCGTTACCGGGCAGCGATAGAAGCAATAAATGGACATCACAACGGTCTTATTGGATATGATGATCTGGAAATAGTTTTGATAAAGAGTCTTCGATCTAGTGATCCTGTGGAGTGCAATAATCAAAAGACTGCGGCATTAGCAGGCCAGAAACAATATCAGGAAGCGACAAAGGCCTTTCTTAAAGATTTTCCTCAATTTACATTTGAAGATTTTCCTCAATTTAAATCAGAAGCTCAGGCAATAGAAAACGTGCAGAAGCTGGATGTAATCGATGAATCTATAGATGCGATGTTATATACACGCATGTTGTTTTCCTGCCTGGTAGATGCAGATTATTCCATTTCGTCGGAAAAGGAGTTGCAAAAACCACTGGAATTTAAAGCGAAACAATGTTTGAAGGCATTGGATAAATATAGAGAAGAACTGAAAAAGAATGTAAAAGGTTCTTCGGTCGTGAATGACCTTCGTGACTTATTGTTTGAAAGGTGTGGGAAGACTGCAAGATTAAAAGAAGGTTTATTTACTCTTACAGCACCTACAGGAACGGGAAAGACACTGGCATTATTGAATTTTGCATTGCAGCATGCAGACGAATTTAATAAAAAGCGTATTATACTTGTGCTGCCGTTTCTTGCGTTGACAGAACAAAGCTACGAAGTGTATTCGAATATAGTCCCACAGATTTTACAGGATCACAGCCAAAGTGAGCTTGATGACAGGCAGCGGGAGTTTGCGGAACGCTGGGAGTCACCATTCATTATAACTACTTCGGTTAAATTTTTTCAGGCGTTGTTTGCGCAAAAGCCAACAGACTGCAGGAAACTACATAATATTGCAAACAGTATCATTTTGTTTGATGAGGCACAAACCTTACCAGCAAATCTGTTGGCTGCAACTTTAAATGCTGTAAATGTATTATGTACCCGATATCACTGTACGATGGTTTTTTCTACTGCTACTCAGCCGGAATTTAAAGATATACAGGGAGTATCCTGGAAACCTATTGAGATTGTGCCAGAATATCCGATGATGTATAAAAAATTAGCAAGAACGCAAGTGGAATGGAGAATGAAACAACGGATTCTATTGGAGAAAATAGCGCGGGAAATGGAAGAGGAAGAAAATGTTTGTGTAATCGTAAATCTTCGCAGACACGCAGTTAAATTGTTTGAATTCTTAAAAAATGACCATTGTGATCGGGAAGAAATTTTTTTCTTAACAACGGATCTGTGTCCGAAACATCGAAGTGAAGTGATAAGAAGTATAAAGGAAAGACAAAAGGCAGGATTGCCATGTAAAGTAATATCGACACAGTGTATTGAAGCTGGTGTGGATCTGGACTTTCGTGTTTTGTACAGAGCGCTGGCACCGCTGGAAGCAATTATCCAGGCAGCAGGAAGATGCAATCGAAGTGGAAGGTTTGAAACGGGAAAAGTGGTGGTTTTTGAACCGGAAGTGGAAGGCAATTTGTATCCTCCGGATAAATGGTATCAGAATGCGGCAGTTGTTGTAAAAGAAATTTTATCTAGAGAAAATATCGATATCAACGATCCGAAATGTATATCCAATTATTATGAGATACTTTTTCGAGAATATGCAAAAGATAAAGAGGCATTGGCAAAAGCGATTGAAGATAGAGATTATAAAGAAACCGCCAGGGAATACAAACTGATCGACAACCAGAGCAAAAAAGTGATTGTTCCTTTTCGTGAAAAAATGCAGTTGTATAAAGATGTGAGAAAAGAACTATTAAGTGGTAATTTAACGCCGGAACTTGTAAAAAGATCAGCAGAAATCACCGTTAACACTTTTGAAAAGGATGTAGAGAAGTATTGTGAACAGGCGTATTATTTTGACCGAAAGAGAAAACAGAAGATGGAGTCAGGGTATTATGTTCTGCGTACACAGAATGAGTATATGTACCGGGAAGATATGGGACTGCAGTTTGAAGAGGAGGGAGAAAACAAAAAATGTGAAGATAATGGTTTGATTTTGGGTTGACAAAGAAAGATTTAAAATATATAATTAACATGACAGCAAAAAAGTGCTTGTTATTATAGATACTTGTTTTTATGCTTGCATTTATGATTTGCTGAGAATTGAAATATGTTCATTATTTATGTGTGCGTATGGGGCTGATTTATCAGCCCCATATTGTCAAATAAGAGGAGAAGGGAGTGACAGGAATGGAGTTATCAATAGAGGTTTGGGGGGATTTTGCTTGCTTCACGGCACCCCATACAAAAGTAGAACGACTTACATATCCTTTTCCCACGCCATCAGCGTGCCGGGGGATTTTATCAGCCATTTACAGTAAACCTGTGGAATTTTACTGGCAGGTTAATCGGATAGAAATTTTGAATCCGATTCAATATATATGTTTTAAACGGAATGAAGTGAAAACCAGAGTTAGCAATAAAGTAATATATAGCGACGAGGAAAGGACGCAGAGACAGACGGTTGCATTGAAAGATGTAAGATATCGCATAACAGCATCTATCTGTCCGAGACCTGCGTTTAAAGGAAGGGAACAGCAACTTTATGATCAGGCTTACAGAAGGATAAGAAATGGAAAATGTTTCTGCCAGCCATCGCTGGGTCTAAGAGAATTCGTGGCCTATTTTGAGGAGAGTGACGGAAGCAGAGAGGCAGTTGACATCAATATGGATGGGGGATTAATGGTTTATGACATTTTTGATCTTCATGATTATGAGGTAAGAAAAAAAGTGAAACCGCAGCTGTCATTGTATCATGCCGTTGTGGAACATGGAGTCGTAAAAGTTCCAGCGTATGACAGCCCGGAAGTGCTGAAGGGGGGAAGAAAATGCTGAAGGCATTTTATGATTATGCAATACGAAATGATCTGGTTTTGCCGCCTGGATATTGTAACAAAACAATACAAGCATATGTTTCATTAAGCAGGGAAGGACAATTCCTTGGAATCATATTAGGAGATGATACGCCTGTTTTAAGCCCGGATATTGGAAGTCTGGCGAATGGAAAGGAAAAGTGCAATCCCATTGTAGAAAAAAGATCCGTAATTTTTAAAGATGCTTCAGATTTAGAAGATAAGGCAAAGATGAAAAGAGATTTTTACTACCAGGTTTTAGAAGAGGGGAGTGATTGTGTTCCGGAATTTGAGATATGTGTGAAAGCGGCACAAGACGAGAAAACGCTTCTGGAAATTTCGGAAGCATTGAATGAAAACAAAATTAAGGGATCAGAACGTATTTCTTTTATCGTTGATGGGAAGAAAATTGTAAAGGCAGAGGGCTTGAGGGACTGGTGGAATATTTATCGAAAGAAATTTATTCATGCAGAGAAAAAACAAAAGACCATATGTCTGATTACCGGAGAAGATACAGTTCCCATGGAAACAGTTCCTCCGGTTACCGGGCTTGCAGTAGTTGGGGGACATGCCCGTGGAGATGCCCTGATCTGCTTCGATAAAAGTGCTTTTTGTTCCTATGACCAGAAGAAAAGTGCGAATGCACCGGTATCAGAAACTGCTTTTTTCGCGGTTAAAGCTGCGTTGGATCATTTATTGAAGAAGGCTCCTGTATTGGCAAATATGAAGTTTGTACATTGGTATGAACAGGATATTGTAGCAGAAAATGATCCTGTTCTGAGCGCAAATTTTCTTGGAATAAATATGTTGGTGGATGACGAGGAAGATGAGGAAGTATCAGCGGAAGAGAAAAAAAACAAGGCCAGAAGCAGTGAAAAGCAAGCTTCCAAATTGATTAAAAGTGTAAAAACAGGAAAAAAAATCCCACATTTGCTCAGCCAATATACAATAATTTTGTTATCTGGCGTTAATGGGCGTGTTATGGTTCGTCAATATGAACATGGTTCATACGAAGAACTTCAAAGGAATATTGACCTTTGGAATGAACAATTGGAGCTGAAAGCTTTGAATGGAATACAAAACGAAAAGAGTAAAAAACTGAGTGCAAGATTATTATGTTTGCTGAAAAACCATAATTCTGAAAGCAAAATATGGGATAGAGTGAGCAAAGAATTGTCTGGAATTACACAGGCGATCATTCGCGCTATTATACATGGAACTTCGCTGCCGGATGCAGTTGCGCTTCGTTCATTGGCGTATATTCGTTCGCAAATGTTGGAAAACGATGAGAATCAGACCAGCATGAAAATACCAGATGCGACAGCATGTCAGTGGCTGAAGGTCTGGCTTATGAGAAAAAGAAAGGAGAATGAAATTATGCCAGAATATGATCCAAAACATAAAAGTGCCGCTTATCATTGCGGTGCTGCCATGGCGGTGCATGCAGCGATACAGAATGTCGCAATGAAAAATGTAAATGCTACAATCGTACAGCGATATTATTCAAGTGCAAGTCAGATGCCTGCGCTGGTATTAGGGCAGATATCCAGATTATCAGCCTATCATCTGGAAAAAATAGAAAATGAATGGCTGAGAAAACAGTATGAAGAGGCTTTGAACGGAGCGTACTGTGCAATTGGAAATGAAATTCCAGCAACTCTGACATTGGAACAACAGGCTTATTTTGCCTTGGGATACAGACAGATGTGTACGAAATTACAGAAAGATAAAAATGAGAGAATAGAAAAGATTAAAAATAATGTAAAGGATCAAAACATGTAAGGGGGAATTTATTATGGCAATTAAAAATCGTTATGAATTTATTTATTATGTGGCATGTACAGATGCCAATCCTAATGGCGATCCAGATATGGGAAACACTCCAAGAGTGGATCCTCAGACCATGCAGGGATATATTTCAGATGTATCTACAAAGAGACTAATCAGAAATTATGTAACCATGTCCAGAGAAAGAGAACCTGGAATGGAGATCATTGTTCAGCAGTCAACAAATATGAACCGCAACATTGCCAGAGCTAAAAGAGAAGCAGGGGTTGAAGACTGTGCAAAAGCGAAAGAAGCGATTTATAAAGGACGTCAGAAAGCATGCGAATTGTTTTATGATGTACGTACATTTGGTGCAGTAATGAGCACTGGTCCAAATGCGGGACAGGTGAGAGGTCCTGTTCAGATCACATTTGGAAAAAGTCTTGATCCGGTTTTGCCATTAGACATTTCCATAACTCGTATGGCAGTAACGGATGGGGAAAAAGATTTGAAAATGGAAGATTATCAGCGGATGGAAAATGAGAAACCGGAAGATAAACTTCGGACAATGGGACGTAAACAGTTCATTCCATTTGGTTTATATGAAATCAGAGGATTTATCAGTGCCAATCTGGCGGCGGAAACTGGATTTGACGAGGAAGATTTAAATCTTTTGTTCGAGGCAATCCTGAATATGTATGAACATAACCGTTCTGCAAGTAAAGGAGAGATGGAAGTAGTTTCACCATTGATTATTTTCAAACATGTGGGGACAGATTCTGATCTGGAGCAGAGAGTCCGTCAGGCAAGATTGGGATGTGCTCCAGCGCACAAATTGTTTGACCTGGTAGAAGTGAAGAAAAAAGAAAGTGTAATGTATCCAAGAAGTTATCATGATTATGATGCGATTATTCATTTGAATCATGTGCCAAAGGGCATCGAAGTTGGTTTTAAAGAAGATGCATTTAGCGATATTGTATGGAATCAACTCCCTGAAAACGAGGAATGGTTTAAAAATGAATGATAAAGAGTATATTCCATTAAGCTGGCTTTCTCAGATGTGTTATTGTCCAAGGCGGGCTGCCCTTCTTTTAAATGAACGGGTATGGGTGGAAAATGTGGAAACTGCGAAAGGACGTGCGGAGCACGAACGTGTTCATACCCAGAGAATTGAGAAAAGAGGAGAATTTCTTAAGCTATATGAATATGAAGTGGTTTCCGAAGAA
>JAXFTO010000093.1:0-29778 GCA_034176745.1 Bariatricus sp. | reverse complement strand
CACTTAGCGAGGTCTTTCACGAGCTTAGTGTGAAAGTCGTTCAGCGAAGCTGAACTTCCGCTTGCATTCAAGCCATGTTCTTGAAAAATCTCTTAAAGAATTTTCAGGGTTGTTGTCTATTGTTTAGTTATCAATGTTCTCTTCCGTCTTGCGACAGCTATATCAGATTATCACATCTTCATGTGTTTGTCAAGACTTTTTTAATTTTCTTTTTTGCTGTCCGAGCTTCACATCTCTGTTCTTTCATGCGACAGCCTATTTAGATTACCACATCTTTCGACATGTGTCAAGCACTTTTTTATCTTCTTTTCAGACTCCAGCATACCGCTCCTTAGCCTCTGTCTCAGTCTTTTCCATATAAAAAAGTATGACCCGTTTACCGTCTCTGCTTTCGCTCCGTCCGGTCAACGAGTCATATCTTATCACTTCGTTTTCTAATTGTCAACGTTTTTTCTCTTTTTTATTTTTTTCGCGCAATTCAGGCAATTTACCTTCAATACTTCCAACATGTTTGTTCGTTTTTGCTTGTTTCACTCACCTATTATCTTATGTCCGGAAAATGGTTATCATTTTCATAATATAATTATGTTCATAGAGCCATATAAGAAACTCGTCTTCCCTTATCATTTCCATCAACATTTTCCCTAGCCCTGTTGTATAAATCAATGTAATTCCCACAAAGATGAACCCAATAATAATTAAAGAAATCGATGCCCCCAGCATCATTCCCGCCAAACGATTCAATATTCCCAAAACCGGAAGTTCTGTAACAAAATCAAGTGCAAATACAATTGCTCTTACAATAATTGTCATTATAATGAACATACTTATAAATGAAATAATATCAATGATAAGCTTTGCAAAATATTTACTGATATATTCCAAGAAAGTTGTCGCCCCTAATGCATGGTAAACTTCTGTATTATTATTACTGAGAAGAAGTTCTTTGAATACCTCCGGTATATCTGCGCTTTCTATCGCTGCTATCTGTACTTGCCTTGGTATTTCTTGCCCTTCTTCAATGCTTTCCGCCTGTTCCTCACTTATATGACCCTCTAATATACCAGCCGCTATTCCGTATTTAGCAAGATCTTCTCCGGATACCTTTCCATTCACAATATCTTCAACAGTTATTCCCGCCTCTTCAAGCTGTTTCTCCGTAACACCTGCACCCGCCAGCATGGCCCTTACCTGTTCTTCTGTAAGATTGTCCTCTGTTTCACCGCCTGAAAGCAGTTTTGTTACTGTCTTGACACATTGTTTTTCAAGCATCTCGTCCATAGGTGTCAACGAAATGATAGCTTTACTTACATAAGGCGCTGCAAGGAACACAACTGCCATCGTCACCAGTGTTGCCACCAGGGAGACAGCGATTCTAATCGCGCCCCTTGCAAATCCGACAACTACACCTATCAGCAAAATTCCTCCAATTATAATTAATAACCAATTCATAAGCACTCCTATTTCACCAGACGGATTTCTTCCATTCCGTCAGCGTTCATCATCAAGTATTTATTCACTCCCAGAAGCGGCTGGATTTCCATGATTTCTTTCTCCATTTCCCCTTCAAACTTTCTCACACCCAGGCTTGAGAAAATCAGGCATTTTTTGCCATCATACATAATGATATTCCCTTTAGAAACTTTGATATTACTGTATTCCCCTTCAAAGTCCCTGGACAGCTTTAAATCTCCTGCCACACTATATACTCTAAGTTCATATCCTTCTTTTCCTGTATTCTGCAGTACAAAACCAATATTTTCCTTATCATAAAACACGCTTTTAATCTCTTTATCCAATTCTACTGTTCTTGTCAGTTCAGGTTTGCTCGTCCCTTTATATATCATAAACGCGCTGTCACCTATTAAAACAGAAGTTTTGTTATCCGTAAAGAACGATGTCGGTATTACTTGATTTTTATAAATATCATCGGTCACCAGAGTGTTTTCCTCGTCATTTAGATTCTCAAAATCATAATATGCGACTCTGACAGCTTCCACTCCATCCACCACACATAAATAGGTAATTTGAAGCATTGTTCCTTTTGGCGATAACGACATCGCTATCGGATATCCTTGTCCGCTTAACGAAGTCCTATGCTCAACAAGTATATTTCCTGCAGCATCATAACAAACCACGGAAGGAGTACTCTCATTCTTAAGCAGGACACCTACAATTCCGTTTTCAGACATTGCAAATTGCTCCACCGGATAATTGGTATGTATTTCCCCTCGAAGCCCTTTTATATCAAACACATAAATGTCGTTTCCGCCTCGATCTGCTGCCGCGGCCGATTCTCCATTAACGTGTACTAGCGGATTCTTTATCTGATAAGGCTGATTCCATTGTTCTTCGCCTTTACTGTTCAGATAAGCGATTCCATCACGGCTGTATTTCAGTGCCCCATCAGCGAACTGCATATAGCTTCCTCCGTCATTTCCTCCACTTCCATATTCTTGTATTACTCTGGTCTTATCATACGTCTGCACCTCAATCAGCAAGAACGTACTTATTACAGCTAATATAATCGCTAATATCGTCCATATGCCTTTTTTCCATATCCGCCGTCTGTGGGCTTTAATCTTTTCCTGAAGATCCCGCATAGGATCTCGTATCTCAACTATAATTCCCATATCATATCCTTTTTCTTTCTGTCATATATGTCATCTGAAGCCCTGCACCTTTACAACGCATTTATTGCAGCTTATAGTATAACACCCGCCAAGTTAAGGCAACAATAATTTCTGTCCTATAAAAATCAGATTGCCATCTTCCAGACCATTCATTCTGCATATCGCATCTACATGTCCAATATCGCCATATCGTTTCTTACTTATTTTAGCCAGCGTATCTCCCTTCTGTACAATGTAAATATCTTCGCTCATTTCTTGAATTGTACTGCTTGCTGTACTGTCAGCTTCTCCTGTCGGATTTGATGCGGAAGATTCATCAGTTTTCTGATCGTCGTCGCCCGCGTCCCCTTCACTTTGCTCCAAAGCTTTTGCTTGTCCGTCTTCGTTATTTTCCGGGCTCTCCTCGCCCAACTGCGCTTTCACACTATCGCCGGTAACTGCCGCTTCTTTCGTCTCATTATCTGCTTCATTTTGTCTGGCAACGCTCGCCTTGATATCTTCCACCGATGACTGCATTGAACGCATTTTATCATAATTATTGAAAGTTGTCACTCCCATCACCAAAACGACCAGAACCAGGAAGACGCTTGCGGCATACATAAATCTGGAATTTCTTCGATGTTCCTGAAACTCAAATCTTTCTTTCACAATATTGCGAAACTCCTTTGCAGCTTTATCCTCCACATCTTCACTGGGAGTCACGCCAATCTGTCTTCTTACATTTACCATGTAATTCTGCATGGCGTGATTCTTCTCATAATAGACATAATGCCCTCCCATCGGCATTAATTCTCCGTACTTGCGGGCAAAATACAATTCATCAGAACCCGCTGTATCTTTTATGATGAGAACTGTTCCATTTTTCCCAAAATATTTTTCATGCAACTGTCTTAAATTACTGTTAAGTACCGCAGGATACCCAGGTAAATTGATAAACCACCCGATTAGCTCCCGTCCGCCAAAAAATTCTGCACATTTGGCATTTGCCTCTTCCCATGTGTTTTCAGAAACCACAATATCCATCCCATCGATTTCTATTTCTTCCATTCGGACAGCTCCGGATATAAACACTACGTCCTGGCCATCCTGGTTTGCCATACGCCCAACCAAAAACGCACCCACCGGTGTTTCTTCTGCATTTTCACAAATCTGACTCAGGAAAGTATCCACATAATCTTCTAAATATATCTTTGGAGTATCACTCACATTTCCTATCTGTCGTACGTTTTTGGGAAATCTGTTTTCCATATACTCTCACCTCATTTAAAAAATTGTTTGGTATATGATAGCATATGGAAAATGTATATTTTATCACTTTATGTCTACTAAATATGAGAAATGTTCGACAAGTCGGGACAAATCTCTTCTTATTCTCGTTGTATCTACATTTTTTCGTCTGCTCGTCTCACAACTTCCGCAATATTTGTCCGTCAAAGTCGTAATCCACGCTTCCTTTGTACGAGGAAACGCCAAAAAAGTCACTGGCCACATATGGGTTCTTATGATATCTCGTTCCGTATCATTTAGTTCAAAAAACTTCTCCGCATTCTTCAGTGCCGTCTCGGGATGTGTAAGTCCATGAAAATGATCTCCTGTCTTTTGCGTATGCGTATGCCAATCATAAAGGAACAGATCATGAAGCATCCCTGCTCTTGCCGCAGAACGTGCATCAAGCTTAAAGAACCGGCACCACTGATAATTATAATAAGCCACATGCATACAATGCTGATAGCAGTTACTATTTCCATGGTGCGGATAAAGTTTCATACGTAAAACCACCGGATGCTCTGCCACATCGCGAATACAATCATAAAATTCTTCATTCCAGCTACAGCGGAGTCTCCGGAGACATACCGCCGCTTTTCTTCTAAATGTATACATCATGCTTTTCTCCATTTACAAAATACGCTTCTTATACTTCTATACCCTTTAGTATATCAGACTATCCATATTTTTGTAGCGTTTTCCAAAAAATTTGGAAAATCCTAAGATTTAAAAAGCGGCCTCCCCTAACCGGGAGACCGCAATTTCTATATCTGATACACTATTTTACAAATGCTTTTACTTTTTCGCAAATGCTGTCAGCATCCAGACCATATTTTACAATAAGTTCTTTAGCCGGACCTGATTCACCAAATACATCGTTTACACCAATCTTCAGAACAGGTGTAGGGCAATTTTCAGATAACACATCACAAACAGCACTTCCAAGTCCGCCAATTACAGAATGTTCTTCAACTGTAACAACTTTTCCTGTTTCCTTTGCTGCTGCGATGATCAGTTCATTATCAAGTGGTTTGATCGTATGAATATTGATCACTTTTGCATCAATTCCATCTGCTGCAAGTTTCTCTGCTGCTGCAAGAGATTCGCTTACTTCCAGACCATTTGCAACGATTGTTACATCTTTTCCTTCTCTTAATACGATACCTTTTCCAATCTCAAATTTGTAATCCGGGTTATCATTGATTACCGGAACTGCAAGTCTTCCAAAACGCAGATAAACCGGTCCCTGGTGCTCATATGCTGCAAAAACTGCTGCTCTTGCTTCCACATCATCTGAAGGGCTGATTACAACCATTCCCGGGATTGTTCTCATAAGAGCGATATCTTCATTACACTGATGTGTAGCACCATCTTCACCTACAGAAATACCTGCATGTGTAGCACCGATTTTAACATTATTCTTCGGGTATCCGATAGAGTTACGAACTTGTTCAAATGCACGTCCTGCTGCAAACATTGCAAATGTGCTGGCAAATGGAACTTTACCTGTTGTAGCAATACCTGCTGCAACGCCCATCATATTACTTTCTGCAATACCGCAGTCGATAAAACGATCCGGGAATGCTTTCTTGAACACGCCTGTTTTGGTTGCGCCTGCAAGGTCCGCATCCAGAACAACAACATCATCATGTAATTTTCCTAATTCTGCCAAAGCATTACCGTAGCTTTCTCTTGTAGCGATTTTCTTTACTTCTGACATAATGCTTCACCTGCTTTCTCTAAATCTTCCATAGCAATCTTGTATTCTTCATCGTTTGGAGCTTTTCCATGCCAGCCAGCCTGGTCTTCCATGAAGGAAACTCCTTTTCCTTTTACTGTCTTTGCAATAATTGCAGTCGGCATTCCCTTTGTAGCTTTTGCTTCTTTGAATGCAGCATCGATTTCCTCAAAATTATGTCCATCAATATTGATTACATGGAAATTAAATGCTTCAAACTTCTTATCGATCGGGTATGGCGAGTTAACTTCGTCAATACGTCCATCAATCTGAAGATTATTATTATCAACAATTACTACAAGATTGTCCAGCTTCTTGAAGCCTGCCAACATGGAAGCTTCCCAAACCTGTCCTTCCTGAATTTCTCCATCTCCAAGGAGTGTGTATACACGATAATCATCTCCTGAAAGTTTAGCGGAAATTGCCATGCCTACTGCAGCAGAGATTCCCTGTCCGAGAGATCCGCTTGACATATCAACCCCCGGGATATGCTTCATATCCGGATGTCCCTGAAGATAAGATCCTGTATGGCGAAGTGTAGTCAGATCTTCTACCGGGAAAAATCCTCTGTGCGCCAGAGCAGAATAATATCCAGGAGCTGTGTGTCCTTTGGATAACACGAAACGGTCGCGGTCTGCTTTCTTCGGATCTGCCGGATCAACATTCATTTCTTCAAAATATAAATATGTATAAATATCTGCTGCAGATAAAGATCCGCCCGGATGTCCTGACTTTGCAGAATGTACTGCTGTCACAATGCTTTTACGGATCTCATTTGCAGTTTTCATAAGTGCTAACTTGTCCATGAAATTTGCCTCCTAATGGATTGTTTTGTAGATAAATACTTATTCGCCAAAAACAGCTTTGTAATCTGCCTGGAATTTTGCAATACCCTGATCAGTAAGTGGATGATGTGTCATCTGCTCAATTACTTTGTATGGTACTGTTGCAATGTCTGCTCCTGCAAGTGCGCAATCTGTTACATGAATCGGGTTACGTACGCTTGCGGCAATGATCTGTGTATCAATATCTCCTGCAACAGCAAAGATTTCTGCGATCTCGCTGATAAGGTCTGTTCCACGTACTGAGATATCATCCAGACGTCCCAGGAATGGAGATACATATGTTGCGCCTGCTCTTGCTGCAAGTAAAGCCTGGTTTGCGGTGAAGATCAGAGTAACATTTGTCTTAATTCCTTCTGCACTAAGTGCCTTACATGCCTTCAGACCTTCAACTGTCATCGGAATCTTAACAACCATATTCGGATGAATCTTTGCGATTTCTCTTCCTTCTGCAATCATTCCTTCAGCATCAACTGTCGTAGCTTTAACTTCTCCACTGATCGGTCCGTCAACAATAGAAGCGATCTCTGCAATAACTTCTGAGAATACACGTCCTTCTTTTGCAATCAGAGACGGATTGGTGGTAACACCGCAGATAACGCCCATATCATTTGCTTTTCTAATGTCTTCTACATTCGCTGTGTCAATGAAAAATTTCATTTCTTTCTCCTCCTTAAATTAAAGAAATCTAATCCGTAATCCGGCAGCCTGTATGCGTTTTTTCTGCCGCCTGATTTACTTAAATTATATCTCATTTAGATTATCCAGGTCAATAGGCGTGTATTTTTATTAATAATTTCATTTATTAATAACCATTTAATTATTAGTTGTATTTTTCAGATTTTTATGCTTGAACTATGCTTTTTTAGCGCATTTCCAATGGTTATCCATTTGTTTTATTACTAATATTTTTGTGTTTTGAATTAATTTTACTTTTTGCATAGGATGTGGTGCCGCGCACGATCAGCTTCGGCTCATATTCCACATGATAGGTGCTGATAGGTTGAAATTCAGAAATCCTGCTGTTTTGTGTCTGTATTTTCTTCATAATAATGTCACACGCATCTCTTCCCTTGAACACAACAAAATGCTCGATTGTCGTAAGTGACACTTTATTCATTTTTGCAAAGAGGGTGTTATCACATCCCATCACCGACACATCCCCCGGAACTTTGTATTTTTCAGATTGAAGTGCATCCAGAATCCCAAATGCAATCATATCATTCAAGCCTACAATCGCAGTAACATCGTTCTGTTCTCTTAAAAGTTCCTTGGTCAGGTCATAACCTATTTTGTATTCAGAATCTATATCCGGAACGCTCATATCTATTTTCTCATCCGCAGCCTTAATGATTACATTTTGCTTCAATCCGCGCGCTTCGAATTCTTTTAAAAAGCCTTCCACTCTTTTAGAACGCTGTTTCTGCCTTGTTGTAAGCGGCGGCGCAATGTAAGCCACTTTGCGATGTCCCAGTTCCAGAAGGTGCCTTGCCATCAGGCGCCCCAATTTAGAATTATCAAGTTCAACCGCATCTACATTTAGTCTTTCATTCTGGTTATTCACTACAACAATGGGTATATGTACAGAGAGTTCCTCCACCAGATCCATAAAGCACCGGCTGGGATTGCAGGTGTAAATAATTCCCTGGGGTTTTAATTCCCACATCATTTTCAAATACCGTTCTTCCATTTTCAGTTCACGTTGTGTATTGCAGATAAAAAGTCCAAATCCCTGATCCTTTGCTCTGGTTTCGATCCCCTGAAGGAGCATTACATAGTATGGATTCGTAAGATTTGGGCAAAATACTACGAGCAGCTTTTCTTTTCTGCTTTCTTTGCGCTTCTTTCTCTTCGGAATCTCATATCCCATTTCTTCTGCTGCCTGCTCAACTTTATGAATCGTTTCTTTTGAAAATGAAACATTATATTTCTTGTTCAGCACCATAGAGACGGTCGCCTGTGAGACTCCTGCCGCTTTTGCAATATCCGAAGAGGTAACTTTCTTCTTTCCCATAATACTCCTTTCCGGAAATACATTCCCTTATTTCCAAAAACATTCTATAACTGTGTACGTCCTTCCAATGCTCTTAATAGTGTAACCTCATCAATGTATTCCAGATCTCCTCCGACCGGCACTCCACTGGCAATCCTGCTCACTTTGATTCCTGTCGGCTTGATTAGCTTGCTAATATACATTGCAGTTGTTTCTCCTTCCAGACTGGAATTCGTAGCAATGATGACTTCATTCACATCTCCTTGAAGCCGTTCCATCAATTCTTTCAGCTTAATATCTCCGGGGCCAATCCCCAGCATCGGGGATATTGCACCATGAAGCACATGATACACACCGTTATATTTTCCTGTTTTCTCATATGCTCCCATATCTCTGGTATTTTCCACCACCATGATCGTCTTATGGTCTCTTTCTGTGCTCGCACAGATTGGACACAATTCCTGATCGGTCAGTGTGTAGCATTCTTTACAGTATCTGACATTATTTCGTGCTTCTACCATCGTATTTGCGAGTTGTTCCACCTGTTCTTTCGGCATATTTATCATATGAAAAGCCAGCCTTGCGGCTGACTTATTTCCGATGCCAGGCAGTCTCGACAACCCTTCAATCAATTTCGTTATCTGACTGCTGTAATAATCCATCACAATTTCTCCTTAAATAGCTTTAGAACATCCCCGGCATTCCACCGCCAAGTCCGCCTGTCAGTTTACTCATAGCGGATGCATTCGCATCTTCTACCTGACGAAGTGCCTCGTTTGTGGCAGCCACAATCAGATCTTCCAGCATCTCAATATCATCAGGATCTACTACCTCTTCCTGAAGCTTTACTTTCACGACCTCTCTCTTTCCGCTGACGGTAACTTCAACAGCACCGCCTCCGGCCGTTGCCGTAAATTCCTTTGCCTCCATCTCTTTTGCCTGTTCTTCCATCTGACGCTGCATCTTCTGTGCCTGCTTCATCAGATTTGCCATATTTCCCGGCATACCTCCGCCCGGAAAGCCTCCACGCTTTGCCATAATAAAATCCTCCTATTGATCATCATTTATTCATCTTCAATGGTAATATCCATATGAATCATTTTTTCTATATCAACAAAGCTGTCTTCAAAGTGCCGTCCATTTTCCACCTGACGCACTTCAACTTCTATCGATTTTCCTATTTTCTTTTCGATAATCTCCTTCAATTCCTGCTTATGGGAATCACTTCCAACCACGCTCGCACTGATTTCATCCGGAAGTACAATCAAAAGCTGGTCATTGGCACCCACACTGAGTCTTGCCTGTTTCAGATAATTCCGAAGCATTCCCGAAGTTTCATTTGCCATTTCTCTGAAACTTGCGACAACCTTTTTTACGTCTTCCGTAATCGCTTTCGGAAGCTGCGGTTTTGCCGGCACTTCCGGTGCCTCACCATTTACATAAACCACTCTCTGCGGGGGGATTTCAGCCGGAATTCCTTCTTCCACCTGCTTCTCAAGCACGCGGATTCTATCCAGAAGACTGTCTCTTGTTGTTTCCATCTGCGGTCTGCAAAGCTTTATCAAAGTCACTTCCAGAAGCACTCTTTTCTGCGTTGCGTACTTAAGCTGATTCGTGAGCTCAGAAAAAATACGAATATAACGGAGCAATACTTCATCCTCGATCATCTGCGCTTCTTCTTTTAATTGTGCCAGATTCTCCGTTGAAACATCAAGCACATCTTCCATATTATCAGAACTTTTCACAAGCAGCAGATTACGAAGATACCATGTAAAATCTGATGCAAGCTGCGAGAGTTCTCTTCCCTGCATCACCAGTTCCTCCACCGTTTTCAAAACAGCAGTGACATTCTTTGAAATGATTTCCCGCAAAAGCCGGCTGAATACTTCTGTATCCACGGCGCCGAGGACTTCGAGTACATGATCATAAGTCAGCTTCTGTCCCAGGTAAAAGGCAATACACTGATCAAGAAGACTCAGTGCATCTCGCATCGAACCGTCTGCCGTTTTCGCAATATAGCGAATTGCTTTCTCTTCTACTTCCACATGTTCCCGCCCCATCAGATCCATCATTCTATCCGCAATCGTATCAATCGTGATTCTTTTAAAATCATATCTCTGGCAACGGGATAAAATCGTAATCGGAATCTTATGTGCTTCCGTTGTCGCCAAAATAAAAATGACATACTCCGGAGGTTCCTCCAGAGTCTTAAGAAGTGCATTAAATGCTCCTATAGACAGCATATGCACCTCATCAATAATGTAAACCTTATAACGTCCTTCTGTCGGGCGATAAGAAACCTCTTCACGGATTTCTCTGATATTATCCACACCGTTATTAGAGGCCGCATCAATCTCAATCACATTCATGGAAGTGCCCGCGGCAATACTTCTGCACATCGGGCACTCCCCACATGGACTTCCATCCACCGGATGTTCACAGTTCACGGCTCTGGCAAAAATCTTTGCCACTGTTGTCTTTCCGGTACCTCTTGTTCCGCAGAATAAATAGGCATGTCCAATACGTTCCGCCTTTATCTGATTCTTCAACGTTGTGATAATATGATCTTGTCCCTTCACATCCTCAAATTCCGCCGGGCGGAACTTTCGGTATAAGGCAGTATATGACATGTTCTTTTACTCCTCACATAATTGATCTATCTTATTTATTCATTACCGAAGCTGATGCCGGTCATTCTTGCCTCTTTAATGATATCAGAATTTGGATCGACCATCTTCAGTTTTCCAGCAACCTCTGCGAGCGGTACTTTCTTAATCTGACCGTTCTTGATTGCAACCATGTATCCATAATCTTCCTTCAAAATCAACTCAGCTGCTGCCGCGCCGAGGCGTGTTGCAAGAACGCGGTCATACGGACACGGTGTTCCACCTCTCTGTGTATGTCCCGGAACCGTAATACGCACTTCCTGATCGGTACGATTCTGAATCTTCTCAGCCAGCTCGTAAGCAACGGACGGATATGTCTTCTTTGCCTGCTTTTCTTTCAGTTTCTTCTTCGGAAGCGCTGCATCTTCTTCAGAAATCGCACCTTCCGCTACCGCAATGATCGTAAATCTCTTGCCGGCCTTTGAACGGGCATTGATTGCATTGATAATTGTATCCAGTTTATACGGGATCTCAGGCAAAAGAATAATATCCGCTCCACCTGCAATACCTGCGTGCAGTGTCACATACCCTACCTTGTGTCCCATAACTTCTACAATGAATACACGACTGTGGGATGTTGCTGTTGTGTGAATTCGGTCAATGGTATCCGTCGCAATATCCACCGCGCTCTGGAATCCGAAGGTCATATCTGTCCCCCAAAGGTCATTATCGATCGTTTTAGGAAGTGTAATCACATTGAGTCCTTCTTCTCTCAGAAGATTCGCTGTCTTATGTGTACCATTTCCCCCCAGTACTACAAGACAATCAAGATTCAGTTTGTGATAAGTATGCTTCATAGCCTCCACTTTATCGATTCCATCCGGTCCCGGTTCCCTCATCAGCTTAAACGGCTGGCGTGATGTTCCAAGAATTGTACCGCCAACTGTCAGAATTCCGGAAAAATCTCTGGAAGTCAGCATCTTAAAATTAGAATAAATCAATCCCTTATATCCTTCCTGGAATCCATAAATCTCCACATCATCACGTTTAGAGAAGATCGCTTTTACAACACCTCTCATCGCTGCATTCAACGCCTGGCAGTCTCCACCGCTGGTTAACATTCCTATTCTTAACATTGTTTCTCATCCTTTCTGTCATTTTTGAACCGCTGCATTAAGCTTCTGTGATGTTCATATTTTTTATATTATAACTGATTCTTCCACCAGAAACAATAGCAGACTCTTTGTTAATTATTTGGTCAGGACCTCTGCCCCATCCTCCGTAATCAATACCATGTATTCCACCTGTGCAGAAAGTCCATCGTCTTCTGTATATACGGTCCAGCCATTATCCTCGTCCACGAAAAAGTCCGGACTTCCTTCATTGATCATCGGCTCTATCGTGAAAATCATTCCGGGGACCAGAAGCATCTCCGTTCCCTTCGGAGTCACATAACTTACCCAGGGATCTTCGTGGAACTCAAGTCCGATTCCATGTCCTCCGATATCTTCGACTACAGAATACCCATTTGCTTTTGCATGCGTATTGATCGCATCGGCAATATCCCCCAGATGATTCCATGGTTTTGCCTGCGCAAGACCAAGCTCCACACACTCCTTGGTAACCTCTACCAGTTTCCGGGCGCGGTCACTTACATTTCCAATCATAAACATTCTGGACGCATCGGAATAATAGCCTTCCAGGATTGTCGATACATCTACATTAACAATATCTCCATCTTCCAGAATGATCGATTTATCAGGAATTCCATGACACACCTCATTATTGATCGAAGTGCACACGCTCTTCGGGAACCCCTGATAATGAAGAGGTGCCGGAATTCCGCCGTGAGATACAGTAAAATCGTATACAAGCCGATCAATCTCTTCCGTACTCATGCCTGCATGAATGTGTGCTTCTACATGATCCAGCACTGCCGTATTCAGCTTTGCACTCTTTTTGATTCCTTCAATTTGAGGAATTGTTTTTAAAATATCACGTGTGGGAACAATTTCTCCCTTTTCTTCGTGATATGCAATTCTCTCTTCCACAGCAAGATGGCACTTTTTATACTTTTTGCCACTTCCGCACCAACATAATTCATTTCGTTCCATATGACTCATATTATTACCTGACTTTCTATTTAAGTTTATTATTTTACATAACCTATAAAGGTGTTTCCACTTGCACTGACCTTGCTCTCCATCTCCGCAAACGTAACCGAATAACGCTGTCCGTCAGCCGGATCGAGATATGCCACATTCGTCTTATTATATCCGATCAGAAGTACAGAATGTCCATTCTCAAGTACCGCGATCACTGGTGTTCTCCGGCTGATCGTATACAGAATTTCTTCCGTAGTGCAGCCTGTCAGATCAAGTCCCTCACCACCGACATAAGTGCCAAGAATTGTTTCGGGAGATTTTCCGTCGCCAAGCTCTTTTGTCACATCGACAGTTTTACCTTCTGTCTCAAAGATTCTCCTTAGGCAGGCAGCCATCGTGCTTTCCCCGTCTGCTGCCTGGAATTCTGTCATACCATCCACTTCATACAGCGTCGGCCAGTTGCCTCTCTCCCAGACATATGCCTGTTTGGAGGAAATCGCAACACCATTCACTTCATTTGCTCTTATGACAGCGTAATTTGCGCGGTCATATACTCCGACAAGCTCTCCTAACGCATAAACATAATACTTTCCTTCCATCTCTGACTCATCAAAACTGATCGTCATCGGCTTATCGAAAAGAACCTGTTTTGGTTTCAGCAGTTTTGCATTACTGTCCTTGATTCCTTCTTCATATGTCAGACGAAGGACCTTTTGTCTCACATCTTCTGTGCAGATTTCCAGCGAAATATTACTCTCTGCCTGCTCTTCATTATTTGTAATATAATCAGGCATCGTGTTCATATACGTATCGCCGTTTTTCGTCACACGATTTAACGTCAGCATATTCTCAGTGACATAACCATCAAGCAGATAAATACCTGAAACCTCATAGTTTTTTACTACTTCATTCTCCCGATTCACAATCTGCAGCTTATACATCGGAGTTACCGTCTGTCCTGCCAGTGTCTGTCCCGCGTCTGATGATCGGAGCGTTCCATATGCAAAATCTTCTTTAATAAATCCAATTGGCTTCAGATATTCACCATTACTTGCAGTTACATCAAATGACTCATTGGTTTCAAGGTTCAGAACCGTTATCTTTTCTGATTCATTTAGTTTTCCGCCCATCGCCTGATATGCAATCAGATGCCCATCGTCGGACGCCTTGTACTGTCCTTCTTCCAGTCCGCGCACAAGGACTTCTCTGGTATCTTCTTTCATGTCCACACTATAAAGAGTTCCGTCCATCATCACATACAGCATCTCGCCCTCATTACTGTAGTAAACATATTTTCCGAGTTCTTCCTTCATCACATAGTAGCCTTTCCGGCTGGGAACGAACGCTTTCTCTTCAACAGAATTTTTCTCCGCATCAAAATAGTAGACGGCAACACCTACTTCGCCTTCATGCATCCCGCGATTCATATAGCCCGATACGGTAAATGTTGTATTTCCCGCTGTATCGACGGACACAATATGGATTTCATGGCGATCATAAAAATTACGTATATCCACATTTTCCGCATCAGCGAAACTGAACACCATGGACATTTCATCTGCGTCTTTATCATAATTCCAAAGCTCATTATTTTCCACAAACGACACAATCGTCCCTTCTGAGTTCGTCTGATATTCCAGATCAGACGGTGCGATTCCAAGAAGAATCCCTTTACCGCTAAGTGTGCCTTCAGAACCATCAAAATTCTGTACCATTGTCCTGTTATAATCAAGCAGGTACTGTTTGTCACCAACGACTCTGACACGGAAAAATTCCTTGACCGAATACATGGTATCCGGATTATCCGTCACCCCGCGGCACCTGACACGATAGGAAAGCTGAATCGATGTGTATGTCTCATTGCATTCCTTCACTTCCCAATTCACATTTCCCACCAGTTCCGGCTTTAAGTCTCCCCATGTAACATGGTTCAGATCAGAATGTATCGTTACAGTCTGATAGGAAGAGGTGGTGCCGTCAGAAGTGGTTTCAAGGAAAGTTTCCACTTCATCGGTCTGCTCCTTCTTTATCGCTCTCTCATGAAATGTATTCGCAAAGTTGAGACAGGTCTTATAATTACACTCTTCACTGCGTCGTATCCTTGTATAATAATAGATATCCCTATCTTCCATATGAAGCGTCACCCTGAGCACACGCTCTTCATTCAGGATTCCATCCCCTTTTAATTTGATCGTCACTTCATCCTGCACATCTTTCAGCGTTTCCTGCTGCAGACATTTCTCTCCGTCCAGCGTATATACCTGCCATGTCATTTTCTGTATTTCGGCATCATACGCTTCAAGCTTCAGATCAATTTCCCTGTTTGCTACCGGCGTCAGCGTATCCCTCATGGATGTAATCTCCATCTCCCGGCTGTATCCCGGAAGCGAATTGATCTCATAACTTTCTGTTACAAATGAAATTCTCGGCAGTGTGGCAGCATCCATATCCGCACTCATATCCGCATTCCCACGGTTCGTCAGATAACTGAAAAAAATCACAGCCACAATAAACACCGCTGTCAGAACACCAGTCTTCACCGCTATCTTTTTAATCATATACTTCACCCTTCAACAATCTTCCCAGTATAGGCTGAACATGCAGCATCTCTTCACAAGCACGAATCGCCTCACCGTTATCTCCCCGTTTGCCTGTATACACCGCTCTTATTAGTATATTCTTCGGTGTATGTTCCATATCAATAAATTCCAGAATCTGCGTGTCGTATCCCTCCCTCTTCAGATACTCCGCACGCAGGGAATCCGTCACTAGTGCCGCCATTCTTTCTTTAATAAGCCCATAAGAAAATAGTGGTGCAAGCACCTCATTTCCCATCTGACCATTCAATTCATGCTGGCAGCACGGAACTGACAGAATCACTTTGGCTTTCCATCCCACTGCCTTTGCAAGCGCAAAATCTGTTGCAGTATCACAGGCGTGAAGTGTAACAACCATATCTACTTCTTCGCTTCCGGTGTAATCTGCAATGTTGCCCTCCAGGAAACGAAGCTTCCTATATCCATATTTTTTAGCAAGCTGATTACATGCCATGATGACATCCGTCTTAAGATCAAGACCTATGATACGAATATCATATCCCTTCAGCTCATGTAAATAATAATACATCGCAAATGTCAGGTAAGATTTTCCGCATCCAAAATCCAGAATTGTCCACTCCCTGTCTTTCGGGAGCTGAGGTACGATATCTTCTATAAATTCCAAAAAACGATTGATCTGTCTGAACTTATCGAATTTCGTCTTCACAACTTCCCCTGTTTTCGTCATGACTCCAAGATCCTGCAGAAACGGTACTACAGTCCCTTCTTCCAGAATATAGTGCTTCGGCCGGTTATGTGAATAATTCACTTCCTTTACATCACCGGTCTGAACTCTCTTCTGAATCGTCATCTTTCCCTTCTTGCTTACAAGCACCTGATATCTTAAATGGCGTGTCTCCATCTGCATCTGCTTAAACACCAGCATCTGATTCTCAACATACTCTATCGCCGCATTCCCCTCCAAATTCAAATGAAATGCCTGATTGTTACGATATTCTTCACATTGAAAAAGCAGTTTATTCTGCTTCATGACAGGGCGAATCTTAATCTTCACTGTCCCGTCTTTCTCACGCGGATTACTGATTACCGCAGAAATAAAATCTATATTAAAACTTTTTTCTAAAACCGATCTTAATGTTTCCATAGAACACTCCTCTTTGTTATTGTCAAAGATACTCTAATATTGTAAAACGGAACGGAATGAAACGCAAGGGGTTTTAAGAAGCAAACAGTCTTACGAGGGCGTCTTGAATTTCAGCAAAGATTAAGAGTCCGGCTTATGCCGGACTCTTATCACCATAAGAATTTTTTATTCTATTATTCTGCTTTTGGGAAAGAGATCAATACTTTAAACAAATCACCATCGAGGTAAAGTTCAAAGGTTCCCCCCTGAAGTTCCGTCAGATTCTTGGCGATGGAAAGTCCAAGACCACTTCCTTCCGTACTTCGTGACACATCTCCTCTGATAAAACGTTCTGTAAGTTCATCTGCAGAAATATTAAGCGGCTGCTCTGATACATTTTTCAATGTAAAGCGGATTTCATTTCCTATATTCATCAAATCCACATAGACTCTGGTTCCTTCCATTGCATATTTTGCCGCATTGTTGAAAACATTAAACAGAACACGCCACATTCTCCTTCCATCGGCAAAAATAACCGCCGGTTCCTCCGGAAGGTTCACCACAAGATGCAGGTCTCTGTCCGCAAATTTTTCTTCCAATTCTGCATAAGTCTGATTCACCAGTTCCACCAGATTAAAATTCATTTTCTCCAGTTTGATATTTCCACTGCTTACCTTCGAAGCTTCCACTACATCTTCTGTAAGCGTCTTTAGCCGCAGAGCCTTTTCTTCCAGAATCTTCAAATAATTCTGAACCTTCGGATCTTCAAAATTTTCCCGTTTCAAAAGTTCGACATAATTGATAATTGATGTCAAAGGCGTCTTAATATCATGAGAAACGTTCGTAATCAGGTCTGTTTTCATTCTTTCATTTTTCATGCTTGCTTCCAGTGCACGATCCAATCCATCTCCGAGTTTGTTGATCTGTTCTGCCACCTTAAGCTGTTCTCCCTTAAGCCCGGCAAGCGGAATCTGATAGTCCACCTGCCCTTCTGCAATTGCCGAAACTCCCTTGCTGATTCTGTTTCTGCCAAGCGTCGTTCCTACGATAAACACAAACGCAAATGCTTCTGCTGCCAACATAAGAAGGAACCAGGAATGTCCGTCCCAGGAACGTATATATGCACACCAGTGAATGACAACAAACACACCAAAACCTATAAGTGCTCTCCACAAAACACCAATATGTTCAAACACTTTTTTCACAAATCTGTACATCCAGAATACCAGACTGTTCGACCAAAGTGTATGTGCTTTGATTCTCCTTGTCATTCCGAACCACAAAATGGAGAGTACTGCACAGAGCATCATAAATGCCGCACCGAGAAGCACCATATTGTCCCAGGTCCACATAATGTACCCGTCAGCCACTACATATGCCGATGAACTATTCACCGTTGATGTAGAAAAATGGTAATATCCCTGACTGAAGATGGAATCACACAGATTCATGATTCCTGCCACCACAAACATTGCTGCAGCTCCTGTAATTCCAATAAAAATCTCTGTCTTCATCTTATCCATCGTAAGCAGGCATATTCCTTCTTCCCGGTTAGATTGTCCCGAAATCACCGTGAGCCATATCATACAGAAGCAGAACAGAAGCACCATTGCAACTCCTGTGCCAAAAACAGTTCTGTAAATCGGAGCATATTCCTGATATGCTTCATTTTCCTGATAAAAACTGTCCTGCACCGGATATGTTGTATCCACGGCAAATGCACAAACATAGTCATCTGTCCAGCTTAAAGATGAGACAGCACTTTTCCACACCGTTGCAGTTTTCTTCATATTACTTTCAAATTCAGCAAGCTTGGGTGTAACAATAACATATTTTCCGCATTTTCTAATCTGTTCCAGGCTTTTCTTCCAATCCGATGCATCCAAAAATTCTGTTCTGTTTGAATACATTTTGCCTGTTTTTTTATCGACCAGAAGATAATACAAATTAGAATTGCCTTCTGACCACTCATCCAGAATAAATCTGCTGTTATCTACCGAAGTATAAATCTGATCTACCGTTTTTGCCAGATCATCCATCGCCTCGCTCAGTTTTCCATTCCAATCCGGATTATTATTTACCAATTCCACAACACTTTGTGTATCAAGCGGTGCATATTCTTCTTCCATTAGATAGCCGTCGTACAACCAAAAGCTTGTATATACAATTTTTCCTTCACTGTCAATCAGATTCTTAAAGAGGCTTTCATATCCTCCTTCTCCGATTAGCAGTTCATGAAGAATGGCATCTGATGTTCTGAGCCCAAAATACTCTTCAGCCTCATCCATCGTTGAGAACTGTAAGGATCCTTCATCCAGCAGTTTCTTGAATTCATCCTGGTAATAATAATGATAGGTTCCATCATCTCTTTTGCAGACAATGATTTTATTTTTAATGTCTGAAGATGCACCATAATTTCCAAATGTACCCTGCCTTCCCCATTGATACAAATCACCGAGCCTATATGCAAATCCGCTCTTATTTTCACCGGAAATGGTTCCTTGCTCGGCATATTCTTTGATATCTATGATTTTATTCGAATCATAAATCCCCTCTGTCTCGAATTCGTCCATTCTTGGTTCTGCCCAGACTACATCTGCTGCCACTCCCTGCAACTGTTCTTCAAACATCTTGGAATCTGCATATTCTTTCTCCGGCTTATCAAGTATCGCAGTAAGTCTTCCCGCCATATAACAAGTTACAAGCCAGACAAAACAGACTGATGCCACTGCGGCAAATAAGTGTTCCAGAAACAGAAGAACTCCTTTGCAAGGGGCACTTTTATACCATTTGTTCATGTTCCTTCCTCCGGATTATAATTTTTCCACTTTATACCCTACTCCCCAGACTACTTTTAAATAGCGGGGCTCTTTCGGATTGATTTCAATTTTCTCACGTATATGGCGAATATGTACCGCAACCGTGTTATCCGCACCAATTGCTTCTTCGTTCCATATATTTTCATAAATCTGATTAATTGAAAATACTTTGCCCTGATTCTTTACAAGCAGGAGCAGAATATTATATTCAATCGGAGTAAGCTTAACCGGTTCTCCATCAACCGTCACGATCTTAAGGTCGTCCCTGATGACCAGACCTCCTGTTTTAAACTCATACTTATTCTCTTCTTTGGAAGTACTTCCAAGCTGAGTGTAACGTCGGAGCTGGGATTTGACCCTGGCGACAAGCTCCAGCGGATTAAACGGCTTGGTCATATAATCATCCGCACCGATATTAAGCCCCAGAATCTTATCTGCATCTTCTGATTTTGCCGAAAGAATAATGATCGGAAGGCTCATTTCCTCCCTGATCTTTAAAGTCGCTCTGATTCCATCCAGACGCGGCATCATCACATCCATGATCAGTAGATCTACTTCATTACTCTTTAATACTTTAATTGCATCTTCTCCATTATAAGCTTTCAGTACCTGATATCCCTCCTGGGTCAGGTAAATATCAATCGCTTCTACGATATCCTTATCATCATCACAGACTAAAATTGTTGACATATTCATCACCTCCTCTACAGTATACAAGATTAACAGAGTTTTTTTAAGAGCATACTGGGAGTTTTCTTAAGATTCCTTTAATAAATTTTCCAGTTCTTTTAGAATCTACTCATACTTTGGACACATTTTCAATTTATAATAAGACTCAGATAGTTGATAGAACAACTATCTCCCCCCTCATAAAGTAGCGCAATCGGGTTTTCCCGGTTGCCGCACTTTACTCTCATTCCTTTAGATAACGATAAAGAAATCCGCCGGTCCTTTGGATCGGCGGATTTTCGTTTATAAAAAAGCGTTTCGAATTTGTTTAGAACTTCTTTATCAATTTTCTTTTTCTTTTATAAATTTGACACATTTTATCTATATTTTCAGGTTATAATAATTTCAGATAGTTGATAAAGCAACTATCTCCCCCTCATAAAGTTAGTGCAATCGGAACGGCCGATTGCCACACTTTACTCTCATTCCTTTAGATAACGATAAAGAAATCCGCCGGTTCTTTGGACCGGCGGATTTTCGTTCTTCTTAACCTGATAGATACTCAATTTAAGAAATCCTTAACTTTTTTTCTATTTCTTTTATTGTCTCATCACATTTTAGACATATTTTCAGGGTATACTATGTATCAGATAGTTGATAACACAACTATCTCCCCCCTCATAAAGTAGCGCAATCGGGGCAACCCGATTGACGCACTTTACTCTCATTCCTTTAGATAACTATAAAAACAACGAAACCCGCTGGCTTTACGGCTAGCGGGTTTTCGCGTTTTCTTTCAAGACTCGCGCGGGAGTCATCTCCCATCTGATATAGTTTTACAGCATCAACCGATAAATATTCTCTACGTCTTTCTGATTCAATGTAACAAAGCCGCCGGTTGTTCCATCTTCCACATCACCATAGCAACAATTATATGCCAGTTTTTCAATATCTTCCTCTTTCGCACCAAGTTCTTCGAAATTTTTCGGCATTCCAATAGAAATCAGGAAATTTCTCAAAGCTTCAATTCCTTCTTTTGCTGTTTTTTCCGGATTGTTGAAATCCATCTGGCAGCCCCATACTCTCACTGCAATCTGTGCAAAACGCATTACGTCGTGGTGAAGGTTATAAGTAAAGACCGCCGGCATCACTACTGCAAGTCCTGCACCATGTGCACAGTCATAAAGTGCTGAGAGTTCATGTTCAACACAATGACTGGTCCAATCCTGACTTCTGCCGACACCACAAGAATTGTTGTGCGCCATCATCCCCGCCCACATAATATTGGCACGTGCATCGTAATTATCCGGATCCTCGATGACCCTTGGGCCTTCGTGAATCATGGTCAAGAGCAACGCTTCGATCATCCGGTCCGTACACTCCACTTCTTTTGTATTTGTCAGATAACGCTCATACAGATGTGCCATAATATCTGTAATTCCACAGGCAGTCTGATATGCCGGAAGCGTCTGCGTTAAAGCCGGATTCATGATGGTGAATTTAGGTCTTAATGCTTCTCCCGTCGTTGATCGTTTATACATTCCTTCTTCTTTTGTAATAACAGAATCCGGAGAGCCTTCGCTTCCTGCTGCCGAAATCGTGATGACTGTACCGATCGGCACCGCTTCATTTACAATGCGTCCCTGATAATAATCCCAGAAATCTCCATCGTAAGGTACTCCGGCTGCAATCGCTTTTGCAGAGTCAATCGTACTTCCTCCGCCAACTGCAAGAATAAAATCTATGCCCTCTTTCCGGCAAAGGTCGACTCCCTCATACACAAGGCCACTTCTCGGATTTGGTTTTACACCGCCAAGTTCTACATACTCGATGTTTTCCTCTTCCAATGACTTCTTCACACGATCCAGCAAACCTGACCGAATAACCGATCCGCCTCCGTAATGAATCATTACTTTCGTTCCCCCGAAGCGTTTCACATATTTCCCCGCTTCATTTTCCGTATCTTTTCCAAATGCAAAATAAGTTGGTGCATAAAATGTAAAATTATCCATCTTTTCCATCTCCTTTATGTTTCTTACCTAATTAAATTATATCATGTGAATGAATACAAAACAATCTTACCTGATGTAACCTATTGATTCATAATAATCTTTTTTTATTTTTCGCTTGACATTTGAATTCACAAGTCTATAATGGGAAACATCAATTAGAGAAAGTTCACTAAAATTCGTCGAAGAGAACAAGTCTGTAATTATGCAGATATTCAGAGAACCTGTGGTTGGTGCGAACAGGCATATCGGTAAATACAGATATCATCTCCAAGAAGCGGTCTGAAACAGGAGTAGGGCTCGCCGGAATCCTCCGTTATAAGGGAAGCGTATGTTGGTACGTTATGAGTGTCGCAAAATCTGTATACAGATTGGCGGAAGCAGGGTGGTAACGCGGATTATTTCGTCCCTTTCAGTATTATGACTGAAAGGGACTTTTTTATTTGTTCAAGATAAAAACCGAGTCTTTCGATAGAAATTCAGTGGTTCTTTCTTTAAATTTCATAAAACTCAGGAGGAATTATCAATGAAAACATTACAGAAACTCAGCAAACTACTATCTGATTACACCTCTCTAGTCGTGATTGCTATCGCAGCTGTCACTTTTTTCATTCCAACTCTGATGGGATGGGTAAATTACCAGTTATTTGTTGACCCGGTCGCAAATAAGTTCACCTGTCAATCAATCATCATCGGTGTAATCATGTTCAGCATGGGGCTTACACTTACTACAGATGATTTTAAAATTCTTGCCCAGCGTCCTTTGGATATCTGCATCGGCGCATGTGCTCATTATTTGATTATGCCATTTCTTGCACTTGGCGTATCAAAAGTACTAAGTCTTCCAGATGGAATCGCACTGGGACTTATTTTAGTCGGATGCTGCCCCGGTGGTGTATCTTCTAATATTATGTCATACCTCTGCGGTGGTGATGTGGCTTTTTCTGTCGGAATGACAACCGTTTCCACTATTTTATCACCGGTTATGACACCACTTATGGTTTCTTTCCTCGCAAGCGGGACCAAAATCTCTATTCAGGGATTCCCGATGTTGGTTTCTATCATAGAAACGGTTATTCTTCCAGTCGGAGTTGGATTTTTAATCAACTTCCTTTATGGCAAAAAGAAATTGTTCCAGGAAGTACAGAAAGTGATGCCCGGCGTGGCAGTTTTGGGGCTTGCCTGTGTAGTTGGCGGCGTTATTTCTTCTCAGGGCTCTAAATTCTTCCAATCAGGTGTTGTGATTTTCGCAGCAGTACTTTTACATAATAGTCTGGGATATCTTCTTGGATATGGAGCCGGAAAACTTACAGGCATGAATACCGCCAAGAAGCGCACGATTTCGATCGAAGTAGGTATGCAGAATGCCGGTCTTGCAACAAACCTCGCAACAACCACTGCCCAATTTGCCTCTACTCCGGAATCAGCTATCATCTGTGCCGTTTCCTGTGTATGGCACTCAATCTCAGGCACCTTACTTGCAGGATTTTTCGCTTCAACAGATAAGCGTACAGAAAATGTTAAAGAAAATAAGCAAAAAGTAAATGCTGTATAAATCCCAAGATGGCCGGGTGACTATGAACCTGTCACCCGGCCACTTCTATTATTCTATCCAATTATTTTCTATTTCTTCCTTTAGTTCACAAAACATGTCATAAAATTCACTTTTTGCTAGTTTCACAATCCCATATGCAATGTTTCTATTATAAGTATAAGAATTTCAGACATTTTTGCATCCTTTCCCGTAACTCTCTACTTCCACCTTTCGATTCACAATCCCATTCTTCCAGATCATCAAATGCACCTGAAAATCAATCCCGTCTTTCACACTTACAAATGGTTCCTCGCGAAGCAATACCGACTTCTTCCCCTGAGCTTTTAACTCTTTCTGTCGTTCTTTTGTCTTTTCCAACATTTGTTCACATTTTAAATCCATTTCTTTTCCAAATGAACGCCTCTGATAAACTGCTGCCGCCTGCTTTAGTTTTTTCGCAATCAGATCCGTAACTTCTGAATGTGCCTTTCTATGTAACATATTTGCAATCTTTTTTGCTATTATCGGGCTTTTGAATCTTCGATACAACCACAGAATTCTCTTTAAGCTATAGTCTTTTGCTTCTTCAGCTAATTTTTCCATCACATCTATCGCTTCTTCAGACGGTATCCACGCGTCCTCTCGCGGTACAATATATTTCTCAGGAACTGCCGGATAGCAGCAATAATTAAGTGGCGGAAAATCTGCAAGGGATGCCAGTTTCTGTTCTTCCGATGTACAATACTCTTCACCTAAATATTGCAGCTTGTCTCTCAATATAGCGATTCGGTATTCCAGCTGTCTGAGATATTCATACTTTTTCATCCAGAAATGGCCGATTTCTCCGTAATCGTATAAGTGAACTTCCAATCCTATATCTTTAAAAAATATTGTAACCACAGATTCTCTCTGTCTCACCACCAGAATGTATTCTTCATCATCATAACTTAAGGATGATTCCAGTTCTCCTTCATAATCGTTTTTATACTCCCCGGTCATCCTTGCATCATAAAATACCAGAAAACTTTCCACCGCGTCATTCATCAAATATACCAGGCGAAGCTCCTGATTCTCTTTGTCCTTATTTTCCGACAAAATCAATTCAAACTGATCCTGCTCCAACAGTTCCTGCAGCATGACTAATGCATCCACTATTCTTTTTCTCCTTCATTTGCTTCTTCTACAATCACTTCAGATTGTATAAATTTACGCGAAAAAGGCTGCCGTACTTGAAACACGACAGCCTTTCCTCTTTTATACACACTGTTTCTTTTCCCACTTCTTCATAATATAGAAATAATATGGCACCAACGGGATCAGTGCTGCAATCCACGCCGCCGGGTCTGCAAGGCAGACACCTGCAAAACTTGTTTTTCCTGCCACAAGCATTACGATTACCGTCCGGGCTGTAAGTTCAAAAATTCCGCCCATCATTGGCATAAATCCGTATCCCATTCCCTGCAGCGTGTTCCTGTATAAGAATATACTTCCAAGAAACGGATAACACCAGAATACCGTATGGAAATACAGTACCGCCACCTCAATAACTTCCGTCTCCGCCGTACTGACAAAGAGCCAGGTCATGTGTTTTCCAAAGAAAAACATTACAATCATACTGATGATACTCCATCCCCAGACCATAAACTGGGTACAGCGCACACCTTGCTTTACACGTTCCGGCTTTCCCGCACCACGATTCTGTCCTACATAAGTCGCAATCGTCGCTCCAAACGCCGTAAATACTGTCATAAAAATATTCTGTAATTTTCCCGCTGCAGAGAAACCTGCCATGTATACTTCTCCATATACATTGACCGCCCCCTGAACAATGATTGTTCCGATCGCAGTGATTGAAAACTGCAGTGCCATCGGCACTCCAAGACCAAGTAGCTTTCCAAATGATCTCCATGAAATTCGGAAATCTTCCCATTTCAAATGTAAAATCGGATATTTCTTTACTATATAAATAAAGCATAGCAATGCTGAAATCGCCTGTGCAATGACCGTTGCATAAGCACATCCTTCCACACCCATTCCGAGAACGATAATGAGTACAATATCAAGAATTACATTGATGCCTGCTGAAATCATCAGAAAATACAGCGGTGATTTGGAATCGCCCAATGCTCTTAGGAATGCCGACAACGCATCATATGCTACGGTTACGATCAATCCCAGATAAATGATGCCCATATAAGACTTCACAGACGGCATGATTTCTTCCGAATAATTCATCAAACGAAGTATCGGAACATTAGCCACACTAAATCCAATCGTCATTGCCACCGCAAATACAACAGACAAGATTGCAGACATTGCCACATAATGCCGCATCTGATCATATTTCTTTGCGCCAAAGCACTGTGCTACCATAATCGCAAATCCACTGGTAAGGCCATTTAACCATCCAATCACAAAAAACATCAAGGAACCGGTACTGCCGATCGCTGCCAGCGCCTGAACACCGATAAACTGTCCTGCGACAATAGAATCTACTACATTATAAAACTGCTGAAAAAGGTTTCCTAGACACACTGGTATCATAAATTGCATGATCAGCCGGGCCGGGCTTCCTGAAGTCATATCATTAATCTTTGTCTTTGCCATATACTTTCCCTTTCCTCTGCATTTGTATCTGTATTTTTTAACATCGGTTTTCTATTATACCGTTTTTGTTAAGATATGCAAGTAGGAAATGACAAGAATCTTATATTTTTCCCGCTTTATTACATTCTTTCTCAATTCCGGAAAATTATGACAAATCAGGAATCCATTCGAAGGTACTTGATGCATGTGTTGCCTCATGGTTTTCAAGATAAACCTCTTAATCCGAGACGTTTAACTTCCACCCATTATCCCCATGATAAATCATCTGTTTCGTCATTCCCCCATCTATACAAATATTTTCTCCCGTGATAAATCCAGCCTTGTCCGAACAGAGAAACAGTACCATATTTGCAATATCCACCGGATTCCCAACACGTCCACAGGGCTGTTGAATTGCATCCGCTCCTTCGTATACCTGATACTTTGTGTCTATCCAACCGGGAGAAATCGAATTTACCCGCACTTTACCTGCAAGGCTCACCGCCAACGCATGCGTAAGTGCCGCAATGCCGCCTTTTGCAGCTGTATAACTCTCGGTCTGTGGCTGGCTCATACGATCTCTGGAAGAAGAAATATTGATAACAGAACCTCCCTCGCTTAAATACGGAGCAAACAATTTCGTTAAATAAAATGGCGCAGTGACTCCTACTGCCATCGCATATTGAAATTCTTCGTAACTACAGTCATCTATTCCTTTCATAAGCGGCAGCGCATTATTAATAAGGAAATCCACATGTCCATGCTCTTTTAGCACATCTTCCGCAAATCGTTCTAAAGTAGATTGATCAGAAATATCGCCTACAAAATGCCTTCCCTTTACCTTGTCAATGATACAGATTTCCGCTCCTCTCTTTGCAAATTCTTCAGCGATACATTTACCAATCCCATTTGCGCCTCCGGTTATGACAGCAACCTTTCCTTCAAATTCTTTCATGATTTTTCTCCCAAACTATATCTTCTTTTTTAGAAATTTACTCCTCTTCCATTGTATCATATATGAGAAAAAATGAAATAGAATCAAAACGGCAAACGAAGATGTGAAAATTTATCAATAGAAAACAAAAAATAAGAGCTATTTGATCTTTCTTTACAAATCAAATAGCTCTTTTAATGATATTCTAGAAGTTTCACTGTATAACCTCTCTTTCTATTGATTTTGTCCAATTAAATTTTCCTATTTCATTGGACCGACCTCCTGTTTTTTGAAGTTGTCTCTTCTTTTCTTTTGTTGAGTTTATAATATCATTCTTTTTAGGTTTTGTCAATATATTTTTAAATTATTTTTACATCACTTCATTATATTCTGATTATTTCTGGTTATACTTTTATGAAAAAGGAGATTTTGATTATGAACCCAACCAAAAAGAAAAGAAATGAACTTCCGGAATACGACTACCTTGGTGCCTCTTCCGCCCAGGACTGTACCGGACTGATTCCATCACTTCCAACAGGGAAGGAAGAAATCGAGAACTACGAAGAGTTGTATCCATTTCTTCCTCCTAGGATCTCTGATAAAGATTCAAAGTCAGAGAATTAATACGCTCTGCTCTTTCCATCTACACAGATTTTATTCATTTTTCCATTGAAAATTTGCCAGGCCTCACCCCAGATGCTTTCTTTACCGTCCACACTAAGGAGATAGCTGCCATCCGGAAGAACTAAAAATCTCTTCCCATAGCTATCTCCATAAGTGATGTCTTCATATAGACGTTTCCCGTCCAATTCATAATCTTTTACCATTTGATAATGCGGCAAAATCATTGTTTTTGTCAAACTCAGACCTTGAAGGAAACGTTCATATTCTGGATCCTTCGATTCACCCGGAAGCTCCGGCTGCGCATAAACTTCATCTGCGCTATTCATGGTTCCGGCACTGATTCCAATGATTATTCCTTCAAAATTATGTATCTTTTCTCTCAAACTTATTTCTTTAAAAAAGCGATTTTGTGTCGGCACATGACCACCGCCTAAGAAAATGATGTCATAGGAATGTAACACTTCTTCCGAAAAATCCTGTGTTCTTCTGTCCCACAAATCAAACGTCTGCCATGTAAGTCCTGCCTTTTTGACTGCCTTGCCAAAAAATTCTGTCATTTCATCATTCATTGCCGCATTATCCGGTGCTGCTGTAATCATCAGACACCTGGCGTTTTCCGGCCAGTACCGCTGAAGATTCTCCACAAATTTATTCATTTGATCCAGTCCATCTACCGGACGGCTTCCATCCAACGGTCCTGACGGACTGCTGGTCAAAAAAATAATTTTACTCATTTTCATTTTCTCCGAATTTATGATCCCTAAGCTGGGGAACGTTGTAGATTGCGAAACACATAGTTTTAATAATAAAAAAGAAGCCCACACAAGGCTCCTTCGTTAGTAGCGGGAACTGGATTTGAACCAGCGACACCGCGGGTATGAACCGCGTGCTCTAGCCAACTGAGCTATCCCGCCATATAAATTTACAACTAATGTTGTAATGGGACCAATAGGGCTCGAACCTATGACCCTCTGCTTGTAAGGCAGATGCTCTCCCAGCTGAGCTATGATCCCTCATCACATTTATGTGACTTATTCATTATACTATCACTTTTAAGAAATGTCAATACTGAATATTCGTTCAAAATATGCCATGTCATTGTTCGCTAACTTTGATAATCGTCTTTCCTTTGGATTTTCCCTCTTTGACCTTGGCGAGTGCCTCATTGATCTCATTTAAAGTGAAAATTGTATCTATAGATGTTTCCAATGGATGTGCCTCATCAAACAGCCTGCCGATCCTTTCTAGCTGAGTACCGTCCTCATGCACAAACAGGAAATCATAGGTCTGCTTTTTCGTAGCCGCCATACGATCATATTTGCTTCCTGCAGCCTTAAACAAGAGTCGTTTGAATAACGTCATACCGCTTCTCCCGGCAAATCGTCCGTTCGGTAGTCCTCTAAGGGAAACCAGATTACCTCCCTCCTTTAATACCTTGAATTCATTGGGAAGTTCACGTTCACCCAACGTATCCAGAACATAATCTACATCTGAGAGAACATCTGCATAGTTTTCTTTCTTGTAGTCGATAAATTTTTCCGCTCCCAGCTTCCTGACGCGCTCTTCATCGTAACCACCATTTTGATACAATCGAACGATTGCACCCCCTTTTGCACCCCCTCCATTCGGCATTGGATTAGACTACTCTTCAATTTATAGAAAGTTGCAGAGTAGTCTTTTCTTTCACGAAAAAAGAGATATCAACGCGCCAAGGGTCAATATCTCTTTTTTCTTATTAT
>JAXFTO010000092.1:0-2445 GCA_034176745.1 Bariatricus sp. | reverse complement strand
TACATCACAGCACTCAAAGTTGCCAGCGCCGGGAAGAACCAACAGAGGGACGTTGACGATGACACGGAAAATCTTGATCTGGATGAAGAAAAAGCGCAACACGAGCATCTGAAAAGGCAGATCACAGAGATAAAATTGCAGCTAATAAAAGGACAAGTACACAAAGCCGAGGATGTCGAAGCAGTCATGACGGATATGTTCACGAAGTTCAAGTCCAAGATGATAGCTCTTCCTGCCAAGATGGCAAGACGGCTGGAGGGGAAGTCCAGGACGGAGATACAAAGAATATTGAAAATGGAAATAGACAATGCACTAGTAGAGCTTGCGGCATACAATGCATCAGACTTTTATTCCGATGAGCATATAGAGATATCCGGAGAGGCTCTTAGTTCGTTGGGAGATGAGGAGAATGAGTAGAGAAGTAAGCTGGCATACATTACAGTTAATGTGTAAGTTAGCAGGCAACCTACGTCCAAAGGAGCCGATGACGATAAGCCAGTGGGCAGACCGTTATATGGTTCTTCCAGAAGGATCTAATGAATCAGGACGATACTCATCCGACACGATTCCTTACCAGAAGGAAATCATGGATGCGATTACAGATCCGGAAGTGGTGGATGTAGCAGTAATGAGTTCAGCACAGGTAGGAAAGACAACGATTATTATGTGCGGAATCGCATATTACATAGATTATGAACCGGCAACACAGATGCTAGTAATGCCAACGATAATGGATGCTGAGAAGTTTTCCAAAACAAGATTGGCACAGATGATTGAGGATATACCACAACTTGCAGAGAAGGTTGCAGACCCGAAGGCAAGAAATTCGAATAATACAATATTGCTAAAAGGTTATCCGGGCGGAAATATAGCAATAAGCGGTGCAAATTCACCAAGTTCACTGGCATCCGATCCAAGAAGAATCATATGGATGGATGAGACAGACAGATTTCCAGAATCAGCAGGAAGTGAGGGAAATCCAATAAAGCTTGCGGAAAAGAGAGCAACAAGTTACTGGAATAAGAAACATATAAAGACATCCACACCGACGATTGCAGGAAGAAGTAAGATAGAAAGTGCTTATAACAAGGGAAGCATGGAAGAATGGAGTGTGCAGTGTCCAGAATGTGGAGCATGGCAGCCATATAGCTTCCGTAGAGTGGATTTTGAAACGGTATCGATGGCATGTGAGTCTTGTGGGGTGTTGATACCGGAAAGAACCTGGAAAGAAAGCAAGCATAAATGGATAGCACATCATCCAGAGAGAAAAAAGGCACGTTCTTTCAGGTTAAATGAAATGGCAAGTCCATTCGTAGAGTGGCAGGAAATTATTGATAATTTTAAAGATGCAGATGAGAAATTAAAAAAGTTCCATGATGTCGAAGACATGAAAGTATTCGTCAATACAGTACTAGGTGAACCGTGGGAAGAGGCAGCAGGAATTGATTGTGTAAGTGAAGAAGAATTGGAAACAAGATTGGAAACATATGCAGCAGACATTCCGGAAGGTGTATTGCTTCTTACGGCAGCAGTCGATGTACAGGATAACAGGTTCGAAGTTGAAATAAGAGGTTGGGCAAGAAATTATGAAACATGGGGCATTTATAAAACAGAGATCTATGGGGAGCTAATCAAAGAGGAACCATGGAATCAGCTTGAAGATTTTTTGGCACAGCCATTGTACTTTGAAGACGGAAGGGAATTAAATATTGCTGGATTCGCCATAGATACCGGTGGACATTTTACGAATGAAACATATAAATGGATTAAGAAAATGAAGGCAAAGGGAAAGAAATGTTATGGCGTGAAAGGATATGCAGGTAAGCCGGACATTCCGCTATTATACAAGAAAACAATAGTTGATATAACGGAAGAACATAATGGAAAGAAAATTGTCATTGACCGTACCATCATACAAATATTAGGAGTAGATTCCGGAAAGGAAGATATTACAAACAGGCTTCAGATTGAAGAGGCAGGTCCGGGATATTGTCATTTCCCAAAAGGTGACAGTCGTGGATATGACGATGAGTATTTTAAAGGATTAACGGCAGAAAGACAGGTTACTAAGAAGGTTAATGGAGTTATTAAAAAGGTGTGGGTAAAGAAAAGCGGTACACGAAATGAGCCGCTTGACTTATTTAACTATAATTATGCGGTCGAAGAAATACTTAGACCGAAATGGGATGAGCTGGAAGAAAAACTGAAGAGAGGCGTCAATTATATGAAGAAGTCAAGATTCAGGAGAACACCACGCAGGTCTATTAATGGAATTGAGGAATAGGATATGACAGTAGTAATCAAGAATAACAAACAGCTTACAGAAGCAAAAGAGATGCTTGCAGAGCTGAAAAAAGCAAAATTAAAGATTCTGGCAGCAGGACAGTCATACTCAATAGGAGGTCAGACTATGAACAGGGCAAGCCTGAAAGAGATTTCGGAAGA
>JAXFTO010000091.1:0-4010 GCA_034176745.1 Bariatricus sp. | reverse complement strand
ATTGTAGATAACAAATAGACTTTCTGATTCACCTGACGCAAACCATCATGGCCTATGACCTGTGTTTCTTCAGGAACTTTAATTCCAAATTTTTTCATCTGCTCCAGTATGATCAATGCTAACCAATCCGTACTTACATAGATTCCATCATACAGAAATTTTCCCGATTTTATATTATCTGCAATAAAATCATATATTTTTTTTTCATATTTTAATATTCGTTCTTCAGTGGTCTCGGATTCGTCTCCCAGATTCAAAGAATCACAATGCACACCTTTCGACTTACAGTAATCACTAAATCCATATTCGCGCTTCATGGTTTCACCAGGAATAGTAGAACCACTACGAATATATATCAGATTACGACTTCCTGTAGAAATCATTTTCTGTGCTGCAATTTCTCCTCCATGATAATTATCCGAACATATGCAGCTTATATTTTTCTCAAAATGACGATCTAATGAAATGATAGGAATGTTCTCGGATATATAGGATTCTGTATCTTGATATGATACACATATAATTCCGTCCACTTTATTCTGCGAAGCTATTTTAAAATAGTAATCTTCTTTTGCACTATTTCCCTGTGTATTACACAAAAGCATTTTATAGCCATTTCTATAAAGTGCCTGCTCAATATAATATACCCAAGATGAAAAAAAGGGTTTAATATTTCCGGAACTATCGTAGCTATAGTATACGTTTTCTGTGTCTTAAGACCTCTTGCATAATAATTAATCTGATAGCCTAGTTTTTTGATTGATGCTTCTACTTTCTTCTTATTCTTTTCACTCACATGTTGTCCATTAATTACCTTGGAAACGGTTCCAACAGCGACATTTGCATCCAACGCCACATCTTTTATTGTCACCATATATGTACCCCCTGTTTCAAGAGTATTATTGGCACTTCCAGCAAAAATGAAAATGTCATGCACGCCTGCGGCCATGACAACCATACAGCCATGCTGCTTGCTGCGGCCAAAATGCTGATGAAACACAAAGACGAGCTCAACGGAACCGTACGTATATTGTTTCAGGCGGCAGAAGAATCCTGCCATGGTGCGGAGTATTATGTGAAAAAGGGTCTGCTGGACGATGTGGATGCTGTCTACGGCAGCCATGTGTGGGCGACTCTGGATTCTGCGAAAATCAATGTGGAGGCAGGGCCACGGATGAGCAGCTGCGATAATTTTACGATCACGGTGAAAGGTGTGGCTGCCCATGGAGCATCACCAAATGACGGAGTGGATGCGATTGTGACGGCGGCAGCCATCATTCTGCAACTGCAGACCATTGTATCCAGAAGAAACGATCCCAGAGAAAATCTGGTCGTAACCATAGGGGAGATTGAAGGTGGCCCCCGGTTTAATGTGATTTCCGACCATGTAGTGATGAGAGGAACCGCCCGTACCCTCAGCAGAGAAGTTCGGGAGCACATTGAAGGCTGGATTCGGAATATTGTGGAAAATGTAGCAGCAGCCAACGGAGCAGAAGCCACCCTGGAGTATGAATATTTTCCGGGAGTTCTGTATAATGATCCCTCGCTTACAGAGATTGCGCAAAAAGCGGTAAAAGAATTGTACGGAGAGGAAACTCTCAGTGAGCAGTTTGTGATCACGGGCAGCGAGGACTTTTCCTATTTTACAGAAAAAGTGCCGGGGGTTTACGCATTTATCGGTACAAGAAATGAAGCAAAGGGAATAACATCCCCGAACCACAATCTTCTTTTTAAATTCTGGTGTGTAACTTTGTGGCATAATGAGTACCTCTTTTCTTTGTAAGATGTATTATATCTTATTAGCCACTACTGTTACAACATTAGTATAGCACTTCATTGTTGCTATTACTGTTTTTGATACTTTGATAATTATTCCGTCCTGATTTTAAGATTTTTACCCGAAAAGGCGATTCCAAGCTTGAGGATATCAGTAACACCAAGCTCAATCATTTCTGAAGCGTAATGTTTTTTATCAATCTGATTTAATGCATCTTTGGCGAGTTTATCGAGTTTGTCGTTATCTAGATTGCTGCCCCATTTGAATTCCATGATGATACCTGGATATTTTGATGTTTTCGGGAATAAACAGATGTCGTATCTGCCGTTTCCGGATTCGCGGTTGGATTTGATTTTATATTGGTTATCCATCAAAGCGATAAGACCTAAAATTAAGCCATGATAAAATCCCTCTGAACCGCCATCATAGAAACTGATGGACTTATCCATGTATTCAGCAATTGCTTTTTGTAATTTGGCTGAGTCACCAATATAAAGACTCTCAGCAATCTTATTTGCAGTTGTTCTTGTGATTGCACCAATTTGTAATAAATGAGAGAGAATTTCGCTTTTATAAACAGCAGCAATTTCTCTGTTTGGAATCGATACTTCGCACAAATAAGACCCATCTGGTTGAAGTTCTTTTTTGGCTGTTTTGAGATATCCAGCTACTAACAATAAACTATAAATATTACCTGGATCCTCAGATAGTTCACGGTAAACAACGTTTTGGTCGATTCTTGCAACAACACTTTCTCCTTGCAATAGCGCATGGAGATGTTCGGAGATATCGTCAGTTGCAACTTTTAACACATCATCAAGAATTTCATTTTTTCCTGTATTTACCCAATAAGCCTGTGGAATACAGTTCTTTGATACATAGTTGATTACGGACCAAGGATTGTAAATTTCTTCATTTCCGAAAATATATCCATTATACCAATCTTTAAGTTCTTCTTCTTTGTCGAGTGCATTATAATATGCAAGCATGTCATGAACTTCCTGCTGAGTGAAGCCAAAGAATTTATCATAATCACAATCCATGATTGAATTCACATTCAAATTGTTAAGCCCGCTGAAAATACTTTCTTGCGCAATTCTAAGGATACCCGTAAGGAAACCGTAAGAGAGGTTTTTGTTATCCTTAAATGCACCGGAGAAGAAGTTTCTCATGAATCCAATGATTTCATCGTAGAAATCTTTGGAATAACCTTCTTGAATTGGTGTGTCATATTCATCAATGATAATGATTGGTGCGATGTCATAATGTTTTCGCAACATCTGTGAGAGTTTTTCAAGTGCTGATGTAAGATCTACTTCAGAGGCTGTGCCATCAAGAATTCTAGAAAAGTATTCTTTCTCATACTGAGCAAGTTTATCACTATCAAGGAGTATCTGATGTCTTCCAAATTCTGCTTGCAAAAGTTCTCTTATTTTATCAAGGGTTACTGACCAGAAATCGAATTTTACATCTTTAAATGTGAGGAAAATAACCGGATATTTTCCTTGATGATCTCGATAAGTCTTTCCACATTTCCAAATATTTGTTCCGATAAAGTATTTGCTTGTATCTTCCTCGGATATTTCAAAAAAGACTCTAAGCATATCCATGTTCAAAGTTTTACCAAAACGTCGAGGTCTGGTAAATAAAGAAACCAAAGGTTTCTGATCAAGGAACTCTTTTATCATTAAAGTTTTGTCAACATAGTAGTATTGCGATTGTGCACGTGCGTAATCTGAGATACCAATAGGAAGAGATTTTAAAACATGAGGTTTATTTGATGATTTTTGTTTGGCGAGTGAGACACGACCATCCGTTGGTTTTTCGGCATCATCAGGAATCTGCCAACTTTTTCCGATTTTAATAGCGCCTGGTATTTTGCCGCGTTTGCACAAATCATTTACTGAACGAGTGGATAGCCCCCATTCTAATGCTTTTTCTTTGCATGTTGTCATCGTTATCAACTCCAATCATTGTAAGTATTAGTATCTTTTACGCATATTATACCATTGATTCCGCATAATATCAAATGATGATTTGCATTATGCGGAATTACTTCTGTATTATGCGGAATATCTTGCGAAATAAAGAACTTCTGGCTTAAGATCATCGTCAGCATCGGACGGACCATTGCCCCCATGGCCGTCACAAAGCGTCCGAAGCATAAGACATAGTTTTCTTTTCTAAGACCTTTGTATTGTGAAATTAGATTCATGATACGTTTTCCCCTTTG
>JAXFTO010000090.1:0-8287 GCA_034176745.1 Bariatricus sp. | reverse complement strand
CGCCTGAAATATGCCCGTAACCGGGCAGAAAAGAACCGCGGGGCACGCGGGGATAGCTTATTGATACTTAGCCCTATCGGGCTATTGAGTAAGAAGCCCCTACTTCAAAGCTTTAGGGCTTAAGTAGTGGGAGCATGTCACATAAAGCACAGGAATTTCATATTTCATCAAATCTGTATCCGGCATTTAAAGATTGTTATGAATCAGTTCCTATTGTTGCTGATTCGAGCATACTTTTTGTGCTGGTAAATGCATTTGCGGCAAATATATGGGGATCCAAAGATGCTTTTAAAATGGAAGAACTGACCGGAGCAACGATAAAGAATATACTGGATGAGGAAAAAGAAGAAACATTTGTGACACCTGAAGAATTTCAGATGAAGATGAAGAGGATGGAAGAAAAATATTTTCTGGAGAATGAAATGCTTCAGGCGGTGTCAAAAGGGCAGCTCCACAAGATTGAAATGTATGTGAGCCGGATTAATCTGCAGACGGTGGAAGAAAGGGTGGCGGACCGCACCAGAAATGCCAAGAATTATGCGATTATTACGAACACTCTCTTGAGGAAAACTGTGGAAAACTGTTCAGTGCATCCGTTTTATGTTGATAAAGTGTCATCAGAATTTGCTAAGAAAATTGAGCTGCAGACTTCTGAAAAGGGAGTCACTTTATTGATGAAAGAGATGGTGAGAAAATACACTCTTCTGGTGACGAATCACTCGTTAAAAGGGTACCCAGCCGTGATAAGAAGAGTGATGATCAATATTGATTCGGATCTGTCGGCAGATTTAAGTCTCAGAACACAGGCAAAACTGGTCGGAGTTAACCCCAGCTATCTGTCAACGTTGTTTAAGAAGGAGACCGGACAGACGCTGACGGAATACGTGACCGGCAAGCGGATCGAGCAGGCGATTTTCCTATTAAATTCTACGAATATGCAGATCCAGATGGTGGCATCCTATTGCGGGATTCCGGATCTTTGCTATTTTACGAAGACGTTTAAGAAGCTTGTCGGGATGACTCCGACGGAGTATAGAGGATATGTGATGAGAGAATGATTCTTGATTTTAAAGCCTGTGGAGGGGGTCTTCTGCTTGCAATTAAGGGACTGCCGCGAAGCAGCCCCTTTGCGTCACTTAGAGAGTTTCTGTAATATGCCGTGCTACATAAACTCCGCTGGCGGATGCATGTGAAAGGGAATGGGTAACCCCGCTTCCGTCTCCAATCACATACAGTCCTTTATAAGGTGTCTCCAGATTTTCATCAATATCCACTTCCATATTATAGAACTTCACTTCTACGCCATAGAGCAGCGTATCATCGTTCGCAGTACCCGGCGCAATCTTATCCAGGGCGTAGATCATCTCGATGATTCCGTCAAGGATACGCTTCGGAAGTACCAGACTTAAATCTCCCGGAGTTGCAGCCAAGGTCGGGTGAACCAGTCCTTCTTCGATTCGCTTCTCATTACTTCGTCTTCCGCGAATCAGATCTCCGAAACGCTGTACAATCACGCCGCCGCCCAGCATGTTGGAAAGGCGGGCGATGCTTTCCCCGTATCCGTTACTGTCTTTGAACGGTTCGGAGAAATGTTTGGAAACGAGCAGGGCAAAGTTGGTATTCTCTGTCTGTTTTGCCGGATCTTCGTAGCTGTGTCCATTCACGGTCACAATTCCTTTGGTATTTTCATTTACAACAATTCCATTTGGGTTCATACAGAAGGTACGGACATTGTCCTCGAATTTCTCGGTGCGGTATACAATCTTGCTTTCGTAGAGTTCATCGGTCAGATGGGAGAAGATTTCAGCCGGAATTTCCACGCGTACGCCGATGTCAACACGGTTGGAGCTGGTCGGGATCTTCATTTCCCGGCAGACTTTTTCCATCCATTTGCTTCCGCTTCTACCTACGGATACAATACATTTTTCACAATCGTCAAATTGTTCGCCGCAGTATACGCGGTATCCGCCGTCTATAGTTTCCAGGCGGTCTACCTGATAATTAAAGCGGAATTCCACCTGATCTTTCAGTTCGGCATATAGATTTTCCAGAACCACATAATTGATGTCGGTTCCCAGATGACGGACAGAAGCATTCAGAAGATTCAGCTTATTCTGCATGCAAAGCTTCTTGAAGCGGGTTCCGGCTGTGGAGTACATACGTGTTTCCTCGCCGCCGTGTGTTACGTTGATTTCATCTACATATTCCATCAGCTCGATTGCTTTTTTGCGTCCGATATGTTCGTAGAGTGTACCGCCGAAATCATTGGTAATATTGTATTTTCCATCGGAAAATGCACCTGCGCCGCCAAAACCGCTCATGATTGCGCAGGCCTTGCAGTTCACACAGGATTTTATTTTTTCGCCGTCAATCGGGCAATGCCGCTTTTCAAGCGGATTGCCCAGTTCAAATACTGCGATTTTTAAATTTGCATTTTGCTTTACTAATTCGTATGCCGAAAAGATACCTCCAGGTCCGGCACCGATAATGATAATGTCATATTTCATAGAATTCTCCTTTCGCCCTCATACTTATCATAGCATAATGCGGGAAGGGATTCCAAGGGGAAGTTTATACTTGTTAAACCAGTTTTTTTGTTGAATATCATAAATAATTGACCTATAATTTACATGATACAAGGGTCAAAAGGTCATGGTTTTCATGCTTGCATGAAAAAACATGACTTTGGGACCCGCAAAAACATGAGAAAGTAGCCCGAATAGGGCGGATTTCGAATGTTTTTAGGATTTCGCGAGCACAAAGTGCGGAGAAATCCGTGTATCATAGGGGTCGAAATACCTTTTGACCCCTACATCATTTACATAGAGAGTTGTAACGAGCGTTTGTGAAAAGAGGAAGAAGATATGGAATTATTAGAGCTCATGAAATCAAGACGAAGTATTAGAAAATATAAAGCCGATGTATTGTCGGAAGAGGATATCACAGCTATTTTACAGGCTGGTATGCTTTCGGCTTCAGGAAGAGCACGCCGTCCATGGGAATTCATTGTAGTTGAGGATAAAGAGGTACTTCAGCAAATGGCAGGATGCCGTGTCGGGGCTGTAAAAATGTTAAAAGAAGCAGCATGTGCTATAGTGGTTGTAGGAAACAGTGATGTGACGGATGTGTGGGTTGAAGATTGTTCCATTGCTATGAGCAACATGCATTTGATGGCACATGCACTTGGACTTGGAAGCTGCTGGGTACAGGGAAGACTTCGCAAAGCAGACGATGGAAGAGATACCGATGAATATGTAAGGAGCATTCTTGGATATCCGGAAAATTATAAGCTGCTTGCAATTCTTACTGTCGGTGTACCGAACGAAGAAAAAGATACATATGAACTTGATAAACTCCCAGTGGAGAAGATTCATAGAGAAAGATTTTAGAAAATAGAAATAATGCTTATTAGAAAATGAGAAGATATCCATGGGAATATCTTTTCATTTTTTTATCAGATGGATGATGACTCGCGAACGAGTCTTGAAATCGAAAAATATCGAAAAATCACTTTATATACCGAATATTCAAGCGCTATTGACATTGGTAATTTTATTCTTTATATTGGGAGGTAATCAAAAAATCAAGGTAACTGTGCAGAGCCAACCTCGAAAACACTTCGTGTTTCCTCAGTGTGGCGTATCCGCCAAATAGATTTGTACAAAAAAGTGCTCATGAATGCAATATACTGAAAAGAGAAAGAAATGCAGGAAGTGAAACTGCAATGGCATTCGGCATTTACCTCTGCGCTCAGAATTGAACTGGAGGAAGAAATTACGATTACACTTGTGTCACATTATTATCCGCGTAAGTTGATGGAACATTTGGAGAAAGTGTGGCATATGCAGATAATGAAAAATGGAAAGGGAATATATTATCTGACAGGAGCTGTCTTCCCGATCCAGTTATTAGTGGTCAGGGAACTTTCTGAGATAGATAATTTCTGGCTGAAAAGTATTAGGAACGATTATAAAGAAAAAGAGGAATTTATGGAAGTCCTTGAACGCTATGAGAGGAAAAAGGATTCCATTTACTATCAGGCTGTGATGGATATTATACTTCGGGCAAATAGAAATGTAATTGAGGAGGAACGAAATATTATGTGTGATGCATTAAGAGAATTGTATGAAGAATGGTTTGCGGATGAATTGGAAGAGCGGCGGAGGAAGGCAGTAGCAGAAGGGATCGAACAGGGAATCGAACGTGGGGAAGAACTTGGATTATTGGCTTTGATTGCTAAAAAATTAAAAAAACAGAAAACTCCGGCTCAGATTGCAGAGGATCTTGAGGAAGAAGTTTCTGTTATCGAAAGAATCTGCAACGTGATGAAAGATTTTGCGCCGGATTACGACACGACATTAGTTTATCAGAAGCTTCAGAAAATGTAAGTTTTTCTGGCTAAGTTACGAGAGATTATGTCGGTAGTCTTTTGGTGAATATCCGTATTTTTCGCGGAATTTACTTTCAAGATAAAAATAGTTGCTGTTTTCATAGCCCACAGCATCCATGGGGAAACGATGATTGAATATGTGCAATTGTTTATGGAGGAATTTGCAAGGGGTGCAAAAGAGGCCGGAAATGAAAACACCACAAACCTCTACTTACCAGAAAATATCTTCTAAGTAAAATTGCGAGAGTATCAGCCAAAAAGCGCTAACTATCCTGTGCAGGACCGTGGAAAACGCCGGCACTAGCTTTCAGAAGCTGCATCTAGCAGCGTCCCTGAAAGCGTAGTACCGCTGCGTTTTCCCCCGAGCGAGAGCGAGTCCTGCGCAGGATAGTTAGCGCTTTTTGGCGTCCCCTCTTACAATTTTACCTACAATTTTCCCCCTTTTTTCACACAATCTCTTGCAATCCCCCCATACATATGTATAATGTATTTTGTTCGGTAATTTTTAAAAAAAAGTATAGTATTACAAAACAGGAGGTGTGATTTTGGATATCGGAAAGAAGCTGAAGGAGCTGCGGCTTGCGAATGACCTCACCTTAGGTGATCTTGCATCGCGAAGCGAGCTGACGAAGGGGTTCCTGTCCCAGGTGGAACGGAATCTTACCACGCCAAGCATCGCAACTCTTGAGGACATTCTGGAGGCGCTAGGAACCAATTTATCAGAGTTCTTCCACGAGGAAGAAGAAAAGCAGATTGTCTTTGGAACTCAGGATTTCTTTGAGGACATCCAGGATGATTACACGATAGAATGGGTTATCCCCAATGCGCTGAGAAATAAGATGGAGCCGATTTTGCTTACGCTCCACCCACATAAAAGAAGTAATGAATTACTGGCACATCAGGGCGAAGAGTTCGGTTATGTATTGAAAGGCAATGTGACGCTGGTCTGCGGTAATAAGAAGTATAAGCTGAAGGCGCAGGAAACTTTCTACATGGACGGAACAAAGAGCCACTATTTGTACAATCACGGGAGTAGTGACGCGAAGGTGCTGTGGATCACAACACCGCCGATGTTCTAGGAAGGAGAAGGTGATATGGAACAGAAGAAGCTGATTGAGTTTCGCGATATCGTGAAAAACTTTGATGGGCAGATTGTGTTAAAAGGAGTTAACCTTGATATTTATGAAAATGAATTTGTGACGTTATTGGGACCCAGCGGATGCGGGAAGACGACACTTTTGAGAATTCTCGGAGGATTTCTGGAAGCGGATGAAGGCAAGGTCATCTTTGATGGAGAAGAGATCAGCCAGAAGCCTCCATATGAACGGGAACTGAATACCGTTTTCCAGAAATATGCTTTATTTCCACACCTCAGTGTGTATGAAAATATCGCATTTGGTCTGAAAATCAAGAAAATGAGTAAGGATGTTATTGAGCAGAAGGTCATGAAGATGCTGAAGCTGATTGGTCTGGAAGGATATGAGAACAAGAATACAACTCTTCTTTCCGGAGGTCAGCAGCAGAGAGTTGCGATTGCAAGAGCGTTGGTAAATGAACCGAAGGTTCTGCTTCTTGATGAACCATTGGCAGCGCTTGACTTAAAGCTTCGTAAGGAAATGCAGTACGAACTGAAGCGGATTCAGCAGGAGGTAGGTATTACATTTATCTTTGTAACACATGATCAGGAAGAAGCGCTTACGATGTCAGACAAGATCGTAGTCATGAAAAATGGAGAAATCCAGCAGGTCGGCACACCGGAAGAGATTTATAATGAACCGGCAAACCGATATGTCGCCAATTTCATTGGCGAAAGTAATATCCTTCCGGGTGTGATGTTGGAAGATTATAAAGTTCGCTTTGACGATATCACATTTGATTGTGTAGATTTTGGATTCCGTGAGAATGAGAAAGTTGATGTTGTCATTCGTCCGGAAGATATTGATATCGTAGATGTCAAAGACGGTAAGATGACCGGGGAAGTTTTGAGTGTTCTTTTCAAAGGAGTGCACTATGAGATCATCGTAGAAACAGTTCCGGGTACCAGTGTTACCGTGGACATGCGCGTGATTCATAACCATGATGTGACCAGCGAAGACGGAAAGGAGAAAATCAGCGCCAACAACTTCTATGTGGATGTGGAGGATGTGCAGAAGCTGGATGATAAAGAAATCGTAGCACTGTCTAATGCGCAGGCATGGAATCCGGAAACGGATGATTATATTTCCATTTCCAAGATCGAATACGATCTGAAAGAAGAGGAAGGACAGTATCCGGTTAAATTCTCTACCTCAAACGGTACAAGCATTGAGCGCACGATTTTTGTAGTCAACCAGCCGTTCGTAAAGAATGAGAAGGCAAACGAAGCAATCATGGCATTCAATTTCCAGAAAACGGTAGATGAGATTTTGGAATCTCAGGCTCTGGATACTGATATCAAAACCTGGGCCAATGCACAGGGCTGGAAACTGAGTGATGAAGATCAGAGTATCGATATCAGCGTGGATTATGATTTTGAGCCGGAAAATGTTAAAGAAGGCATCTACAAGATCACCTTCTCTACACCGGGACGTGAATTCAAGATTCACACGACAGATTATTCGGAAGTAGGTCAGGAGGTCGGACTGACATTCTTCCCTGAAGATATTCACGTAATGTCAAGGATGGTATTTTAAATGAAACGCTTTTCACAGCTTGCAATCCCTTATATTGTGTGGGCGGCAATGATGCTGGTACTTCCGATGGCCCTGATCGCGCTCTATTCGATCACGGAACCGGGAAATACCATCATTTCGTTTTCAATCACACTGGATCATTACGTCAAGTTTTTCACCGACCAGGACTTTTTGATTATACTTTGGCGTTCCATCTGGATTGCAGTTAAAACAACGTTACTTTGTCTTCTTATCGGCTATCCGATTGCGTATTTTATCGCTCGGAGCAGCGAAAAGGCCCAGAATATTCTGGTGCTTTGTGTTACGATCCCAATGTGGATCAACATGCTGGTTAGAACCTATGCATGGATCGGCCTTCTCAGCGAAGGTGGTCTGCTTCAGAGAATCGCAAGTTTTTTTGGATTTGGCGGAAAAGAACTTCTGTACACAGAAGGTGCCGTCCTTCTGGGTATGGTATATAACTTTTTGCCGTTTATGATTCTTCAGATCAACACGGCACTTTGTAAAATGGATCACTCTCTTCTGGAGGCAAGCGCGGACCTCGGCGCAAATCCGGTGCAGACGTTCCGGCGCGTGACACTTCCGCTTTCCCTTCCGGGCGTGATCAACGGAATAACACTGGTATTCCTTCCTGCAGTCAGCTCTTTCTTTATTCCGAAGCTGCTCGGCGGAGGACAGTATTTCCTCATCGGTAACCTGATCGAGAACCAGTTCATCACCGTAGGTGAATGGAACTTCGGAAGCGCGATTTCCATGATCATGGCAATCATTATGATGCTTCTGATGATGGTAGTGCGTAAGGTGGAAATCAGAAATCAGGGTGGAAAGGAGGAATAATCATCATGAAAAAGAACAACCGTATTTTCGGGAAAATACTTATGGCGGTGATGATCATTTTCTTCTATCTGCCGATTCTGTATATGATTATTTTCTCATTTAATGATGGAAAATCCCTAACGCATTTCACAGGATTTTCTTTGAAATGGTATCAGCATATGCTGGAATCCAGAGACATGATGGAATCGCTTTATACGACATTTACCATCGCAATTATAGCCACGGCAATATCGACGGTTGCAGGTACTATTGCAGCGATCGGGCTCAGTAAATCAAAGAAGATCGTGCGAGATGTGATGGAACAGGTGGATAATCTTCCGCTTATGAACCCGGAGATTGTCACGGCGATAGGGTTTATGCTTTTGTTCATCACTTTTAAAGTGGAGAA
>JAXFTO010000089.1:0-19289 GCA_034176745.1 Bariatricus sp. | reverse complement strand
AAATATCCTGTCATTGAGGTATTAAATACTATCTCACTAATCATGTCTCTTGTCGACCCGATGCTCGTTCCTTCGAACACAGTTCCATCTTCTAAAATTAGAAACGCTTTCATATGTTCACCTTATCCCTTCATAGTATTTCACATCACTAATCCTTAAAAGAAGGCGCTCATGGAGTCTTTTTCTCAACCACGAGCGCCCACTTTCTCAAATTGTAAAAATTCTACCACATATGAAACCAGATTTCAACCATTAAATTCACCAATCTCTGTTTTCCAAAGATTGTCTTTATTTCTATACATCCGGAAGTGATTTGATTTCTGCCAGACGCTCAACGATCTGAAGATGCTGTGTACACTGCTTTTCACATTTTCTGCAGCCGATGCACTCATTCGCCTTCTCTTTCGGAATATCCCAATGATTGTTAAGTCTGGAAGTGATCGCCTCTTTTTTGCCTGTCAGTATGTAGTGATTGTAAGCATCCATCATCTTCGGTATCGGAATCTCCTTAGGACATCCCTTGCAGTAACCGCATCCTGTACAGAGATTGTTCAGGGAAATACCCTCCGACTCATACATTGCCGCAATCTCTTCTGCCGGTCTTTCTTCCAGATTTTCTACCGCTTTCACAGCGTCGTCAATGTGCTCTTTCGTAGTACATCCCGCAAGTGTGACCGTAATTTCTTTGTGTGAAGCAACAAACCGAAGTGCCGCCTGCGGTACTGTAAGATCTGTTCCCTTCGTGAGGTATGAAAATGCTTCCGGGTTCTGTGGAATCATTCCACCGCCCAATGGATTCATGACAACAACTCCCATTCCGCTTTCATGGGCAGCTTTGATTCCGCTCTGGCGGAAACGATAATTCAGTGCATTGTAACCGATCAGCATTCCTTTAAATTTACCGGTCTCTACTACCTTCTCGATATCATTTCCCTGCATATGAGAAGAAAACACGATGTTTCGAATGAGTCCTTCGGATTTGGCCTCCTCGAAGAACCGGTATAAAAGTTCCATATGTTTCTCCCATGACTCCAGGTTCAGCATGCACCACATATGATAAAAATCAATGTAATCCGTCTTCAGGCGGTCAAGAGATGTCTCTAGTCTCCGTCTGAAACTGTCCCGGCTCGCATCCTGATTCAGCGTTCCGAGATTTACTTTGGATGTCACATAGACATCACTTCTCTTTACCTGTGATAGTGCCATACCGGTGATAATTTCACTCTTATCATGGCAATAAGCCGGCGCCGTATCCCAGTAATTGATTCCTTTCTCAAATGCGTAAAGTGGAATCTCGGCACATTTTTCAAATCTGCCCGCCTTCACATCCTCTTCATCATACCGCATCGTTCCAAGTCCGATTGCAGAAACCTTCATGTCTGTATCGCCATATTGTTTGTAATACATACTTTTTATCCTCCTCATTTTTCTTCTATCATACAATGTGCCCGCACATTTGTAAGTTAAATCTACGCTTTAGGAATAACTCCAGTATATCGTCAATTTATCAAGGGACGGCGCTTCCTCGTAAGAATAATAGACTTCACGAAGTGCGTACATTCTTCCAAGATAGGATGCCGCCTCGCGCACAAGCTCTCCAAGAATTTCATCATGTGCCTGTTCATACGCTTCATCATTTGCAAATTTAAAAACCACACAGTCATTTCCGGAATCTATAGAAGCATACATCGCATTTAAAATCGCACCCCTATCGTAGGTTTCGTAAAACATTCCGTTCATCCGATAGTAATTCCAGATATCCGGTCCACATTCGGGATAAGTAAATCCTTCTTTCAGTGTGTGTGTCTTTAAAATCGTATCCTCGATGCAGCACAGATAATCATAGGTCATCGCTCGTACCGTACTCTCTTCTTCCTCCTGCTGAAATAACGGATCTCCCCAGGTCGTATCCACAAAATACCAGTCACCTTCACATTTCACCATATTCCATGCATGGTCTTCCACATTTCCTTCCGAATCTGTTGAAGTTCCTGTGACATAAGCACATGGAATTCCCAGCTTTCCAAGAAGATACTGAGTACTTCTTGCATAACCGGCACAGACGGATTCTTTTGCAGCAAGAGCACTGTAAATATTCTGATTATCCGGGGCATCCAGATTATATTCTACCGTGTTGATCAGATATTCATAGACCGTCTTGATTTTTTCATAATCCGTTGCTTCTTCAGAGATCGTGGAAATGCATACATCGGCCGCAGCTTCAATTTCGGCCTGTTTTCTTTCCTTCTCTTCTCCTGTGTATAAATACGTCGGTACAAATTCAACATACGCTTCCCGGAAAAGGCTCTTAGAATAAGAAGTGGAAATCACATTCCCATCACACCAGAAGATTTCCGGATGATCATATAATACGCTTTGAAAGATTGTATTTGCCGTCTTTCCGTCAGAAGCATGAAGATAAATCGTCTCCCTAGTTTCTAAAATACCCTGTAAAATTTCTTTATAAATCGTCTTTTCCTCTTCTGAATTCAATTGTCCATAGTAAAAATCTTCTGTTACCTCATCTTCACTTATCGTGTTTTCTTCAAATACCGGTGCGTCTTCATTTTCAAAACCACCGGTCAAAAATCCAACCGTCTCAAATGAATTCTCATCTTCCCGCGAAAAGGCTATACTGATACAAATTACTCCGACTATGATGCAAAGAAATGCAAGAACACCTCCAAGGCATCCTGAATGACGTTTTCTTCTATTTTTTCTCACGATGATCATTCTCCAATCAAAAGCTTCTTTCTTCGCTTCCTTTCCAAATTGTAACATATAAAAAATCATTTCACAACACCACAATAGAAAAGGAGCTGCCGCAACAGCTCCTCATTTTTTCTATTATTTCTTTCTTGTCTTCATCTTAGAGAATACACTCTGCAGAATGATGAAGAAACAAAGCAGAGCGGACAGAACGATACGTACCCACCAGCTTGAAAGTGTACCCTGCGTCGTGATAAGACTGGAAATCGTTCCCTTGATCAATACACCAAAGAGAGTTCCGAATGGGGTACCGACACCACCGGAAAGGAGAGTTCCGCCAATGACCGATGCGGAAATCGCATCCATCTCCATACCTTTTGCCTGTTCAACGAAACCGGCACAACTGTTAAGGCAAACCAGATATCCTCCGATACCGGCCAGAAGTCCGTCTAACACATAAGCCTGGAATTTCACACGTTTTACATTAAGTCCCATCATCAAGGCACTCTGCTGATTTCCGCCGACCGCATAGATTGAACGGCCGAATTTCGTATATTTCATAATAATCATAATTGCGATCCAGATCAGAAGAGCAATTACGACTGTCGGATAAATATACGCCGGAAGGAAAGTTCCTTTCTTATTATACGATCCGATTGGGAGATATATCTTACACTTTGCCCATTTCAGGAATACTTCATTCGTAATAGAAATCATATCAACGCTGACGATTGATGTCATACCACGTCCGAAGAACATACCTGCAAGTGTTACGATAAACGGCTGAATTTCCAGATAAGATACCAGAAATCCCTGCACAACACCAAACGCAAGTCCGATAAGAAGCGCGATCAGGATCGTAACATAAGCATTCAGTCCGTATTTTTCCATAGAAACTGCTGTTACCATACATACAAGAGCAGTAACAGAACCTACAGAAATATCAATTCCACCGGCGATCATAACGATCGTAAGGCCCATGGCGGTAACCAGAAGTCCTGCATCGGTAATGAACAGATTTAAGAACATCTGTGGTTTTGCAAAGCCCTTATCTGCAAATACGATCATACCTGCAATATACATTGCAGCAAACAAAGCAACCGTGATAAAAAGAAGGAAACTGTTTCCGTTTAGCTGTTTTTTAAGCTGTTTCAATTTATTCATTAGTTCGCTCCTCCTTCCACTACCGCCTTACCTGCAGCTTTTTTATTCTTCATTCCTGCAATCCATTTTTTAAATACAGGGCTCTGAAGAACAACGATAATTACAACAACTACTGCCTTGTAAACCGGAAGCTGGTCCGCTTTTACATTCATCGCATAAAGTGTTGTGGTAAGCGCCTGAATCGTGAATGCACCGATTACAGAACCCATGAGGCTGAATTTACCGCCGCCAAGTGCATTTCCTCCGAGCGCAACTGCAAGAATCGCATCCATCTCGTTGTTAAGACCGATGTTATTACAGTCGGCAGAATAAATACGGCTTGATGCAACCAGTCCTGCAACACCTGCTAAAATACCGCAAATTACGTAAGTCAGGAACTTGATCATAGTAGAATTCAGTCCCACAAGTCTGGATGCATTTCCATTGATACCAACACTTTCGATATAAAGTCCAAGTGCTGTTTTCTTCAAAATCACTGTCACAATAATGACAACAAATGCTGCTACGAATACCGGAGACGGAATTGGACATTTTGCAAAATATCCGCCAAGCACTTTATAGGAATCCGTACGAACATAAGTGATCTGTCCTTTTGTTACAAGCTGAGCAATACCACGTCCTGCCGTAAAGAGGATCAAAGTTGCGATCATAGGCTGAATTCCAAGCTTCGCAACGAGGAAACCATTAAACGCCCCGCATGCTGCCGCTGCAAGAAGTCCCACCAGCATACCCACTGCGAGAGGAACCGCATGTTCTGTTACAGACAGTTCGCCGCCGGTGAGGATCTGACAGCATACAGCACCTGCCACCGCCATCGTCGCACCGACACTAATGTCCTGACCGCCCGAAGCCGCAGTTACAAGCGTCATACCGACTGCCAGAATCACAAGCTCAGATGCACGATTGATAACGTCAATAACATAACCGAATAAAACACCGTTATTCATAGATACTTTAAAGAAATCCGGTGTTGTGATCACATTGACCAAAAGCACTGCCGCAAGACATACAAGAGGCATAAAAAGACGTGTTGATGTAATCTTTTTGAAATCTAATTTTGTATTACTCATTCTCGACACCTCCTGCAATTGCTTTCATAATACCTTCCTGAGAAAGTTCTTTTCCGGAAAGTTCTCCTACCTTCCTTCCGTCACGAAGTATTGCCATACGTGAACAGGTACGGAGCATTTCTTCTACTTCCGAAGAAATAAAGGTTACCGCCATACCTTCATCGGCAAGGTCAAGAACCAGTTTCTGGATCTCGGTCTTCGTTCCGATATCGATACCACGAGTCGGTTCATCAAGAATCAGGTATTCCGGATTGGTAAGAAGCCAGCGTCCGATGATTGCCTTCTGCTGGTTACCTCCTGAAAGACTCTTGATCGGGGTTTCGCGGCTCGCAGTCTTGATCTGGAGCATATCGATATATTTATCGGCAGCCTCTTCCATTTCTTTTCTGCTTAACGGTTTAAACATACCGCGTTTCGCCTGGAGTGCAATGATAATATTTTCACGTACAGACAGATCGGCAAGAATACCTTCTTTCTTTCTGTCTTCCGGAAGATATGCCATACCAAGCTTCATCGCATCAAGCGGCGTGTTGATCTTCGCTTCTTTTCCGTTTACCTTCAGTTTCCCGCCGTCTGCTTTATCCGCACCGTAGATTGCGCGCACCAGTTCAGAACGTCCGGATCCAAGAAGCCCGGAAAGTCCTATAACTTCTCCTTTATGTATAGTAAGATCAAACGGCTTTATCGTTCCTTTATGCTCAATTCCTTCTGCTTCGATTACCGGAATGAATTCTTTCAGCGTACCATGTGCGCTCTTGATATCAGCAAGATCATCAAAATCTTTTCCCATCATCTTGGCAACAAGCATGACTCTCGGAAGCTCTGCCACGGAATATTCACCTACGAGACCACCGTTTCGAAGAACTGTAATCTTGTCACAGACCGCATATACCTGTTCCAGGAAATGGGTAACGAAGATGATTCCTACGCCGTCGTTTTTGAGTTTTCTCATTAATGTAAATAATTTTTCAACTTCATCATCGTCCAGAGAAGATGTCGGTTCGTCAAGAATCAGCACCCGGCATTTCATATCCACTGCACGGGCAATCGCGATCATCTGCTGTCTTGCCAGAGAACATTCCTCCAGAAGCTGTGTTGCCGAAGCATCTATATCCAGGCTCTCCAGGATTTCCGTTGCTTTCTTATTCATTGTTTTCCAGTCGATAAAACCGGCTTTTCTCGGCTCACGTCCGATGAACAGATTCTCTGCAACCGTCAGATTCGGACATAAGTTTACTTCCTGATAAACGGTACTGATTCCGTGCTGCTGGGCTTCCTGCGGTGATCTGTTGATGATAGGGGCATCGTTTCCTGCCATTTTAATCTCGCCGCTTTCAAAATCATGAACACCGGTAAGCACTTTAATCAATGTAGATTTTCCTGCTCCGTTCTCACCCATAAGCGCATGGATCTCACCTTTACGAAGTGTAAAATCGACATGCTGAAGGGCTTTTACACCCGGAAATGTTTTCGATATATCCCGCATCGTTAATACTACATTTTCATCCATATCGTCCCACCTGCTTTCTCTCTTCTTATTAATTTTTGAGGCGTAATAGTATACTCGGAAAGTGACCGATTATTCTACTACGCCTCTCTTTTATACTACGCTATTTCTGCGTCATATTCTGTTTTCGATCCTATGTACGAACACAGTGTTTAGTAAGCACGTCCGTCTACAACTTCCTGCGTTACTTCGGTTACCGGATATTCTCCTGCGAATTCACCTTCAACAGTTACAGATGCAACATCTGATCCGTATGCGTAGATACCTTCATCCACATAAGCGATCTTCTCAAGTGTTTCGCCTGCTTCAAGTTTCTTGATAAGGCCTTCAACACGTGGTCCGTGAAGTGGGTTACACTCAACGTTACAGATGATGTCGCCTGTTAATGTCATTTCGATACCAGCTTTTACTGTATCAAAAGAGATAACAAGGATATCGCCATCCGGTCCTACAGTCTTACCTGCGGCTTTGATCGCATCGATTGCACCGAATGCTTCGTTATCGTTTTCACAGTAAACAACGTTGATGTTATCATGCTGTTTCAGCATGGATTCCATAACTTCCTGTCCTTTTGCCTGTGTGAATTCACCGGTCTGCTGTGCTACGATGTTCCATCCGTATTTTTCAGCTGCTTCTTCAAGACCCTGAGTACGTCCAATCTGAGCTGAAGCACCGATTGTTCCCTGAATATGAGCGATATTCAGTTCAGTGATACCTTTTGCGTCTGCGTAAGCTTTCAGCCATTCTGCTGCTTTCTGGCCTTCCAGTAAGAAGTTACCACCTACGTATGATTCGTATAAGCTGTCATCAGATACGTCTACCATACGGTCAACTGTGATAACCGGGATTCCTGCATCTTTTGCTTCCTGAAGAACGGTATCCCAACCTGTTTCTGTTACAGGAGCAAGAACGATGTAGTCAACTTCCTGCTGGATGAAGTTACGGATTGCTTTGATCTGGTTTTCCTGTTTCTGCTGAGCATCGTCAAAAATCAGTTCGTATCCATTTTCTTCTGAGAATGTTTCTTTCATGGATTCTGAGTTTGCCATACGCCAGTCAGATTCTGCACCGACCTGAGCGAAACCAACAGTGATAAGGTCAGACCCGGAAGCCTCTGTCTGGCTTTCTCCCTCATCTTTTGAAGCTTCTTTGCTTCCACCGCCACATCCAACTGCCATCGTCACTACCATGGCTGCGCAAAGTAATACGCTCACAAGTTTTCTTTTCATAAACAAAAACCTCCTTTAGTTTTTTGTGCATCTTGCGTCCTATGCACTTTATGTCTGTAATTATAAAAGATTGATCTATTTTCTCAATCAATATTCTTTTTTGAAACGTTCAAAATTTTAACAATTCACAAATTCTGCTAATTTGTGTGTGATATTTTATGAAAAAGGTTGGTTTTTTTATTCAATGCTGGTTTTCATGATCACTGTCACTTCCGTCTGTATTCCATATTCACTCTGGATAAAAATCCCATAATTTTTTCCATAATAATGCTGAATCCTCTGATTCACATTGGCAAGCCCAAAACTGTCTGTCGCGCGTTCATCCGGAGCCTTTTTCAGATTTTCACGAAGCCTTTTCAACTGTTCTTTCGTCATTCCTTTTCCATTATCGATCACTTTGAAAATCAGATTCTCATCCTGTTTTCTTCCTTTCACAAGGATCATACTCTTTCCTCTTTTGTTTTTCACACCATGGTAAAGCGCATTTTCGACTAGTGGCTGAAGCAGAAGTTTTGGAATAACAATATCCAGAATATCCTGTTCCATCTCAATACGGTATTCCATGATATCCTGATATCGTACCTGCTGGATTTTCAGGTAACTCTCAATATGGTTCTGTTCTTCCTTCACTGTGATGAAATCCTTTCCGCCACTTAGCGTCGAACGGAAAAAGCTTGAAAGCGAAGTGACCATGGAAACAACTTCTTTCTTCTGGTTATCTTCAGCCAGCCACACGATCGTATCCAGCGTATTATATAAAAAATGAGGGTTGATCTGCTCCTGCAGCAGCTTTGTCTCCATCATATACAGGTTCTTCTCTTTTTCTTTAATATCGTCAACAAGACCTCCGATTTCTTCTGTCATCTCATTGAAACTGCGCGTCAATACAGCGATTTCATCCACATCATCCACCTTAGATTTTACCGTGAAATCTCCTTCTGCAACCTTTTGGGTAAGATTACACAGTTTGCGGATGGGAACCGTCACACTTTTTAAAGCCTTTATCGAAAAATAGACAGAAGAGACTATTGCCAGAATCGCTCCCCAGATGCAGATTCGGTAGACATTGTTATTCTTTTCTTCCTGCTCTTTCTTTATTTCGTTGAGATTCGTGGTCTCGACACTGATGTATTCGCTAAATCCATCCTCAATAATCGATGTTACCATGTAAATATTCTGGTCCAGATATTCCATGTTCTCATCATAAAGCCCTTCTCCTTCGATCATAGTCTCAAGTTCCAGCACATTACCCTCCAGAGATTCCAGCATATTGCGCATTCTTCTCATCTGGCTTCGATTGCTTTCAACCGTTGCCAGGCGGGATAATTCCGAACATTTTTCCTTCATTTGCTGGACATATTCCAAAGGATTAACAGTTACGGTACCATTGACCGTCATTTCTTTTCCAAGCTCTTCATATTCCTTTTTCCCGATGACCGCCAGATACATGCTGTAATCCATACGTTTTTTGAATTCCATGCACTGGTTCGCATATGTCACACTATGAGTAATTTTTTCATAAGCTGTCGTCGCATTATTCAGAGACACCAACGCATATATAAGTCCCAAAAGCATCGGCACAAATGCTGCGATGGCAATTACAAACAGTCTTTTGTTCAGCGACATTTTCTTATTATCCGTCATCTTTTATTCCTTTCTGCGGCTGCGGTACTCTTTCGGAGAACATCCCTGTACCTTCTTGAAAATATAACTGAAATAATGAGGATCCTTATATCCCACCTCATATCCAATCTCAGAGGTCTTCATTGAAGAACACATGAGCAGTTCTTTCGCTCTCTCCATCCTTGTCTCGGTCAGAAATTCCACAAATGTTTTCCCGACCTCTTTGCTGAAAATGGAACTGAAATAACTTGAACTCATTCCCACACTGTCCGCTACCGAATTCAGTGAAATCTCCTCCGACATGTAATTCTTAAGTATTGTTTCTTTGGCTGTGCGGATAATATCTGCATATTGCTTTTTACTGATAGAGTCACGCAGTTCAATTGCCTGTCCCAGCATATATTCAAAATATTCTCGTATCTTATGAATCGAATCCATATTCTGTATCGTTGTCTTTAACTTTTCATTTTCCTGTTCGAAATGATATCCTTCAGATCCCAGTTTCTCACAGAATGCCATGATTACAATATAAATATCCATAATGATATACTGTCTCATTAAAGTGGAATGCAGTTTACCATCGTTTATATTTAAAAAATAATTTCCAAGAAATTCATCCAGTTCTTCTTTCGTTCCATTGTTCAGAAATTTTTCAACCATTTCACGGGATTTACTCACATCTCCCAGATCCTTCATCCGGAATTCTTCATCATCATAAATTTCTGATTTCTCAGAAGCCTTTAAAAACTGATTTGATTTACATGAAAAACGCTCCGCAAATGCCCGCTCTGCTTCATGAAAAGACTGACCAAGATTTCGTATCCTCTCAACCGGTTTTCCGATTCCGCCAAAATACTCTGCGTCCCTTTCCTTTGACATCCCATCAGATAAAATCCTGCACAAAGCTTCCTGCCTTCCCTCCATCTGCTTCAGGTCATCTGCCGTCAGAAGAAAAGCCCATCCGTCAATCCCTCTTTGGAAACTATATGTATAAGGAATTTCTTTGATACGACTCTCGATTTTCTCTGACAGCTTCCAGATTCGCTCTGATGCCACAATCTCATCTGTCGCGGAAAAGATTCTAAAAAGAATGATATTATAATACTGGGCACTCAGATTCATCCCATATTTTTTGCCGCAATTCATTGCCTCACCGAAAGAAATCTCCCCGCGGATCATCTGTGCGAAAAATTGCTGTCTCTCACGTTCAACATTCTCTTTCATGTCTTCCATATACTGTTTCAGAAGTTCTTTCTCCTCACGCTCTTCCAAAATCTGCCTCTCCACCTTATGGAGTATCTCTAAAAGCTGTTCCGACGCAATCGGTTTCAGGAGGTATTCCGTCACGCCGATGCGTATTGCTTCTTTCGCGTATTCAAACTCATCATATCCACTTAAAATCAGAATTTTGATATCCGGCAATTCCTGCTTCACAAGCCGGCTCAGTTCCAGTCCGTCCATAAACGGCATCTTGATATCAGTGATCAGAATATCTGGTTTTTCTTTTAATATCATGGGATAAGCCAGTTCCCCATCACTCGCCTCTCCGGCGAGACAAAATCCTTCTCTTTCCCAATCAATACTTTTTATAATTCCGTTGCGGATCACCATTTCATCTTCTGCAAGAAATACTTTAACACTCATAATTTCCCCCTATGCAAACGCTGATTACTTCATATATTGTTCTTTCATGGTACCATAAAACGATGAAATGCACTATTAAATTCTCACAATCTATAGAAATTCGAATATATTAACCATAACAGTACCTTCGTGAGGTTTTAAAATGAATTTTCTCAAGACCATGCAGGAAAGTTCCGATTACAACGGCAAGCTTCAGGTGCAAGTTACCTCCGAAATCACCTCCCGTCCTATTGCAGGCGCAACGATACAGATTTCCTATTCGGGCATACCCGAAAGCACCATCGAACAGCTGACCACCGATTCCTCCGGCCAGAGCGATACCATCGAACTGCCTTCACCTCCTCTGGAATACAGCCTGAATCCATCCATAGAAGAACAGCCCTATTCCGAATATACTCTCAACATCTCCGCACCCGGATTTGAATCTGTCAGCATTTCCGGTGCCGAGATTCTCGCCGATGTGACCGCCCTGCAAAATGTCCGCCTGCGGCCTCTCACCGAAAATCAGCCGCCGGAAATTTTCGTCATTCCGGCTCACACACTTTATGGAGTCTATCCGCCGAAGATTCCGGAAGATGAGATCAAACCGGTAAATGAAACCGGTGAAATCGTCCTGAGCCGCGTCGTGGTTCCTGAATATATCGTAGTCCATGACGGATCACCAAGGGATACAACTGCGAAAAACTATTATGTAAAATATAAGGATTACATCAAAAACGTTGCATCAAGCGAGATCTATGCCACCTGGCCGGCAAATACGATCCGTGCAAATGTACTTGCGATCATGTCCTTCACCCTGAACCGTGTCTATACCGAGTGGTACCGGAATCAGGGATATGACTTTACCATTACCTCTTCCACCGCCTTTGACCACAAATGGATTCCCGAGAGAAATATCTATGATACGATTTCCGAAATCGTAGATGAGCTTTTCGGTTACTATCTCTCCCGGCCGAATGTGCGCCAGCCGATCCTGACCCAGTACTGCGACGGAAGGCAGGTGCAATGTCCAAACTGGATGGTACAGTGGGGAAGTATGTCTCTTGGCGAACAGGGCTATACTCCGATTGAAATCCTGCGTTATTACTACGGCGATGACATGTACATCAACATTGCGCAGGAAATCTCCGGCATTCCTTCCTCCTGGCCCGGATATACACTGGAAATCGGTGCTTCCGGTGACAAAGTGCGCCAGATACAGGAACAGCTCAATGTAATCGCAGATGCTTACCCGAAGATTCCGAAAATCACTGTAGACGGAATCTATGGGCCTGCCACCTCTGAAGCAGTAAAAGTGTTCCAGTCCATTTTCGGTCTTCCCCAGACCGGAACCGTCGATTACCGCACTTGGTATAAAATTTCGGAAATTTATGTCGGTGTTTCACGGATTGCAGAATTAGTATAAATTTAAAAATTTTAAACTTTTTCAAAATCAGCCAGTTTTAACAGCAACTTCCAGTTTAGGACGCTTATTTTTCCACATACTATGAGCGTAACATTCATACGAAGTTACATGAAACAAAAAACTCATTACAGAAGGAGGAAAATGAAATGGCAAGTCGTTCATCAAACAGGGCAGCCGTTCCAGAAGCAAAGGGTGCCTTAGACAAATTCAAATACGAGGTCGCAAGCGAACTTGGAGTACCGTTATCCGATGGATATAACGGAGACCTTACCTCAAGACAGAACGGTTCTGTTGGAGGATATATGGTGAAGAAAATGATCGAACAGCAGGAAAAACAGATGGCAGGTAAATAAATTACCGCTATAAGAAAGTAAATTTCAAAAGGCTCTGCTTCTTAAATTCCGGATGAATTTAAAAACAGAGTCTTTTCTTGCTGTTTATTCTTTTCATTTATTAAAAAAATGCTTGCAATTTTTATGATATTTGTTATAATAAATCTTGTGACTGCGAAAGCGTTATGCTGGAATAGCTCAGTCGGTAGAGCACTTCACTCGTAATGAAGGGGTCGTCGGTTCAAGTCCGATTTCCAGCTTATTTTTATCCGGTATCCTTATCAGAATTACCGATTTGAACTTCCCTTATTTATTGAGGGAAGTTCTTTTTTGTAGTTTTTAAAGAGCCGGACATTCGTTTGTACGAAGCATCCGGCTCTAAGAAGTCATTTTCTATAACGTCGATTCCAGGTTAGCACGCGCGCAGTACTCTCCCAGATGCTCTTTTAACTTCCGGTTCTTCTCAAGCTCAAGATACGGATCCTCCTGTAAAATATCACCGGCAGCTCTATTTGCCATCTGAAGGACATCCGCATCCTGGAAAACATCTCCGATTCTGAAATCCATAAGTCCGCTTTGGCGGATACCAAACAAATCCCCCGGCCCCCGAAGCTTCAGATCCTCATTTGCAATATAAAAACCATCGTTCGATTTATTCAGGATTTCCAGTCGTTTCTTCGTCTCTTTTGTTTTAGAACCACTCATAAAGATGCAGTAAGACTGATGCTCTCCTCTTCCTACACGCCCGCGAAGCTGATGAAGCTGGGCCAGTCCGAAGCGTTCTGCATTTTCCACCATCATCACCGTCGCATTCGGCACATTGATTCCAACTTCAATGACCGTCGTTGAGACAAGAATCTGTATCTCATTTTTCCCAAACCGTTCCATGATCTCATCTTTTATCGCCTGCTTCATTTTCCCATGCAAAGCCTCGACATGGATTTCGTCTCCCATTTCCTCCTGCAGCATGGCGGCATAATCCATCACATTCTCCGCCTCCATCGCTTCACTTTCTTCCACCATAGGGCAAATGACATAGCACTGTCTTCCGGCTGACACCTGCTTTTTCATAAAATTATAGGCCGTCGGACGGTAACTGGTATCTACAACGCAGTTTTTGATTGGCAGACGGTTTGCCGGAAGTTCATCAATGACCGAAATATCCAGGTCTCCATATAGAATGATCGCCAGCGTCCTTGGAATCGGCGTGGCACTCATGACCAGAATATGGGGCACTTTCCCTTTTCCCGCAAGAGTTTCTCTCTGACGAACCCCAAAACGGTGCTGCTCGTCGGTGATGACAAGCGCCAGATTTTGATATACGACTTTTTCCTGAATCAGCGCATGTGTTCCAAGGATGATCTGCACTTCACCGCTCGCAATCCGTTCATAGGCAAGACGTTTTTCCTTCGCCGTCATGGAACCTGTTAACAGTTCTGCTTTCAGAGGAATGTGATACGTCTCAAAAAGCTGTGTCACCGATTCAAAATGCTGCTTTGCCAGCACTTCCGTCGGTGCCATCATGGCTCCCTGCAATCCGTTTAGTCCCGCAAGCATCAGCGCCAGAACTGCGATGATCGTTTTACCTGAGCCCACATCTCCCTGGATCAGGCGGGACATCACATAAGGTCCAGTCATTTCCTTCACTATTTCCCTCCACACTTTCTTCTGGGCACCTGTAAGCTCATATGGAAGAGACGCAAGGAATTCTTCTATTTTGTCTCTTTTTTCGATGGAAAATCCATTTTCTGCACGTTCATTCTTCTCTTTCGTCTGCCTGAGTGCAAGGATAAAGGTCAGAAATTCCTCAAACACCAGCCTCTGTCTGGCATGGAAAAATTCCTGCTTATCCAGCGGAAAATGAATCCCCTGCAGTGCATAATTGTACTCAGCCAAGTGATAATTCCGTCTCACGTCTTTCGGAATAAAATCCCGGCTAAGATCCAGATAATCAAATGCCTGGCGAACCGCTTTTGCAACCGCATTGTTCGTAATCCCCGACGTAAGCGGATAAATCGGCTGAAGCGAATTCTTCTTCGCATCATAGCTCCCCGGCGGATCAAAAATCTCTGGATGCTCCATCACAAGCTGCCCCTTCTTATTGATCACCTGTCCTCTTACAATGATCGGCATTCCGCTTTTTAACGTATTTCTTAAAAACGGCATCCTGAACCATACCACCTTCAGCGTTCCGGTAATATCCTTTACATAAGCCGTCGTCACCTGCATATTTCGTCCTCCGCCCACCTGGACTCTTCCGTAGATTACACCGCTTACGGCCTGCGTCTTTCCTTCTTCCAGTTCTCCTACCGATACCGGCTCCTCATAGACATCGTATCCTCTCGGATAATACCTCAGCAGATCTCCGACCGTATAAATTCCCATCTTCTGGAACAGCTTTTCCGTCTTTTCTCCAATTCCTTTTAATTCATTGATCCTTGACTGTTCGTTCATAATATGTTTTAGCCTTTCTTATAGCGACAAAAATGGGAGCATCAAAAACGCTCCCATTTGAAATGATCGTATCTGTTCTTTACTCAACAGCAAGGACGTAATAATAAATTGGTTGTCCTCCGCTGTGAACATCGATATCCATATCCGGATATAACTCCTCCAGTTCTGCGGTAAACTTCTCTGCTTCTTCATCAGAAATATCCTCACCATAGTAAAGACTGATGAGTTCTGAATCTTCATCTACAAGCTGTGAGAGCATGTCCTTTGTTGTATTCTCAATCGCAGTTCCTACGGAAAGAATTCCTTCATCTCCGATTCCCATAATATCGCCTTCATGAATCTCCTTATCATCGATATGGGTATCACGTACTGCATAGGTTACCTGTCCGGTCTTTACATTCTTAATCTCTTCGAGCATCGTCTCTTCATTCGCTGCAGCATCCAGTTCAGTATTATAATTGATCACTGCGGTGATTCCCTGCGGAACCGTCTTCGTCGGGATCACGACGATATGCTTATCTTTCGTAAGATCGCGCGCCTGGTTCGCAGCCATCACGATATTCTTGTTATTCGGGAGAATGAAAATGGTGTCCGCATTCACATGGTCGATCGCTGTCAGCATATCATCTGTACTCGGATTCATCGTCTGTCCGCCTTCGATAATATAATCCACGCCAAGCTCACGGAAGATATCATTCAGACCTTCCCCAATGGAAACCGCAATAAATCCAACCGGTTTTCTCGGCTCTTTCGCTGCTTTCTCCTTTGCTTCCTGTGCCTGTGCTTCAGCAAGCTTCTGCGCGTCTTTGATCAGCTTTTCCTGATGCTCTTCACGCATGTTGTCGATCTTCATTCTGGAAAGCTGTCCGTAGTTAAGAGCCTTCTGGATCGCAAGACCCGGATCGTTCGTATGAACATGGATCTTCACCACATCGTCATCTGCTACACAGACAATAGAATCACCGATAGACTCCAGATATGCCTTAAATTCCATCTCATCCTTATCTGTAAACTCTTTCTCCAGAAGAATGATAAATTCTGTACAGTATCCAAACTTGATCTCAGCCGTTGTATCAGCGGAAATCCTGGTGACATTCACGCCGCTTCCGGGTGTGATCGCTTTATACTCTATCTCCTTGCCAAGAAATGCATCATAAGCTCCCTTAATAACTTCCAGAAGTCCCTGTCCGCCTGAGTCTACTACTCCTGCTTCCTTAAGTACAGGCAGCATCTCCGGTGTCTTCTGAAGAACAGCTTCTGCCTCTTCGATCACTGCCGGGATAAATACTTCCAGATCATCTGTCTCAAAAGCCATCTCTTCTGCTTTCTCCGCAATCCCTCTTGCAACGGTCAGGATCGTTCCTTCCTTCGGCTTCATAACGGCTTTGTATGCAGTTTCCTTCGCGCGCTCCAGAGCTTTCGCAAGAACCGGAACATCGATTTCCTTCTCATCACGGATCGCTTTGGTAAATCCGCGAAGAAGCTGGGAAAGGATTACTCCTGAGTTACCTCTCGCGCCTCTCAAAGAGCCGGACGAAATTGCCTTCGCAAGAGATGTCATATCCAGCTTCTCAATAGCTCCGACTTCTCTTGCGGCAGCCATGATCGTCAGAGACATATTCGTTCCTGTATCTCCATCCGGTACCGGAAATACGTTCAGTTCATTGATAAATTCCTTCTGTGCTTCAATATTTTGTGCGCCTGCAAGAAACATCTTTGCAAGCATCTCCACATTGATTGTTTTCGTTGCCACGATAAGATCCTCCTTAATTAGTCGATTACCCGCACACCTTCGATATAGACATTGATCTTATCGACAGTCATTCCGGAAAATTCTTCCACTTTATATTTCACATTGCTGATCAGATTCTCAGTTACCGCCTGAATGCTTACCCCATAAGCTACGATAACATGAAAATCCAGAGTAATACGATTATCATCTGTAATCGAAACGCGGATTCCCTTTGTAAGGCTATCTTTCTTAAGAAGCTTTACCAGTCCGTCCTTCACATTCACCATTGCCATACCAACAATTCCAAAACATTCAACTGCTACAGAACCTGCATATTTAGCAATTACGTCAAGGTCAATCGTAATGATACCCAAATCAGTACTCATACTTCCTTTCATAATTCTTTCCTCCAATTCTACGACTTCATATAAGCTTATATTATTATACTCTAATTAGAGATTATTTACAATAAAAAGACCGAAGTTTTACAACTCCGGTTCTTCTTTAATTCGTATGACTTCTCAACTCAAACTGCAAATTAAGCTCTTTCTACACGACCAGATTTTAAGCAGTTTGTACAAACATACATCTTCTTAACTCCGCCGTTCTCTGTCTTAACTCTTACAGATTTAACGTTAGATTTCCACATCTTAGATGATTTTCTATTAGAGTGACTTACATTGTTTCCGAAATGTACACTCTTTTCACAAATAGCACATTTAGCCATGATTGCACCTCCTACCGTTCAATTCTGTCCAAATATATGGACTCACAACAATGATTATTTTATCAGATATTGGCGATAATTGCAAGAGAAAAACGCTATTTTTTAAATTAATTTTCTTTTTTCACTTGAGCATCTGCCGCATAATATTCTCCGTAACCTTTTTTCTTGTAGTTTTTACCGTAGTATTTGCTATAATACCCTTTATGTTTCTTACGTTCTACTTTATTAAGCACAACACCGAGAATCGGGATTCCCGTGATTTCAAGTTTTGATTTTACGTCCTGTGCCAGACGATATTTCGTCTTAGATGACTCTAGCACCATAATCGCACCATCCGCTTCACGCGCGATAATAGCTGCGTCAATAACAAGCCCAAGCGGCGGACAGTCGATGATAATATAGTCATAAACTTTTCTGAGCGAGTCGATCATTCCCTGGAACCGCTTCGTCTCCAGAAGCTCAGTCGGGTTTGGAGCAAGTGGTCCTGACATGATAAGATGCATCTTTGGAATATTCGTTGCCACAATTGCTTCAGCCAAAGTGCATTGACCTGAAAGGAAGTGGGATAATCCCATATCGACCTCAGAAATCTTAAGTCTGGATGCCATGACTGACTTTCTCATATCCGCATCAACGAGAATTACCGTCTTTCCCATATCTGCAATCGCCTTAGCAAGTTCAATTGACACAAATGTTTTCCCTTCTCCCGGAATACAGCTGGTCATCAGGATAACCCGCTTGTCATCTCCGCAAAATTGCAGATTCGTACGGAGTGCACGTATTTCTTCCCTCGTCTGATAGTTTTTCTGTTCTATTGTTATATTCACTCTTTTCATCTGATCACCTGTTCTTCAATACATTTAGGGGGTTATTGAAAAATATCCTTTCCGCATATTGTTTTCCCATTTTATTTGATACATATGATGCACTTTTTTTCAAATTCAATTTTCTGTCACCTATATTATGGGTATCAGAAGCAATAAAATCAACCAGATCCTTCTTCATTAATTCCAGACAAAATTTTTTAATCTTCCATCCTTCTTCCCCAATCACAGAACCTGCATTCAACTGGATCAATGCTCCCATCTCTCTAAGCTCACGAATCCTGTCCAGATTCTGACAGCAGAAATATCGTTCTGCATGTGCAATGATTGGTTTATATCCATGGGTAAGAATCTCATATACATAATTTCTGATCGTCGGAAACAGATCATTCATCGAAAATTCAACCAGTATATATCTGCCTCCGGCCATCGTAGGCCTCATTCTGTTATCCATATGCTCAATCAACTTTTCATTTCTGTAATACTCACATCCGAGGCTCATGGATATCCCCATATCGTACGCGATATCGCGCAGATGACGATACGAATAAATCACCCTTTTCATTGATGGTTCAAACATTTCCGGCCGGTAGTGCGGCGTAACAATAACATTCAGGATTCCCTGCTTCTTCATTTCTTTCAGAATCTTGATCGATTCTGTAACAGATTCCGGTCCGTCATCAACTTTAGGGAGAATATGACAATGAATGTCAATCAATTTCATTTTGATACTCCTACAAGCAGAAAACTCTTCCTGCGGTCAGATAATCCCGCCGCAAAGAAGAGTTTTTCTTCCAATCACATCATTAACCAATTAGTCTTCTTTCTTCTCAAGAGCTTTAGCTCCGGCTAATGCTGCAAGTCCGGCA
>JAXFTO010000088.1:0-38307 GCA_034176745.1 Bariatricus sp. | reverse complement strand
GCGGTGGATTTGTGGCAATTGTGGGAATTATCTTAATGACAGGTGTTTTAGGATTTATTGGTTGAAATATTTAGAATGTAGAAACCACCGCAAGATTGTGTTATTTTATGAGTAAATACTGCAAGATTTATATAAGGAATGGCTACTATAATAGTAGAAAATACATCAGTTGATGAGAAGACAAATACGAAAAAAATGGACATTAATGAAAAGAGGATACATACATGGAAAGAAAATGGTGGCATGACAAGGTTGCATATCAGATTTACCCGAAGAGTTTTCTGGATACGAATGGGGATGGTATAGGAGATTTACGGGGAATTATATCGAAACTGGATTATTTGAAAAAGCTTGGAATTGACATTATATGGCTATCGCCCATTTACAAATCACCTTTTGTGGATCAGGGATATGACATTTCGGATTATTACGCGATTGCGGAAGAATTCGGTACAATAGAGGAGTTCGATGAACTGCTTGCGGAAGCAAAGAAGCGTGACATGCATATCATCATGGACCTTGTGATCAATCATTGTTCCGATCAGCATGAATGGTTTAAGAGAGCACTTGCCGATCCGGAGGGAGAATATGCGGATTATTTTTATTTCCGTGAAGGAAAAAATGGGAATCCGCCGAGCAATTACCGTTCTTATTTTGGCGGCAGCTGCTGGGAAAAAGTACCGGGAACAGACAAGTATTATTTGCACATGTTTGCAAAAGAACAGCCGGACCTCAACTGGGAGAATCCGGAATTAAGACAAGAACTGTATAAAATGATCAACTGGTGGCTGGAAAAGGGCCTTTCCGGTTTCCGTATCGATGCGATTATCAATATAAAGAAAAATCTGGATTTTCCTGATTTTGAGCCGGACGGGGCAGATGGTCTTGCATCTTGCTGTAAAATGGTAGAAAGCGTATCGGGTATCGGAGAATTTTTACAAGATTTAAAGGAAAATACCTTCCAAAAGTATGATGCTTTCACGGTCGGTGAGGTATTTAACATGAATCCGGAAGAATTGCCGAAGTTTATTGGCGACGAAGCGTATTTTTCTACGATTTTTGATTTCAGCGCACACTGCTTAAGTGACGGTGAGCATGGATGGTATGATGCACCGGAAATTGAGTTTAACAAATGGAGGGAGACGATCATCCATTCGCAGATGAAAATCCAAAAATATGGTTTCGAGGCGAATATTCTGGAAAATCATGATGAGCCAAGAGGAGCTTCCAGATTTTTGCCGGAATATGCCCAGAATCCGGCAGGAATCAAGATGCTTGGAACGGTGAACCTTCTCCTTCGCGGTATCCCGTTCATCTATCAAGGCCAGGAAATAGGAATGCAAAATGTTAGGTGGGACAGCATCGAAGAATATGACGATATCAGTACAAAAGATCAGTATCAAGTTGCCAGAAATGCCGGCCTTACCGAGAAAGAAGCATTGAAAGTCTGCGTCAAAATGAGTCGGGATAACGCAAGAACCCCGCTGCAGTGGAGTGATGACGCAAATGCCGGATTTACGACAGGAACTCCATGGCTGAAAGTGAACCCGAATTATAAAGAAATTAACGTAAAAGCGCAGGAAAATAATCCGGATTCCATATTAAATTATTACCGCAGATTAGTGGCCCTACGGAAGTCGGATACATACAAAGAAGTATTTACCTATGGAACTTTTGCTCCGGTATATGAAAACATGGATGGCATTATGGCCTATTATCGTGAAAATAAAGACACACGTGTACTTGTAGCGACGAATTTTGGAACAGGGCCGGTTGAAGTAGAATTGGAATATCCTGTGAAAAGTGTATTATTATCAAATCAGAAAAATGTGTTGGAATGCAAACCAATGAAGATGATAGAATTAAACAGCTGCGAGGCCGTTGTCTTAGAGTTATCACGTTAGTTGGAAAGAATATTTTGCAATCTTACCCAAATCCTTTCGTCCGCAACATAATCCATACGTCTTGAGTAAGCAAAGCCCAGCCCACCTATATCATGTATGCAAGGACCGGTCATACATGATATAGGTGGGCTGGGCGCCCTTAGTCAACTAACCTTTAATCTTCATCATCCCCCGAAGCCGTATAAGTCTGACGTTTTCTAGCCATCTCATCACTTGCAAGGTATTCATCATAAGTCGTAATCTTATCGATCATCTTACCTCCCGGCATGATCTCCATGATTCGGTTGGCGGTAGTCTCAACAATCTGGTGGTCACGGGATGCAAAGAGCAGCACTCCCGGGAATTTCTTCATTCCGTTATTGAGAGCAGTGATCGCTTCCATATCCAGGTGGTCGGTCGGTTCGTCAAGAAGAAGAACGTTCGCTCCTGAGATCATCATTTTGGAAAGGAGACAGCGCACCTTTTCACCACCGGAAAGAACTTTGACTTTCTTGACACCGTCTTCACCGGCAAACAGCATTCTTCCGAGGAAACCACGAACGTAGGTCACATCCTTAACTTCGGAATATTGTGTCAGCCATTCTACAATCGTATCGTCATTATCAAATTCTTTACCGCTGTCCTTCGGGAAATATGCTTGAGAAGTGGTAACTCCCCATTTATAAGAACCTTCATCCGGTTCCATTTCACCGATCAGAATCTGGAAAAGAACCGTTTTGGCAAGCTCATTTCCACCGACGAAAGCAACTTTATCATCGTGATTCAATGTAAAAGAAATATTATCAAGAATTTTCACACCGTCAATAGTCTTGGAAATACCATCCACCGTCAGAACTTCATTTCCGATCTCGCGATTCGGTTTGAAATCGATATATGGATATTTACGGCTGGAAGGGCGGATTTCTTCAAGCTGAATTTTTTCAAGTGCACGCTTTCTGGAAGTAGCCTGGCGGGATTTGGAAGCGTTGGCACTGAACCTTGAAATAAATTCCTGAAGTTCTTTGATCTTTTCTTCCTTCTTCTTATTTGCTTCCTTCATCTGGCGGATCAAAAGCTGGCTTGATTCATACCAGAAATCGTAGTTACCTGCGTAAAGTTGGATTTTACCGTAATCGATATCAGCGATCTGTGTACAGACTTTATTCAGGAAATAACGGTCATGTGAAACAACGATGACGGTGTTGTCAAAGTTGATCAGGAATTCTTCTAGCCATGCGATAGCGTCCAGATCCAAATGGTTGGTCGGCTCGTCAAGAAGCAGGATGTCAGGTGACCCGAAAAGTGCTTGTGCAAGAAGTACTTTGACCTTCTGCGCACCTGTCAGATCTTTCATCATTGTATAATGAAGCTCTGTGTCAATTCCAAGTCCGTTCAGAAGAGTAGCAGCATCGGATTCTGCTTCCCATCCGTTCATTGTAGCAAATTCAGCTTCCAGTTCGCTTGCCTTGATACCATCTTCATCGGTGAAATCTTCCTTTGCGTAAATGACTTCTTTTTCTTTCATGATTTCGTAAAGGCGTGCGTTCCCCATAATAACCGTATCCAGAACCGGGTACTGGTCGTATTTGAAATGGTCCTGCTGCAGGAAAGAAAGGCGTTCTCCCGGTGAAATGATGACTTCTCCGGAGGTCGGTTCCAGCTGACCGGAAAGAATCTTCAGAAAGGTTGACTTACCGGCACCGTTCGCACCGATGAGTCCGTAACAGTTTCCTTCGGTAAATTTGATGTTTACATCTTCAAATAATGCCTTTTTTCCGACTCGGAGGGTTACATTACTTGTACTTATCATAAATAATCTCCTTCATATATTACTATCTGTTTTCTTAAGTTCACGCATAATCGTAACACGCATTCGTAAATAACGCAAGATAATTGTATTGATCGGGACTCGCTTCATGGCTGAACTGTTACATCATTCCACGAAATGTGTACTTTGAGGCGTAAAAACATTCCAAATTTTGTAACGCTATGTTAAAATAAAAAAATAAGGGTTTTTATATGGAGGAAGAGAAGATGACAGGTTCCAAAAAAATGATCGATTTGAAATTTGCAAAAAGTGCGTATTGGAATTTCTTGTTATGGGGAATCTGTTCCTCACTGGGCATGACAATCTCAACATTTGTCGATGCAATTCTAATTGGTAATCTAGTGGGAAGTACGGGGCTTGCTGTGACCAATCTTTCAACTCCGGTGTTTCTGGCGTACGCTTTATTTGGACTTACTCTGGGGGTCGGCGCCAACGTGCATATCGGTCGTCAGATCGGAGCATCTGAGATTGAAGATGCAAATCATATCTTCCATTCTGTATTGTCTGCAGGGCTTTTTGTCAGTATGCTTTGGCTTGTTCCGGCACTATTGTTTCGAAGAGAGATTCTTGGCTTTCTTGGAGCAGGGGGAGAGCTTTATATATTAGCAGAACAGTATTTAATGGTGGTGTTTGTGGCAGCACCGGTATTTATCATGTATCATATCATGTCGGTATCAGTTCGCACGGACGGAGAGCCAAGGCTTGCAGCCATTGCCTCTGTAGTCGTCATTTTAACGAATCTGACGTTTGACATATACTTTATGAAAGTACTGAACTGGGGGATCATCGGTGCATCCTCTTCACTTTGCATTGCAGAAGGACTTGGACTGCTTGTTCTTTTGATCCACTTTTTTAAAAAGCAGTCTCTGCTTCGATTAGGACTTGTATTGCCTGACCGGCAGGAGATTAAAAGTTTTATCGTAAATGGATTTGGCGTTGGATCGGCTTACATTTTCCAGGGACTTGTTATGTTGATATTTAATATGCTTCTATTATTATATGGTCGGGGAAATGGTGTGCTCTATGTAGCTGTTTTTGGTGTAATCTATACGATCAGCATGGCACCTTTTGCGATATTTGACGGTGCGGGGAATGCACTTTCGATTGTGACAAGTATTTATTCGGGAGAGAGAGACGTAAGAAGCATTCTTACTGTCTTTAAGATGGGAATGAAGATAACGGCAGTTTCAGGAGTGTTTCTTGGATTCATTTGTTTCCTGTTTGCGGGCAATCTTGCCGGATTTTTCGGACTTGATGTTACTGAAGCACCTTTTGCTGTCACTGCAATCCGGATTTTCGCATTCAGCATTTTGTTTACAGGAATCAACATGGTCATGACTGCGTATTGGCAGGCGATTGGACGGGCGAAGATGGCGGGGGCGATGTCGATGCTTCGCAATTTTATTATGATGCTTGTGATCGGCTGCGGATTGATCGCTGGTTTTCAGATTATCGGACTTGCATTTACCTATGTCTGCGTTGAGATACTGGGCCTTTTATTTATCCTTATTTCAGAGAAAAGAAGCAGCTCCGAAGAGTATATAGAAAAAAGATATACTGCGGTAGGACGGATTTTTGAAAATAATTATCCGATCCATACAGACAGCATCGAGCAGATTTCGGCGGATCTGGATTCTGTTTGTGAGAAATGGGAAATCAGCCCGAAGCAGTCATTTTTCGTACATTTCATAGCAGAAGAAATTTTGCTTAATATCATTAAATACGGTCTTAAGGAAAGTGGGAGAGAAAAATATGTAGCGATCAAGCTTCTGGAAAATGGGGACGAGTACATCATCCGTATCAGGGATAATGTCAATACATATAATCCGTTTGATTCTAGCGGCGATGAGATTGATAACGGAGTGTTGAATCTGATAAAGAAAAAGGCAAAGTATTATAACTATCAGAGAAAACTTATATTTAATTACTTGTATTTAATTGTATAATAGGAGAATGAGATTGTGGATTGTAATTATGTATTTCAGGATAGTCAGGAGCTTCATCGGCTTGAGGTGCAGAACAAATTGCTTAAAGAATACGAATCACCGGTGATAAACAGAATCTTGTCCGGGAAAGAGGAAGCATATGTTTTGGATGTTGGCTGTAATGACGGATATAAGACAGCGGCACTTTTTTCTGATTACGAAAATGTAATGGTGATCGGTCTTGAATATCTTGAAGATATGGCAGCAAAAGCACAGAATACTTATGGAAATGGCAGGTTCTCTTTTTACCGCTGTAATGTGGAACAGGAACATTTTACAAAAGAATTGGAAGAAATGATGGAGAAGAAGGAAATGAAAGCTTTCGATGTAATTTATCTTTCTTTCGTGCTGATGCATTTGAAAAATCCGGAAAATCTACTGCTGAAATTAAAGGATTTTCTAAGTGAAGACGGAAGGCTCATCATAGTAGAACCGTTTGATCATTCGTCATCGCTTGTTCCGGATAGGGAGCACCTGCTGGATAAATTTCTTGAAATTCTATCCTCAGATCCTCTGGCCGGAAACAGGTCTTTGGGCCTTGGATTAAAAGAACTCCTGTATGACTGCGGATACTGCGATTTAAGAATCGAGACGGATTCCATTACCTGTGACTGTAAGGATATTAAGAAAAAGCAGTACGTTTTTGAAACGTTTTTCTCCTACCTTCCGCAGGATATCGATATTTTATGTAATCAAGAGCCGGAGAATCTGGCATATAAAGAATGGAAATCATGGATCAACACTCATTACAGTAAGCTGGAGCAATTGATCATGAGAATGGATACTTCTATATCTATGGGAACTTTAATCGTGTCCTGTAAAGGAGGCTCAAAATGAAGGATGAACCGTATTATATAAAGGAATTTCAAATGGAGGATCTGGATCTGGCAGTATCACTCATGGATGAATGTGTCGGGAAAAATCTTTATCCGGCTGAGTCTCTCAGGGAGAGGCTTACGAAGAAGAAGCATAAGTTTTATTTCCTGGTGTCCCCAAAAGGAGTGGCCTTAGGGTACATATATTTCTATACCACTACGGTCAGTGAACTTGCAAAACGGGCGAAAGTGAAGGAAGAAGAAGTGAAAAGTGTCTGTTTTAACGCGAATCCGGTGATAGGAAACATTCAATCGATCGGGGTAAAGGAAGAATTTCGTAAAAATGGCTATGCAGAAAAACTTCTGGAATTCAGCCTAACAAAACTTCATGATGCAAAAGTGGATACGGTATTTATTGTATGCTGGAAGGTCGGGAACAGGGTTCCGCTTCAGGCACCACTTACTTCGCTAAACTTCTCTTATCTGAAAGATGCGCACAAGGTCTGGTATGATGTTCCCAATTTGATATGTCCGTATTGCGAAGGCAGGTGCATATGTGATGCATCCATCTATTACAAAAACATTTAAAGGGAGGGAGCTTTATGAAGATAAAAATGAAATTATTACCAAAGTTTATCATATCACTGGGAATTTTAGGAGCTGTTCTCACGATGACGGTCTCATTTTTCAGCTATGCATCCAGCAAAGCTTCGTTGGAAGAGATGTATGAAAACCGTGTTACTATTGGAAGTGAAAGTATTGCAACGATGCTTTCCCTTGAGGATGTAAAGACGATCATAAGTGAAAACGGTGACCAGACGGAGGCATACCAACGGACGGTAAAACTGATCAACAAATTAAAAGAAGATGGAGAAATTACGTATTTATCTCTGGTAGTGCCGGATGAAGACAGCGTAACATTTTATATTGACGGCATGGTAGAGGAGATGGGGGATGATCCTGCTAATCAGATACCGTACGGTTCTGACATATTATATACAGATGCTGCCCAGGATGAAAAAGATCTGGAAAAGTATGAATTGATCTGGGAACTGTATTCTCAGAATAAAGGAACAGATACTCCGGTGATCACAGATAATTCCTATGGATTCAATTATACATCTGTTTCACCGATTCTTGATGAAAATGGGAACGCAATTGCAGAGATCCAGTACATACTTGATATGCGTCAGGTGAGAAGTGAATTAAGGGCTTTCCTTTATCGGATGCTATTGATCGCTGCTTTGAATATTGCAATGGCGCTGATTCTTTATGTGGTGTTTGTTCGCCACAGTATTACAAAGCCGGTAAGTAAACTGGCAGATTTTACAAAGAAAATTACAGAGGCAGGTGAATTTAATAAACAGCACATCGAGCTGAATACCGGTGATGAGATTGAAGATCTGGGAAGCGCATTCAACTACATGTTAGAAGAGTTGGAGCAATACATCGATAACCTTGAAAAAGTGACAGCCGAAAAGGAAAGAATCGGGGCGGAGCTTAGTGTTGCAACCCAGATTCAGGCAAGCATGCTTCCGTGTATTTTTCCGGCATTTCCGGATAGACCGGAATTTAATGTGTACGCTACAATGCAGCCGGCAAAGGAAGTGGGAGGCGATTTCTACGATTTCTTCCTGGTAGATGAAGACCATCTGGCCATGGTAATCGCAGATGTTTCCGGAAAAGGAGTACCGGCGGCGCTGTTTATGGTGATTGCAAAGACGCTTTTAAAGAACAGTGCCCAGACAGGCGCTTCTCCGAAAGAAATTCTGGAAAAGGTCAACAATCAGCTTTGTGAAAATAATGATGCAGAGATGTTTGTTACGGTATGGATCGGTATTTTACAGATTTCAACCGGAAAAATGGTCTGCGCGAATGCCGGGCACGAATATCCGGCAATCTGCAAGCGGGAGGGTTCTTTTGAACTACTGAAAGATAAACACGGCTTCGTACTTGCGGGTATGGAAGGTGCGAGATACCGTGAGTATGAGCTGCAGCTTCAGGAGGGGGACAGCTTTTACGTCTATACAGACGGTGTCCCGGAGGCGACGAATGCGGATCAGCAGCTCTTTGGTACAGAACGTATGCTTTTGGCTCTTAACAGAAATCCGCATGCTATTCCGGAAGAGTTCCTGCCGGCAGTAAAAGCAGAGATTGATGCTTTCGTCGGAAACGCACCACAGTTCGATGATATTACAATGCTTGGACTTTATTATCGTGGTCCTGAAAAGTAAAATGAGATGAGGATTTTCCGGTGCAGGGAAGGATTTTAATTCCTTCCCGCGGCTCTTCCCTTTTTTTGTGCCATCTTTATCATCTGCACCATCTGGTCAATCTGCATCTGTTCTTCCTTCGTTTTTCCCTCTTTCAGAATATCCAGGATCAATGAGATTTCTTCCGGAGTAAACTGAATTCCCTTTTTATTCGCCCCTGTGATCAGCGTCATCATCACAGGAACAAGAGCTTTTCCGCTTTTCCCCTGTGTCTGCATCAGAACTGTTTTTATCAGTTCCAGCTTGACCGGATCGATCTTCTTCATTTCCGGGTTGTTCAGCCATTCGTTCATTTGCGTCACTTCCTTCTTTCTGATCATTTTGAAAAGTATTCATCATTTTCATGATATCTGACATTTCAGACATTCCCTGCGACTGCATCATATCTTCCATATTCATGGACTGCATCATCTGCATCATTTCCACTGCCTGCTCCATGTTATCAAACATATCACAGGCCTCCTTTGTAAGATAAGGTCTGAGATCATCCATGAGCGAATGGACATCCAGTTTTTTTTGCCGCAGCCGCCTTCTGCGGCTATTATAATAAGGAGGTTGGAAATAGTAAATGGCATTTTGCAGTTCGGTAAGTTTGGCATAAATACCTGCCATACGCTGAAAATCCGGAGGTAAATAGGGAATTATAAGCTTCATGGTCTGAAGAAATTCTGTCGTGACCATAAGGTCAAATGGTGTCATTTTTAGAGGCGGTCTATTTTCCATCTTCATTCCCCGGATACAGCGTTATCAATATATATGAGGAAAAATCGGAAAATAGAAGTATGCACGAGTGAAAAAGAATTTACGTCTGGTGCTGCATATACTGATAATAAAAGAAGAAAAGGATGGCTGAAATGTATTTTAAAACTATAATTGATGGAAATTCTGTATATGAGATAGATGAAAGATGTCTACAGAAAAAAAGGCAGGCAGAGCAACAAGAAGAAAAGAAGAGAACTATACAAAGAAGTTTAAATGCGGGAAAACGGATCCGCGAGAAGCATGATATTTTAAGATAAGGGGTGCTGCTTTTAGCACCCCTCGAAAAGACTTAATTAGCATCCACAGCCAAAGCCGCAGCCGCCTTCACCGCCGTTACAGCAGAAGAGAAGAATCAGAATGATCCAAAGACAGCTGTTATTTCCCCAGTCATCGGAGCGTCCGCCGCCGCATCCAAAGCCGCCGCAGCAGAAGAGGAGAATGAGGATCAGGAAGCAGGAAGAAATACCTCTTCCGCATCCGAAATTAGAAGAATTTTCGCAGCCACAGCCGCAGTTTGTTGCACTTAATTCGCTCATGTGATATACCCTCCAACAGGTTTCTTTACACTTTATCATATGTGCCATAGCTTGCCAGTGTTTCAAGAAAAGAAAACAATTTTCATATTTCTGAATATTCTATATAAAAAAGGGTTACTGATATAATGCAGACTCTAAAACAGAAAATTCATTACTGGTGTCCGGATACAACAAGTGGTACAATCACAGGCAAAGGAGTTTGTGTGGCTATTCTGGATACCGGAATGGCCTTACATCCCGATTTGAAATACCGAATCGTCGGCTGGAAGGATATGGTTCAGAAAAAAAGGAGCCCTTATGATGATAATGGACACGGAACACATGTGGCGGGGATTTTGGCGGGGGATGGAAGAAGCAGCCACCGGATGATGGTCGGTATGGCACCGAGGGCAGATCTTATTGCTGTGAAGGTATTAAATCAGAAAGGGGATGGAAGAATTTCGGATGTCATAGGCGGTATCCAATATATTCTGAGAGAACAAAAACGGTATAAGATCCGGGTCGTCAATATTTCCATCGGAACGGCTCCTCATGCCGGAAATGAAGATGAGAAAAAACTGGTTTACTGGGTAGACCGTCTTTGGGATGCAGGGATGGTCGTGATTACGGCAGCCGGAAATATGGGACCGGGAGAAGGAAGCATTACACTGCCGGGGAACAGCAAAAAGGTCATTACGGTAGGCTCCTGTCTTAAAAATACCTCAGAAGTTCAGCAGGAAAAGTCTGCATTTTCCTATTCGGGATGCGGACCTACGGGAGAATGCATCGCAAAGCCGGATGTGACCGCACCGGGAACAGGTATCTATTCCTGCAATTACAGGTATCCATATCAAAGTAATATGCCATATCTGAAAAAGAGCGGTACATCGATGGCAACACCGGTGGTGTCCGGGTGCACAGCGCTTTTGCTCGAAAAATATCCTGACATGAAGAATGTGGAAGTTAAAATGCATCTCTGGGAAAGCTGCGAAGATCTTGGATTTCCGCAAAATAAACAAGGGCACGGCCTGATTCACGTGGGAAAATTGTTACAATAAACGAAAAAAGAAAAAAGAATAAATGTCAAGAAAAAATACTTGACACCAATGAGAAAATATTATATGATATCTCAGGTGATAAGTGATGGATGAAATTCTGAAGCAAACATTATTATATGATTTTTACGGTGAACTGCTCACAGAGCATCAGAAAGAAATTTACGAACAGGTTGTTCTTGAAGACTATTCGCTCAGTGAGATTGCGAAAGAGGCAGGAATCAGCCGTCAGGGTGTGCACGATATGATCAAGAGATGCAATAAGACACTGGAAGGCTATGAAGAGAAGCTTCACCTGGTCGAGAAGTTCATGTTTATCAAGCAGAAAGTTCATGAAATCAATTTGTTACTGGAAGATTACGAGAATCCAAGTGAGGCGGAACTGATCCAGAAGGTCAGAAATCTTACAGGCGAGATTATAGAGGAGTTATAATATGGCATTTGACAGCTTAACAGAAAAACTTCAGAATGTATTCAAAAACCTGAGAAGCAAGGGACGTCTCACGGAAGATGATGTGAAGGCGGCGCTAAGAGAAGTCAAGATGGCACTTCTTGAGGCCGACGTTAACTTCAAGGTAGTCAAGAAGTTCATCAAAGATGTTCAGGAACGCGCAGTCGGTCAGGATGTGATGAACGGACTGAATCCGGGTCAGATGGTGATCAAGATTGTTAATGAAGAACTGATAAGTCTTATGGGTTCTGAGACAACTGAGATTAAGCTTCAGCCGGGAAGCGCGAAGACAGTGATCATGATGGCGGGTCTTCAGGGTGCAGGTAAGACAACAACCGCAGCCAAGCTTGCTGGTAAGTTCAAGCTCAAAGGAAAGAAGCCTCTTCTTGTAGCCTGCGATGTCTACCGTCCCGCAGCGATTAAGCAGCTGCAGATCAACGGTGAGAAGCAGGGCGTGGAAGTGTTTTCCATGGGTGAGAATCAGAAGCCTGCGAATATTGCCAAGGCGGCGATGGAACATGCGGCAAAGAACGGCAACAATCTAATCATTCTTGATACAGCAGGACGTCTTCATATAGATGACGAGATGATGGCAGAGCTTCAGGAAATCAAGGAAGCTGTGGATGTACATCAGAGTATTCTTGTAGTCGATGCGATGACAGGTCAGGATGCCGTGAATGTTGCAGAACATTTCAACAATCAGATCGGTATCGACGGAGTAATCGTGACAAAGCTTGACGGTGACACCAGAGGTGGTGCGGCACTTTCAATCAAAGCAGTAACCGGCTGTCCTATTTTATATGTAGGTATGGGTGAGAAGCTCTCTGATCTGGAGCAGTTTTATCCGGATCGTATGGCATCGCGAATCCTCGGCATGGGTGATGTGCTGAGCCTGATTGAAAAGGTCGGAGCCGAGATCGATGAGCAGCAGGCCAAGAAGATGACCGAGAAGCTCAAGAAAGCACAGTTTGACTTTGACGACTATCTGGAAAGTATGAAGCAGATGCGTAAGATGGGCGGATTTGGGAATGTTATGAATATGCTCCCTTCGCTCGGTGCAATGGGCGGCAAAGGGAAGATGCCTGAGATCGATTCCGATGAAGCCGAACGTAAGATGGCAAGAGTGGAGGCGATCATTTACTCCATGACACCGAAAGAGAGAAGTAATCCGGATCTTCTGAATCCTTCAAGAAAGCGAAGAATCGCAGCCGGAGCAGGTGTGGATCTTGCGGAAGTGAACCGGACAGTCAAACAGTTCGACCAGATGCGCAAGATGATGAAACAGTTCCCGTCCATGATGGGAGGAAAAAGTGGGAAGCGCGGTAAATTCAAGATGCCGTTCTAACCCGGACGCTAAGATATATACGCTTCACGCGTTTATATATAATTACTTTAGAAAATTTATCAGGAGGTGACAATAAAATGGCAGTTAAGATCAGATTAAAAAGAATGGGACAGAAGAAGGCTCCTTTCTATAGAATCGTTGTAGCTGATGCAAGATCTCCAAGAGATGGAAGATTCATCGAGGAAATCGGAACATATGATCCGAACCAGGATCCAAGCGTATTCAAAGTAGATGAAGAAGCAGCTAAAAGATGGTTAAACAACGGTGCTCAGCCTACAGAAGTAGTTGGAAAGATTTTTAAAGCAGCAGGTATTGAAAAATAGGATGCTTCGCGGAGGTGCGAGTGATGAAAAATTTAGTAGAAGTAATTACGAAAGCACTTGTGGACAATCCGGAAGGCGTTGTAGTTACCGAGAAACAGGAAGGCAAGACAACCGTTATCGAGGTGCATGTATCGGATAATGATATGGGCAAGGTAATCGGTAAGCAAGGCCGTATTGCAAAAGCAATCCGTTCCGTTGTTAAGGCAGCTGCGGCAAAGGAAGATAAAAAAGTCGTAGTTGAAATTATGCAATAATAACCGTAAGAAAATGAACGCAGGTAAATTTTATCTGCGTTTTCTTTTCGTAATACAACAATAATTCTGTCAACTCATGGCAGGATTTGAAAAATAAATAACGAGGTAGAAGATATGCAGAAGGAAGAATATTTACAAGTAGGAGTCATCACTTCCACACATGGTATACGTGGTGAAGTCAAAGTATTCCCTACAACGGACGACCCGAGAAGGTTTGAGAATCTGAAGAATGTTGTCCTGGATACAGGAAGAGAGTATCTGCCGCTTGAAATCGAAGGAGTTAAATATTTCAAACAATATGTTATCCTTAAGTTTAAGGGAATTAATGATATAAATGACATTGAAAAATACAGAAAAATGCCGCTTCTCGTTACGCGCGAGGATGCAGTAGAGCTGGAAGAAGACGAATATTTCATGGCCGATATTCTTGGTATGGCTGTATGTACAGAAGACGGAGAACCATTTGGCATATTAAAAGATATTCTGGAAACCGGGGCAAATGATGTCTATGTGATCGATACCAAAGAACATGGCGAAGTGCTGATCCCGGCGATCAAAGACTGTATTGTAGATGTGGACACAGATGAAAATAAAATGACGATCCACCTGATGGATGGACTGATTTCATAGAATAAATACCACGGGCAGCAGGTGCCCGAGATTTTCAGACAGGAGAGAATGAATGAGATTTCATATTATGACATTATTTCCGGATATGGTACTGAACGGGCTGAATACAAGCATTATAGGGCGTGCCGTAGAAAAAGGGATTCTTAAGATAGAAGCCTGGAATATCCGGGATTACGCATTCAATAAGCATAACAGTGTGGACGATTATCCCTACGGCGGCGGAGCCGGGATGCTGATGCAGGCGGAGCCTGTCTATCAGACCTATACAGCAATCTGTGAGAAGATCGGTAATTCCGAAGAAAAGAAGCCGAGGGTAGTCTATCTTTCCCCTCAAGGAAAGCCGTTTAACCAGCAGATGGCAGAAGAATTTGCAAAAGAAGAAGAACTTGTCCTTCTTTGCGGACATTATGAAGGAATCGATGAGCGTGTTCTGGAAGAAATCGTAACCGATTATGTATCCGCAGGGGACTATGTCCTTACGGGAGGAGAACTGCCTGCTATGATGATGGTGGATGCGATATCAAGGCTGATTCCGGGAGTCCTTCATAATGATGTCTCCGCAGAATTTGAAAGCTTTCAGGATAATCTGCTGGAATACCCGCAGTATTCAAGACCGGAGATCTGGCATGACAAGCAGGTTCCTCCGATTCTTCTTTCCGGCCATCACGCTAACGTAGAGAAGTGGAGAAGAGAACAATCAGTGATCCGTACTGCAAAATGGCGTCCTGATTTATTAAAACATGCACTGCTCACGGAAGATGAGTGGAAAATTGCAAGAGAAATCAGAGATAAGAAGAAAACAAACTGATAAAAAAGAGAAATCACAGTATTTTTAACACAAATTTATAAAAGTATGGTATAATATTTTCAGATATGATGTTATCTGGAAAGGGGGACTCTATATGATGGATCAGAAAATAGAGAGTCTGAATCGTGCATTAAAGGAGAGTAAATACACCGTCGTGCTTTGTGGATCCGGCATCCTTGAAGAAGAAGGAATTTATATGCTGAAGAAGCCGGAACGGGCATATGAGATTGAACTGAAATATGGTGTGTCACCGGAGTATATTTATTCCGATGGATATTACAGTACAAGGCCGGATAAGTTCTTCGAATTTTACAGGAATGAAATATTGATCGATATTGAACCGGGAGATACTCCGAAGAAGCTGGCAGAGTTGGAAAGAGCAGGACTTATACATTACGTGATTTCAAGCAATATTTATAATCTCTCAGGGCGTGCCGGATGCAAAAATGTAATTAATCTACATGGAAATATTTACGATAACAGATGTCCTCACTGCCAGAGGAGTTATCCGAGTGAGTATATTAAGAATCAATCCAAAGTTCCCCGCTGTGAAAGCTGTGGTTCTGTCATCCGTCCAAAGGTATCTCTTTTTGGAGACATGTTGGACGGGCAGATTATCGCAAAGACAGCCACAGAGATTGAGAAAGCAGATGTACTTCTTATTCTCGGAACTTCCCTGGATTCCGATGTGTTTCATAATTATATTAAGTATTTTGAAGGCAGTCGGCTGATTCTGGTTCATAAGGAACCGCATTTGAAAGATAAACACGCCGATCTTGTGATATACGATGAACCAAAGAATGTTCTGAATGCGTTGGAATTGTAGAGATATACCGGATATATTTGCCCAATTCTAAAAAAAGTACTTGCATATTATTCTGTGATGTGATAAAATATGGCATGTTGTGAGAAGAAAGAGATGGTCCTCTGTTACGAAATCGTATTCAAGAACGTCAAAATATGAAGGAGGTCACACACATGAACGAAATTATTAAGAATATTGAAGCAGCACAGTTAAAAGCAGATGCTCCGGAATTCAGAGTTGGAGATACTGTAAAAGTTTACGGTAAGATCAAAGAAGGAAACCGCGAAAGAATTCAGATTTTTGAAGGAACTGTTTTAAAGAGACAGGGCGGCGGAGCAAGAGAGACATTTACAGTAAGAAAGTTTTCTAACGGAATTGGTGTAGAGAAGACATGGCCGCTGCACTCACCAAACGTTGAAAAGGTAGAAGTTGTACGTAAAGGTAAAGTAAGACGTGCTAAACTTAACTACTTAAGAGACCGTGTAGGTAAGAGCGCAAAAGTTAAAGAGTTAGTAAAATAGTAAATGCTTTGAGGGACAAATACGAACAGGTACTTGTCCCTTTTTTACACTATTTGAACTGTTCAGAGTCGAGCAGATTCGCCACACTGAGGAAACACGAAGTGTTTTCGAGGCTGGCTTTGAACAGTTACCACTATTTACAATAGATTCAGACAGAGGGAAAAGCATGCACAGAGATTTACAATTTGGTAAAGAGACAAAAAGAAGGATGAGTTTTGAATGGGTGCCCGGGGCACTGAAATGGCTCTTTGAGATCGCTATTGTATGTCTGATCGCATTCGTATGTGTATGGTATTTCGGACAGAGAGTCAGCAATATCGGAGATTCTATGAGCCCGATTATAAAAAACGGAGATATTGTCCTTGAAAACCGTATTATCTATGATGCCAGCACACCAAAGCGCGGGGACATCATTATATTTAAGCCAAACGGAAATGAGAAGCTGCATTCATACATAAAGAGAATCATAGGTCTTCCCGGTGAAACAGTTCTGATTGAGGATGGCAAGATTTATATCGATGGCAAAGAACTGGAAGAAGAGTATGAGACTACCGAGATTCTGGATCCAGGTCTTGCATCCGAAGAAATTACACTTGCCGGAGATGAATTTTTCGTTTTGGGCGACAATAGAGAGAGCAGTAACGACAGCCGGATGCCGGAAATTGGTAATGTAAAACGTTCTGAGATTGAAGGAAAAGCGTGGTTTATTATCACCTTCGGAAAGCGTTTCGGCTGGATAGAATAGCTATTTACAAATAAAACATAAAGAGGTGGAGTTATGAATTTTCAATGGTATCCCGGACATATGACAAAGGCAAGAAGAATGATGCAGGAGAACATCAAATTGATCGATCTTGTAATCGAGCTTGTAGATGCACGAATCCCAATGAGCAGCCGGAATCCGGATATTGATGAACTTGGGAAGGGCAGAGCACGACTGATTTTGCTGAATAAGTCCGATCTTGCAGATGACAAGTACACGGAGGAATGGGTCACATTTTTTAAGGAAAAAGGATACTCCGTGGTAAAAGTAAATTCCAGAAAAGGCGGTGGTATGAAATCCATTCAGAATGTGATCCAGGAAGCCTGTAAAGAGAAGATTGAACGGGACAGGAAGCGTGGAATTATAAACCGTCCTGTAAGAGCGATGGTAGTGGGGATTCCGAACGTAGGAAAATCTACATTTATCAATTCCCTGGCCGGTAAAGCCTGCGCGAAGACCGGAAATAAACCGGGAGTTACGAAGGGCAAACAGTGGATCAGGCTGAATAAAAATGTGGAACTGCTTGACACTCCTGGAATTCTGTGGCCGAAATTCGAAGATCAGATCGTGGGACTAAGGCTCGCATTTATCGGCTCAATCAAGGATGAAATCATGAATATTGAAGAGCTTGCGGCCGAGCTTTGCGGTTTCCTCAAAAAGGCATATCCAGGAAGACTTGCCGATAAATATACAATTGAAGAAGTAGAGGATAACTATAAGATGCTGGAACTGATCGCAGAAAGCCGCCATTGCCTTGTAAGAGGAAATGAACTGGATACCCAGAAGGCAGCATCTATGCTTCTGGATGATTTCAGAAATGGCAAAATCGGACCTATCACGCTTGAATTTGTAAAGGAGTATGACAATGAAGCATAATACGGAACCAAATATGATGAACGCGGCAGGAAAAACCAGGGAAATTTCAGGATTTTTTAAAGAGCTTGCAAGCTGGCTGCTTTATTTTCTGTTTGTCATCGCTATTACTTACCTGATCATTACCTTCGTGGGACAGAGGACTAAAGTTGACGGGCATTCCATGGAACCGGCATTAAGTGACGGTGACAATCTGATCGTGGACAAGATTTCTTATCGTTTCCGGGATCCTGAGCGATATGATGTGATCGTATTTCCATATCAACATGCGGAAAATACCTATTATATCAAGCGTATCATCGGACTTCCCGGAGAAACCGTCCAGGTGAAAGACGGGGCAGTCTACATCAACGGGGAACTGCTGGATGAGAATTACGGTGCAGAGCCTATGAATAATGCCGGTATCGCTGCAGAACCCATTACGCTGGGGGAGGATGAGTATTTCGTACTGGGAGATAACCGGAATCACAGCAGTGACAGCCGCGAACCGAGTGTAGGCGTTCTGACGAGAAGCCAGCTGATCGGAAGAGCATGGGTTCGTATTTACCCGTTCAATAAAATCGGAGTTGTCAAACATGGATAAGAAGAGTATTAAAGAAATTGAAGAAGAATTTCGTCTTGCCACGGGCGGAAGAGACGAGCTTTATGAGAAATACGCCTCAGACGAGCGACAGGGTGTCGTAAAGCTTATCAGTAAATACAAAAAACAAGACGAAAAAATGCGTCTGGAGCTTCAGAGACTGGATACAATGCTCTCCTATGAGAGAGAATACTCCGGTTATGGAATCGTATGCGGAATTGATGAGGCAGGCCGCGGGCCTCTGGCAGGTCCGGTTGTGGCATCTGCGGTTATTCTGCCTCCCGATTGTCGTATTTTATATTTGAACGATTCCAAACAGCTTTCTGCCAAACGAAGAGAAGAGTTGTTTGAAGAAATTATGGAAAAAGCAGTATCGGTAGGTGTAGGTATGGCAAGTCCTGTGCGGATTGATGAAATCAATATTTTGCAGGCAACTTACGAGGCAATGAGGGAGGCTTTGGGTAAGCTGGATCCGAAACCGCAGATTCTTTTAAACGATGCCGTCACGATCCCGCAGATCGGCGAAAAGCAGGTCCCAATCATAAAAGGTGATGCAAAGAGCCTTTCCATAGCGGCTGCAAGTGTGATCGCCAAGGTAACCAGGGATCGTTTGATGGTTGAATATGATAAAGTTCTTCCCGGATATGGGTTTGCCGAGCATAAGGGGTATGGATCGGCTGCACATATAGCGGCATTGAAAAAACTCGGACCTACACCGATACATAGACGTACTTTTATTAAAAAATTTATCGGAGAAGAATAGATGGGAACGGGTAAGATCCGCACAAATAGAAGGAAAACCGGTGCCGGCTACGAACAGGAGGCCGGCAAATATCTTGAAAAGCAGGGGTGCGAAATTCTGCAGTACAATTTCTATTGCCGAAGCGGTGAAATTGATATCATTGCAAAGGACGGGGAAGAACTCGTTTTCTGTGAGGTGAAATACAGAAATACCTCCCGGACGAATGTCCCATTAGAGGCAGTCTCCTTTCAAAAGCAAAGAAAGATTTCACAGACGGCGATGTATTATCTCGTCAAGACAGGGCAGACTGAAAAGTCTTGCCGTTTTGATGTGATCGGAATTGCAGGTACAGAAATTACATGGATAAAAAATGCATTTGATTATACAGGAGTGTAAGAATGAGTATAGGACTACAATATAAAGATAACCAAGAGGTGTACACAGAGAAAAATGTGTCGGGCGTGCCATTCCTTCAGTATCCGCTTTTTGAAAATACAAAAGTGGTAAATCACGGAGTTTCCACAAGACTTGGAGGCGTAAGTGAGGGGATTTATTCTTCCATGAATCTAAGCTTTACCAGAGGTGATAAGGATGAATGTGTTCTTGAAAATTATAAAAGAATGGCAGCGGCAGTAGGAGTATCACCGGAAAAAATGGTTTGCTCCCGCCAGACACATACGACTAATGTTAGAATTGTCACCGCCGAAGATGCAGGAAAAGGTGTGATCCGTGAAAGGGATTATGACGATGTAGACGGACTTGTCACCAACGTTCCGGGAATTTGTCTTGTGACCTTTTACGCAGACTGTGTTCCGCTTCTATTTGTGGATCCGGTAAAACGGGTGATCGCATCCAGTCACTCAGGCTGGCGCGGAACCGCATCCAGGATGGGACAGGTCACGGTCGAGACTATGCAAAGAGAATACGGCTGCAGACCGGAAGATATTCTGGCTGCCATAGGACCTTCGATCTGCCAGGATTGCTATGAAGTAAGTGAAGATGTGATTCTGGAATTCCAGAAGTCATTTGCAGAAGAACTCTGGAAGGATCTCTACTATAAAAAAGAGAATGGAAAATATCAGCTCAATCTCTGGAAGGCAAATGAACACGTTCTTCTGGAATCAGGAATCCTGCCGGAACATCTGGCAGTCACAAATCTTTGTACCTGCTGTAATCCGGATCTTCTGTTTTCGCACAGAGCTTCGGGCGGAAAGCGGGGGAATCTTGCCGTATTTCTGGCACTGAAGGAGGAAGCAGTCAATGATGTTAAGTAATTCGATTATATTTCTGGCAGAATCAACGCAGGTACTTGCGGATACTGCCGAAGAGACGGTAGAGAAAATCGGCACATTTAATAAGTTTATACAGAATAAAGGGCCGGAAGTCCTTTCATTTGGAATCAGAGTTCTGATGGTGATGCTCTTTTTCTATATTGGCCACAGGCTGATCAACTGGACAAGAAAGATTGTCAGAACTTCACTGGAACGAACGAATACCGACAAAGGCGCCTGCCAATTCGTGGATTCTCTATTAAAGTTCGGTCTGCACATTCTTCTGGTCCTTTATCTGGCGAATGAATTGGGAATTGAGTCAACATCGACAGCAGCTCTCATTGCTTCCGGTGGTATGGCTGTCAGCCTTGCCCTGCAGGGAAGTCTTTCCAATCTTGCAGGAGGAATGCTGATCCTGCTTTTAAAGCCTTTCGTAGTAGGGGATTATATTGTTGAAGATAATCATGGAAATGAAGGAACAGTAACAGAAATCCAGATTTTTTATACCAAGCTTACAACGGTGGACAACAAAACGATCGTCATTCCGAACGGTACACTGGCAAATACCAGTCTTACCAATTTTACGGATAAAAATTTTCTGAAGCTGGATCTTCGTATCGATATTTCATATGACTCTGATCTGAAAAAGGCGAAAGAGCTCCTAAGTCATCTCCTTGAAAATGACGAGGATGTAGAAAAGGACAAGGAGCATTTCGTTTTTGTACATGATCTGGGAGAAAGTTCTGTTGTTCTCGGCGTGCGCGCCTGGGTGAAAACAGAGAAGTATTGGCCTGCAAGATGGAGACTATTGGAGACGATCAAACTGACCTTGGATGAAAACGGTATTGAGATACCTTTTGCACAATTAAAGGTACATTGGGACAAATAGTTTGACAGCTTTCTATAGGAGAGATTATAATAAACGGGAAATTTAACTGGGAGAATACGATGAGAGTAATAGCAGGGAAAGCACGGCGCATACAACTGAAAACAATCGAAGGGATGGATACCCGTCCCACCACTGACAGAATCAAAGAGACTTTGTTCAACATGATTTCACATGGACTTTGTGATTCGAGTTTTCTTGATCTTTTCGCAGGAAGCGGGGGAATCGGCATCGAAGCACTCAGTAGAGGCGCAAAATGCGCAGTCTTTGTCGAGAAGAACCCGCGGGCAGCTTCCTGTATCAGAGAAAATCTAACCAAAACTCATCTTGCAGACCAGGCAGACGTTCTGGTAGAGGACGTTATCGGAGCACTCAGGAAGATGGAAGGACACCGTAAATTCGACTATGTTTTTATGGATCCTCCATACAATCATCTGATGGAGAAGCAGGTACTGGAATATCTTGCCACATCCGATCTTCTCGAAGAAGACGCACTTGTTATTGTGGAAGCTTCGCTGGAAACGGATTTTTCCTATCTTGAGGAGTTTGGATTCTCTTTGGTTAAACGGAAAGAATACAAGACGAATGCACATGTATTCGTACAGCTAAAAGGAGAAGACCCATGTTAAGAGCAATTTATCCAGGAAGTTTTGATCCTGTCACCTACGGACACCTCGACATCATGAAGAGAGCCTGCAATATTGTGGATGAACTGATTGTCGGTGTACTGATGAATAAAGCAAAAATTCCGTTGTTTTCTGTAGAAGAACGTGTTAAAATGTTAGAGGAAGTAACTAGTGACCTGCCGAATGTAAGAATCGTACCGTTCGACGGTCTTTTAGTTGATTTTGCGAAAGAGATGGATGCCAAAGTTGTAATCCGTGGACTTCGCGCGATCACAGATTTTGAATATGAGCTGCAGATGTCACAGACGAATCATAAACTGCAGCCGGACGTGGATACGATGTTTCTTACCACAAGTCTTGAATATTCTTATCTGAGTTCTACGACCGTAAGAGAGGTTGCGGCTTTCGGCGGGGATATTTCTCAATTTGTTCCGGAAGCTGTAGCTGAAAGAATAAAAGATAAAATGCCGTACCGCTAAACGGCAAGAAGGAGAGTGTAAATTATGAGCAGCCGTATTGAACAGATTATTGAGGAGATTGAAGAGTACATCGACAGTTGTAAATTCCAGCCTTTATCTACAACTAAGATTATTGTAAATAAAGATCAGATGGACGAACTTCTTCGTGAACTCCGTATGAAGACTCCGGATGAGATCAAGCGCTATCAGAAGATCATCGCAAATAAAGATGCGATTCTTGCAGATGCGCAGTCCAAAGCAGAAAGTATGATCGAGGAAGCGCAGATCCATACGAACGAACTGGTAAGCGAGCATGAGATCATGCAGCAGGCTTACTCACAGGCGAATGAGATCGTTATGGCAGCGACAGAGCAGGCTCAGCAGATACTTGACAATGCGACAAACGACGCGAACGATATCCGCATCGGTGCTATGCAGTATGCAGATGATCTTCTTGCAAATGCAGAGAGCATCATCGGACATACACTTGACAGCTATACGACCAAATATGACGGTCTTGTAAATTCTCTCCAGGAATGTTACGATGTTGTACGCAACAACCGTGCAGAACTGGAAATTCCGGACAAGTCATCTCGTGGGCTGGACGCGGAATTCGGAACAGAAGAATTACCGGTTGAATAATAAGGGGAGCAAGGTATTTCTTCAGGAATAAAGCCAAATGAACAAGAATGAAAACAGGCTGGTCACCAATGCGGTGATCAGCTTTTCTATTATATATCCGGTCATGGAGAAACCGACCTCGGATGTCATACATCTTGTCTGTAATACGGCGCTGATTCCACCAAACGAGGTGAGTGCCATTATGAGAGTATAGCGGACCGGAAAAATAAGTCCGCTATCATAGATCATCTGTATTCCGGAAGTGATTTCCATGGATGGGAGAAGCATACTGTTCCACAGAATATTTTCAATGGGAATGAGGCTCAGCAAGGAGATAAAAATGGAACAGAGGATGATGTACCCTCCGATTTTGATGATTGCTTCACTACTTCCTATGATACACTCATCCAGAAGCTGCAGGATGCTTTTTGAGTTGGAAGTTGATTGCTTTTGCTGGATTTTCGATGGATTCCTGCTCTTGTCCTTATAATATTTCCGAAACAGAAAACTGCAGATCACGCTGGATAATATCAGGATTCCAAGGCTAAGAAGCGCAAGATCCGTTCTCCTTAATATCTGGGTAAATATGTAACTGATCACGAACATGGGGCTCGTATTATTGCAAAAAGAAAGCAGATATTCGCCTTCTGAATATGTAATCTGTTCATTCTTTACCAGATCAGCGGTCACCTTTGCGCCCATCGGATATCCGCAGAGAAACCCGGTCATAACGGCAAGGGAAGCGTTTGGCGATATCCGAAATAATTTACCGGTTACCGGATGCAGCAGCTCTGATACGAGAAAAAGCGCACTGGTATTCGCAAGAAGACCGGTAAGGACCATAAAAGGAAATAAAGTGGGAAGAACTGTATGAAACCAGAGAAGAAGTCCGTATCTTCCACCGGATAAAACCGGACTGGGAAAAGCAAGCATAAGAATGAAAAGTGTGATCAGGAATAAAGCCGTCATCATGCGTTTCATCAAAAAAACCGCCTTAATCAGAGATTTCACTTATTTATATGATTCGAATAGAAAAAACTTTCCTGTTCAAATCAACTATGTTATACTTAAATGATATGGAGGAACGATTCATGATTAATTTGCCAGATCTGTTTGAAGATAAAATGAAACGCCTGTTGGGCAATGAATTTGACGAATATATCCGCTGTTATGATGAGCCGCGGTATTATGGATTAAGAGTTAATACAAGAAAGATTTCGGTGGAAGATTTTCTGAAAATCTCACCGTTTGAGTTGACGCCGATCCCGTGGATCGAGAATGGTTTTTACTATGACGGGGATCAGATTTCACCTGCAAAGCACCCATACTATTTTGCGGGACTTTATTATCTGCAGGAGCCAAGCGCCATGACCCCTGCAAATCGTCTGCCTGTATTCCCGGGGGAAAGGGTACTCGATGTATGTGCGGCGCCCGGAGGCAAGGCGACGGAACTTGGAGCAAAGCTTCAGGGGGAAGGAGTACTGGTTGCCAATGATATCAGCAGTTCCAGAGCCAAAGGACTTCTTAAGAATCTGGAAGTATTCGGTATCGGTAATATGCTGGTCTTAAGTGAAGAACCCGGTAAGCTGGAAAATTATTTTACCGGATATTTTGATAAAATTCTGATTGATGCACCGTGTTCGGGAGAAGGAATGTTCCGCAAAGACAAGAAGATGGTGAAGGCATGGGAGGAGCATGGTCCTGCTTTCTTTGCAAAGCTTCAGAGAAGCATTATCACACAGGCGGCAAGGATGCTTAGGCCCGGCGGTATGATGCTTTATTCCACCTGTACATTTGATCCGGAGGAAAACGAGGGAACCGTCATGCATCTCTTGCGAGAATATCCTGAATTTGAAATTCTGGAAATGGAATCTTATGAAGGATTTGCACAGGGAATTCCGTCTTTTGTTGACGAAGGAATTCCGGAGCTTACGAAAACCGTTCGCATCTTCCCGCACCGCATGAAAGGAGAAGGACATTTTCTTGCGCTTCTTAGAAAAGGTGAGAGCGATTTAAAAGTAAACTGCTCGTTATCTGCGGCAAAAGGAGTAAAAAAGATTCCGGAGGAACTTAGTGATTTCTTCAAGAATGTGTCGTGGCCTCTTCTACCGGAACGGCTTGATATACACGGAGAAAGAGTTTATTATATGCCGGAAAACCTCCCTGATTTAAAGGGTATTCGTTTCCTTCGCACAGGACTTCTGCTTGGAGAATTAAAGAAGAAACGTTTTGAGCCAAGCCAGGCGCTTGCGATGAATCTGGCGGCAGATGATTACGCACATACAATTTCACTGGATGCCCGGGATGAGCGTGTACAAAGGTATCTTAAGGGAGAGACGATCGAAGTGGATGATCTTGTAAATGCAAGTGCCAAAGGTTGGCATCTCGTCCTTGTAGATGGATACTCTCTTGGCTGGGGCAAACTTGCCGGTGGAACTTTGAAGAATAAATATCTGCCAGGATGGAGGAACCAGTCCGCATGATTCGATTAGATAAATATCTTGCCGATATGGGAATCGGAACCCGAAGTGAGATAAAAAAATATATCCGCCATGGAGTCGTAACCGTGGATGGTGAAACTGTAAAGAGACCGGAAATGAAGGTTAATACTTCCAGCTGCCGGATCACGGTTGGCGGAAAAGAAGTCGTTTATCATAAGAACGAATATTATATGTTAAATAAGCCGGCAGGATACGTGTCAGCAACCAGCGATCCTAAGGAGAAGACGGTTATCGATCTAATCACCGGGCAGAAGCGGAAGGATCTGTTTCCTGTAGGCAGACTGGATAAGGATACAGAAGGGCTTCTTTTGATCACGAATGACGGGGATCTGGCGCACCGCCTTTTAGCACCGGGAAAGCACGTGGATAAAGTTTATTATGCGAAGGTGGATGGATGCGTGAATGATCTGGATGCAGAGGCATTTTCCGAAGGAATCGATATCGGAGATGAGAAGCTTACGCTTCCTGCAAGACTTGAGATTCTTTCCTCCGGATGCCAGTCCGAGGTCCTTCTTACGATTCAGGAAGGCCGTTTTCACCAGGTGAAGCGAATGTTTGAAGCACGAGGAAAGAAAGTGACCTATCTGAAGAGGGAGTCCATTGGAACACTTACGCTGGATCCCGCGCTTGAGAAGGGAGCATACCGCGAGCTATCGGAAGAGGAGTTGAGTAAGTTATGTTAGAGCAGAAAGAGGCTGTGATCTTTGACCTGGACGGAACTTTAGTTGACTCCATGTGGGTCTGGGTGACAGTCGATGCAGAATATATCGAAAATTTTCATCTGACCGTTCCAGATGATTTTTATGAAAAGATAGAAGGAAAAAGCTTTACAGAGACTGCAGAGTATTATCTTGACATTTTCCCTGAGATCCATAAAACGCTGGAAGAGCTTAAGGCAGAATGGTATGAAATGGCTCTCCACAAGTATACTCACGAAGTCTGTTTAAAAGAAGGGGTAAGAGAATTCCTTGCCGAACTTCGTAATAGAAACATAAAGACAGCCATCGCGACAAGCAATGACAGGAAACTGGCTGAAGCGACGCTTGAAGCTCTTAAGATACAGGATCTGATTGATGTGGTCTGTACCTCTTGTGAGGTGAATAAGGGAAAACCGTCTCCTGATGTATATCTGGCGGCCGCCGGAAAGCTTAAGATCAAACCGGAGTACTGCCTGGTATTCGAAGATGTACCGAATGGCATTCTGGCTGGTAAGAATGCGGGAATGACGGTCTGTGCGGTGGATGATACATTTTCCAGACCGCAGGAGAAGAAGAAAAGAGAGCTGGCGGATTATTATATCTACAGCTATTATGATATTGCAAATCAAACGTTCGAGGTATTATAAATGAGTCAGGGATTTTTACCTATCAGTAAAAAAGAAATGAAAGAACGAGGCTGGGATCAGATGGACTTTGTCTATGTATGCGGAGATGCTTATGTAGACCATCCTTCCTTTGGTCATGCGATCATTACAAGGCTTCTGGAGGCGCATGGCTATCGTGTCGGTATCATCGCACAGCCTGACTGGAAAGATCCGGATAGCATCAATGAATTCGGGGAACCCAGACTTGCATTTCTTGTTTCAGCAGGAAATATGGATTCCATGGTCAATCATTATACCGTTTCCAAGAAAAGGCGTCATCAGGATTCTTACACACCGGGAGGCGTCATGGGAAAGCGTCCTGATTATGCTGCAGTGGTATATGGAAATCTTATCCGGCAGACTTATAAGAAGACGCCGATAATTTTAGGTGGAATTGAAGCAAGTTTAAGAAGACTTGCCCACTATGATTACTGGTCAGATAAATTAAAGCGTTCCATTCTTCTGGATTCCGGAGCGGATCTGATTTCCTATGGAATGGGAGAACGGTCGATCATTGAAATTGCAGAAGCTTTAGATGCAGGACTTGACGTGAAAGACATTACGTATATCGATGGAACGGTCTGCAAAGTGAAAAGCCTGGACAGTGTGTATGATGCCGTCATGCTGGAATCCTATGAGGATATGAAGGCAGATAAAATGCTTTATGCCAAAAGTTTTTATATACAATACCGAAATACCGATCCATTTTCAGGAAAAAGGCTTGTAGAGCCCTATTCGGATCATCTTTTTATAGTGCAGAACCCACCGGCAAAGCCTCTTTCCCAGCAGGAAATGGATGATGTATACAGTCTTCCTTATATGAGAACATACCATCCTTCCTACGAAAAACTGGGCGGAGTCCCGGCGATCAGCGAGGTGAAGTTCAGCCTGATCAGTAACAGGGGATGTTTCGGGGGCTGCAGCTTTTGTGCACTGACTTTCCATCAGGGAAGGATCATTCAGACCAGAAGCCATGAATCACTGATCGAGGAAGCAAAGAATTTTACCGAAGATCCGGATTTCAAAGGGTATATTCATGATGTAGGCGGTCCTACAGCGAATTTCCGTGCACCGGCATGTAAGAAGCAGCTGAAATACGGAGCCTGTCCTGACAAGCAGTGCCTTTTCCCGAAGCCCTGCAAGAACCTGATCGCAGATCATAAGGATTACCTGAAGCTGCTTCGAAGGCTTCGGGAGCTTCCAAAAGTGAAGAAGGTTTTTATACGATCGGGAATTCGTTTTGATTATCTGCTTGCCGATGCGGATGATACTTTTTTCCGGGAACTTTGTAAATACCACGTAAGCGGGCAGCTAAAAGTAGCACCGGAGCATGTGGCAGATGAAGTGCTTCAGATGATGGGTAAGCCGGAAAATGCAGTTTACGAGAAATTTACGAAGAAATACGAAAAGCTGAACCGACAGATGGGACTCAAACAGTATCTTGTACCTTATCTGATGTCTTCACACCCGGGGTCTACCCTGAAGGAAGCGGTAAGGCTGGCTGAATATTTACGGGATCTGGGGTATATGCCGGAGCAGGTTCAGGATTTTTATCCGACACCGTCTACGATTTCAACTTGTATGTATTATACTGGTGTGGATCCGAGGACGATGAAACCGGTCTATGTTCCGAAAAATCCGCATGAGAAAGCGATGCAGAGAGCACTCATACAGTACAGGAATCCGCAGAATTATGATCTTGTTATGGAAGCTCTTAAAAAGACCGGACGAATGGATCTGGTGGGATTCGGAGAAAAGTGCCTGATCCGTCCCCGTAAACTGCATTCTGAAAAATATAATAATGGTGCAAAGAAAAAATCTCAGAAAAAGAAGAGGTGATCCTATGAGAATCGCAATTGTTACCGGAGCTTCATCGGGAATCGGAAGGGAATTCGTATGCCAGATTTCCCGGTGCATAAAGAATCTGGATGAAATCTGGGTCGTGGCCCGAAGAGCAGATCGTCTTGAAGAATTAAAAAACCGCCTTCCGGTGTATGTCCGCGTTTTCGCAGGAGATATGGAGGATTATCTGATCTACAGGCAGATGGAAAATCGTCTGGAGAATCAGAATCCGGATGTGAGGCTTCTTGTAAATGCGGCAGGATTCGGGAAAATGGGAACGGTGGAAGAGATAGTAAAAGAAGATAAGAAACTTCAGCTTCGTATGATCGATCTGAACTGCCGTGGTCTTACAGAGATGACGATTACCTGTCTCCCTTATATGGGGAAAGGAAGCAGAATCATAAATGTGGCAAGTGCCGCTGCATTTTGCCCGCAAAGCGGATTTAATGTCTATGCAGCGACGAAATCTTATGTACTCAGTTTTTCCAGAGGACTCGGTAAAGAACTTGAGAAAAAAGAAATTTCAGTCACTGCGGTCTGTCCGGGACCTGTGGATACAGAGTTTTTCAATGTTGCGGGAACGAATGACAGTCTGATGAAGAAAAGCGTTATGTCGACTGCTTCGGCTGTTGTAAGGCAGGCGCTCATTGATGCAAAAGAAAGGCACGACATATCCGTCTGCGGCTTTCCGATGAAGGCAGCATATATCGCATCGAAACTACTTCCGCACCGCCTGATTCTGGAAATTATGGAGAAAGCCGGAAAAATAAAACGATAAAAACTAAAGGATAAGGGGATGAAATTATGAAGATTAACAAAGGAGAAGCAGGATATCTGAAATCCAGAAAGGTACGTCTTACTGTTGAAATTTTACTGGAAGCTGCGCTGATTGCAGGACTTTTGATCGCGGGATATCTTCTGAATCATACAAGACTGAATATGTTTACACTGGTAGCCATTTTAGTGTGTCTTCCTACCTGCAGAGCGTTTGTGAATTTGATCATGTTAGTGCCGCACCATTCTTTGAATGAGGCTACAGAACTGGAAATTTCCGGTGTGACAGAGTACCTGACCATGCTATATGATCTTGTCATCACAAGTGAAAGAAAGGCAATGCCGATACAGGCAATCGCGATTTCCGGAAAGACGGTCTGCGGTTATGCAAAGGATAAAAAGGTCGATACCAATTATTGTGCAAGACATATCAAATCCATCCTTACACAGAATAAGATTGAAAAAGTTACGGTTAAAATATTTAACGATTATGTTGCTTTCTTAAGCCGTGCGGAAGGAATGAATAATATTGCCGCTATTGAAAAGTCAGACGATCACCGTCTGGAAGATGAGATCAAAGAGCTCATCATGGATATTTCCCTTTAAAAGGAGTTCGCCATGAAGAAAATCATAGTTTCACCAAACGAGGCGGGGCAAAGAATGGATAAGCTTCTTGCGAAATATTTAAGCGCAGCGCCGAAAAGTTTTTTCTATAAAATGCTTCGGAAAAAGAATATCAAACTGAATGGAGCAAGAGCGGAAGGAAATGAAAAACTGAATATCGGTGATGAGATTACGCTTTTTCTTTCTGATGATACCATACAGAAATTATCGGGAAACAAAGAAGAAGTGCAGGATGAATTCCTTCGTTTGAGCAAAGAAGCGATTCCGTTTGAAGTTATTTACGAAGACCATGATGTACTGTTTGTAAATAAGCCGTCGGGGATTTTATCACAGAAAGCGAAACCACAGGATGTGTCTCTGAACGAATATATCATTGCCTATCTACTAAAAGCAGGCAGTATTTCGTCAGATGAGCTGAAAAGCTTTAAGCCCGGTATCTGTAATCGACTTGACAGAAATACAAGTGGGCTGGTAGCTGCCGGTAAGACGCTCCGTGCTCTTCAGCAGCTTAGCGAGATGTTTCACGACCGCACCATGAAAAAATATTATCTTACGATTGTCAGCGGCATTGTAAAAGAAGAACAGTACATTCATGGCTGGCTGAAAAAAGATGATAAAACCAATAAGGTAACAGTAAGTCCAAAGGAAAAACCGGATATGCAGGAAATCGAGACCGCTTACCGGCCGCTTGCGCATGATGACAGGCTGACGCTTCTGGAAGTGCATCTTATCACCGGACGCACCCATCAGATCCGTGCCCATCTTTCCTCGATAGGTCATCCTGTGATCGGAGATTATAAATATGGATCGTCCAAGATAAACTCGTATTTTAAAAAGAAGTACCGTTTGGAGTACCAGCTTCTTCATGCATGGAGAATGGAATTTGTAAGTTGCAATGGTGCACTTAAGGGGATTTCCGGCAAAACTATATCTGCGCCGGTGCCCGAAATTATGGTAAAAATCATCAAAGGAGAGTACCTTAAATGGGAACCTGGAATTCAAGAGGTCTTCGAGGATCAACATTAGAAGAGTTTATCAACCGCACAAATGAACGTTATCTGGAGCAGAATCTTGCACTGATCCAGAAAATTCCGACTCCGATCACGCCGGTAAAAATGGACAAAGAGCACAGACATATCACACTTGCCTATTTTGACCAGCGAAGTACCGTTGATTATATCGGTGCGATTCAGGGAATCCCCGTCTGCTTTGATGCGAAAGAATGCAACACAGATACATTTCCACTCCATAATATTCATGAACATCAGGTAAGATTTATGGAGAATTTCGAAAAACAGGAGGGCGTTGCCTTCCTCCTCATTTATTATAGTGCAAGAAATGAGCTTTACTATATGCGTTTTCAGGAAATGAAGAAATTCTGGGACAGGGCTGAGGACGGCGGAAGAAAAAGTGTGCGGTTTGAGGAGCTTGACCCGTCCTTTTTTATGGAGCTTAGAGGCGGCGTTTTCATTCCTTATTTGGAAATGTTGCAAAAAGACTTGGATTTACGTGAAGATAGACCTTGACAATCAAGAAGAAACTTCTTATAATACAACAAGGCTATATTTTAGCATGGTAGCACGCTAAAGTGAACATATTTATAAATAGGATAACAAATCAGAACAATAAAGGAGTAATCAATTTATGAAGCAGTTATTACATACCCCCGAGGGAGTCAGAGATATTTATAAGGATGAGTGTGCAAGAAAGCTGGCACTGACAAACCGCCTCCATAAAGTGCTCCATTTATACGGATATCATGATATAGAGACACCGACATTTGAATTCTTTGATGTATTTCGCAAAGAGATTGGAACAATTCCATCAAAAGAATTATACAAATTTTTCGACCGTGAAGGGAACACCCTTGTATTAAGGCCGGATATGACACCGCAGATCGCGCGTGTGGCCGCAACCCTTCTTGGTGAAAATGAATTTCCGGCAAGGCTTTGCTATGTTGGAAGTACCTTCATTAATCATTCCAGTTATCAGGGACGTTTAAGAGAAAGTACACAGCTTGGCGCTGAGTTTCTGGGCCTTGACCACATAGATGCCGATGCCGAGATGCTTGCGCTTGTGGTAGATTGCCTGAAAAAGGCGGGACTTGAAGAGTTTCAGATCAATGTAGGAAATGTAGATTTCTTCCAGAGTCTGATGGATGATGCGAAGGTTGATGAAGAGACCGAAGCGCGTCTTCGCGAGCTGATCGCAAACAGGAATTTCTACGGTGTGGATGAACTTCTTGCAGAAGCAGATGTGAAGAAGGGTACGCGAGGTGCCTTTGCCGCTTTATCCGATCTTGTGGGCGGAAAAGAAGTTCTTGATGCGGCAAAACACATTGCTCCAAATGCAAAAGCCATTAAAGCAATCAAACGTCTGGAAGCCATTTACGACGTGCTGAAAGCATATAATGTGGCAGACTATGTGAGCTTCGACCTCAGCATGTGCGGCACGTACGGATACTATACCGGAATTATTTTCCGCGGTTATACCTTCGGAACCGGTGATGCGATCGTAAAGGGAGGACGATACGATCAGCTGGTTGAAAAGTTTGGAAGGAGGATGCCTTCCATCGGATTTGCCATCGTAATCGATGAGCTGATGAATGCCCTTCAGAGGCAGAAAATCCAGATTCCACATGGACAGAAAAATACACTTGTTGTTTACGATGAAGGAAGGCAGAAAGATGCGGTTCTTCTTGCACGTGAATTCAGAAACAAGGATAAGAATACAGAATTACTTATGAAGGAAGAGGAAAAACCGGTAGAATTTTATCTGGAATATGGTAAGAGAAATCTTGCCGGAGGTATGCTTTATCTTCAAAATACCAATCAGATCAGGATGTTTAACCTTGAGACCGGTGAACAAAAAATTATAAAGAGTAGGGATTAAAGATGAACGATACAAGATATTTAACATTTGCCCTTTGTAAGGGACGACTTGCAAACCAGACATTGGAACTGCTGGAGAAGATGGGAATCACTTGCGAAGAGATGAAGGATAAAGATTCAAGAAAACTGATTTTTGTAAATGAAGAACTGAAGCTCAAATTCTTCTTATCCAAAGGACCTGATGTTCCTACTTATGTAGAATACGGAGCAGCCGATATCGGGGTTGTGGGGAAAGATACGATCCTTGAGGCAGGAAGAAAGGTTCACGAAGTGCTGGATCTGGGGGTTGGAAAATGCCGGATGTGTGTCTGCGGACCGGCAGAGGCAAGAGCATGTCTTGACAATCATGAGCTGATCCGTGTTGCTACCAAATATCCGGCGATTGCGAAGGATTATTTTTACAATACAAGACATCAGACGGTTGAGATCATTAAACTGAACGGATCAATCGAGCTTGCACCGATCGTAGGACTTTCAGAAATAATCGTTGATATTGTAGAGACCGGTTCCACTTTAAGAGAGAATGGACTTACCGTATTAGAAGAAGTATGCCCGTTGTCAGCGCGAATGATCGTAAATCCGGTCAGCATGCGTCTGGAAAGTAAACGAATCAAAGAACTGCTTATGAATATGCGGACGATTTTGAAAGGAGAGGCATAAGACGATGAGAATACAAAAGCTGAATAAAGACACAATGCAAAACCTTTTAGAGGATCTTCTGAAAAGAAGTCCGAACAGCTATGGACAGTATGAAGCAAGTGTTCAGGCTATTTTAAGTGAAGTAAAAGAGAAGAAGGATGAAGCAGTATTTGCATTTACCAGAAAATTTGACGGCGCAGAGATTACAACTGAAAATATTCTGGTAACGGAAGAAGAAATCCAGGAAGCCTATGAAGAAGTGGATGAATCCCTTCTTGAAGTCATTCGCAAGGCACTAAAAAATATCGAAAGCTTTCACGCAAAACAGCGTCAGAACAGCTGGTTCGACAGCAAACCGGATGGAACGATTCTTGGACAGAAGGTTACTCCTCTTCAGAGAGTCGGTGTGTATGTGCCGGGCGGTAAGGCTGTTTATCCATCTTCCGTACTTATGAATGTGATGCCTGCAAAAGTTGCCGGAGTGGATGAGATCATCATGGTGACACCTCCGGGAAAATCAGGAAAAATCAGCCCGAATACCTTAGTCGCAGCAAAAGAAGCCGGCGTTGACCGCATTTACAAGGTAGGAGGCGCGCAGGCAATCGGAGCACTTGCTTACGGTACCGAATCCATCCCAAAAGTAGATAAGATCGTAGGACCAGGAAATATTTACGTGGCTCTCGCTAAAAAAGCAGTTTACGGACATGTAAGCATTGATTCTATCGCAGGACCGAGCGAAATTCTTGTGATTGCTGATGAGAGCGCAAATCCGAGATACGTTGCGGCGGATCTTTTGTCACAGGCAGAGCATGATGAACTGGCATCTGCAATCCTTGTTACCACAAGTGAAGAACTTGCAAAGGCGGTTTCGGACGAAGTGGATGCTTTCTTAAAAGTTCTTTCCCGTTCGGAGATCATTGCAAAATCTCTGGATAATTATGGATATATTTTGATTGCAGATACCATGGATGAAGTGATCGCTGTTGCAAATGAGATTGCATCTGAGCATCTGGAAATCCAGACAAAGAATCCGTTTGAAGTGATGACGAAGATCAGAAATGCAGGAGCGATTTTCATCGGAGAATATGCAAGCGAACCTCTTGGAGACTATTTCGCAGGGCCGAACCATATTCTCCCGACCAACGGAACAGCGAAATTCTTCTCACCGCTTTCTGTTGATGATTTTGTTAAAAAATCAAGTATCATTTCCTATTCCAGAGATGCTCTTTCTAAAGTACACCTCGATATTGAAGCCTTTGCAAAGGCAGAGCAGCTCACCGCCCATGCAAATTCTGTTCATGTTCGTTTTGAAAATGAGGAGGAATAAGCATGGAAGCGCGAAAAGCAGTTGTGGAAAGGAATACGAAAGAAACTCAGATCATGGTGGAGCTGAATCTGGACGGACAGGGGAATACCGATATTTCGACCGGTATCGGTTTCTTTGACCACATGCTGTCCGGTTTTGCAAGACACGGGCTTTTTGATCTAAAAGTAAAGGTGACAGGTGATCTAGACGTTGATTGTCATCATACCATAGAAGATACAGGAATCGTGCTTGGACAGGCGATTTTAAAGGCGCTTGGCGACAAGAAAGGGATCAAGCGTTACGGGAATTTCCTGCTTCCGATGGACGAGACATTGGTTCTTTCGGCAATCGATCTATCCGGAAGACCATATCTGAACTACAGTGCCGATTTTACCGTAGAGAGGATCGGAGAGATGGATACGGAGATGGTAAGAGAATTCTTCTATGCGGTCTCCTACAGCGCAGCTATGAACCTGCACCTTAAAGTGTTGGACGGAATCAACAACCATCATATTGCGGAGGCGCTGTTTAAGGCGTTCGGTAAAGCTCTTGACATGGCTGTGATGGAAGAGCCGCGTATGAAAGACGTATGGTCAACAAAAGGCACGTTATAAGAAGCGACATAAAAGGAGTACAACATGAGTTATAAAAGATTAATTCCCTGTATTTTTATATACAAAGGAAAAGCAGTAAAATGGTTCGACAATATGGAAGTCTTGTCAGAAGACGTTGTGGGACTGGCAAAAGAATACAATGATCATGGCGCAGATGAACTTCTGATCTTTGATCTTTCAAATTCGGACGATGATCATGATGAATCCATCGATCTGATGAAGAAAATCAACCGTGTGATCCAGATCCCGATGGTAGCCGGCGGAAATATCAAACGTCAGGAAGATGTGAAGAAGATTCTGTATGCGGGTGCCAAACGGGCGATGATCAATTTTTCTAAATCAGATTCAGAAGAATTAATGGAAGAAGTTGCCAAGCGATTTGGACAGGAAAAGATTGCAGTATCTTTAATGGATTTTGATTCGTTATTTAAACAGCAGCATGTGATCAACAGCTATTGCAGTGAAATTATTTTCATGCACAGACTGGATCTGGACTCTGTGATGAATATTACCAGCATTCCTTGTGTGGTAGTGACAGATACCCTTGAAAATGATGAACTGATTAATATTTTGAAATGTCCGGGCGTAAAAGGCCTTTCCGGACGTTATGTAAGCCAGAAGGGAATGGATTTTGTTGCATATAAAGAAGAATGTGCAAAAGAAGGAATCCGTATGACGTCTTTTGAAAGTAAGATGGATTTCTCGGAATTTAAGTTGAATTCAGACGGACTTCTTCCGGTTATCGTTCAGCATTATAAGACATCAGAAGTCCTTATGATGGCATATATGAACCAGGAAGCTTTTGAAGAAACTATAAAATCCGGAAAGATGACCTATTTCAGCCGAAGTCGCCAGTGCCTCTGGACGAAAGGAGAGACATCGGGTCATTTCCAGCATGTGAAATCCCTCACTATTGACTGCGATAAAGATACTTTGCTTGCAAAGGTTGACCAGATCGGCGCAGCATGCCACACGGGAAATCCTACCTGTTTCTTCCAGCCTGTAGTCGGAAGTGATTATGACGAAACCAACCCGCTTCAGGTGTTTGAAAGCGTATATCAGACGATTCAGGACCGGAAAATCCATCCGAAGGAAGGTTCCTATACAAATTATCTCTTTGATAAAGGAATTGACAAGATTCTTAAGAAAGTGGGAGAGGAAGCGACGGAGATCGTCATCGCAGCAAAGAATCCAAACCCGGAAGAGATCAAATATGAAATTTCAGATTTCCTCTATCATGCAATGGTTCTTATGGTAGAACGCGGTGTTACATGGGACGACATCGTGCAGGAACTGGCAGATCGATAGTTGTAGCATAAGATTTGTAATAAGCATAGAAAAAAACAGTCGGACATATACTTTTCTAAGATATGTTTCCGGCTGTTTTCGTATTATATTATCGGATGCGTAAAAGGAACTTTAATTTCTTAAAATCTGATGAAAGGGGAACATTTTATGACAGAATCTGAAAGAAGAAGAACAGAACTTCTGAAAAGTGCCAAAAGACAAGGTTTTAGTACCGGCACTCCGGCGATTCATCCGCGTTACCACAATATGTACCGGTATCTTTATAAAGAAGAATCTGCACCGACCGCAACCGGTTCACTGGGGACAAGAATACTGTTAAGTTTAATTTTGTTTGCAGTTTTTATTTCGTCGAATTACACGGACCATTACATATGGAAATTCTCCCAGACGAGCATAGCCAATGAAATACAGGCCCAGCCGGACTATCACGTCTATTTAAATCAATTTTTGGATCTGTTTCCGTGAAAGATACAGTTATAAAAGATTTATAAAATCGGAAGTAATGATTTACTTTATAAAAACAAAAATCTATACTCAATATCAGAAACTATAAGGAGTAATACAATACGATCATGACAAATATAAGTAAACAAAGAACATTTAATGGTGCAGAATTAAAATTAGTGGCGATGTGGACCATGCTGGTGGATCATGTGGCCGCCGTTATTATTGAAACCACTTCCCTTTACCAAAGCACTGGATTTCAGATGCTGGCAGTCGTATGCAGACTGATCGGAAGACTTTCCTTCCCGATTATCTGTTTTCTTTTGATAGAAGGGTTCTGTCATACCACTGATCTGAAGAAGTATATCATAAGAATGGGAGTATTTGCACTTTTGTCGGAGCTTCCCTTTGACCTCGCCTTTTTTGGAAAACCGGATATTCAGAGACAGAATGTATTTTTTACACTTCTGACCGGGCTTCTTCTTCTTTCTGTTTTAAAGAAAGCAGAAACGATAGAGCCTTCTTCTGTGATAAGAAACTTCATTATGATCGTCGCCGTTCTTGCAGCCTGCGCGTTAACGACTCTCGGACGGTTTGATTATTCCTATATGGGAATCCTTCTAATCGCAGCATTGTACTATTTCAGAGGAGACAGGAGGAAACAGTGTATGGCGGGGTCAATACTCTCTTTATATGAATTAACCGCCGTGCTCGCATTTCTTTTCATCGGCCGCTATGATGGGAAAAAAGGAGAGTTAAAAATTCCGAAAAATATCTTTTATATTTTCTATCCGATTCATTTACTTCTGCTTGTATTTATCCGAGGATAGGGGACGTAGCATTTTGACACGAGCAGCGGCCCGTGTGCGAGGGGGCCCAGGGCGCGCGGGGGGGGGAAAGGGCCGGGCCCACCCAAATCACCCACCAA
>JAXFTO010000087.1:0-41214 GCA_034176745.1 Bariatricus sp. | reverse complement strand
TTCGTGGTGATGGAATCCAAGGAGTTTATAGATTTTTGTGACGAATATTCAATTCGAATTGCGTTTTTAGAGCTTCAATCTGTGTATGAGCAGATTATGGTTGCCCAGAATGTGGGAAATATTGGCTTTGAGAACTTTATCTTATATGCGCTGAATTATGATGAAGAAGATAAGGAACGGCTTATTTACCAGGCAAGCCAGCATGGGATTTCGATGTCTAAGAAATATATTTGTATGATATTTGAGCAGACAAAGGAGTCACAGATAAATGTGCGTGACAGGCGTAAAGAATTCGTGAGAGTTTTTCAGGACAGCAGTGTGTCAAAACATGGGAAATTGGCATTTCTGGATGAGAACAGTGGAATTCTTCTCTGGGATACGCAAGAAAAGGGGAAGGGCAGTCCGGAATATTTAACGTCAGTTCTTGAAGAGTTCGGGACGAAGGTTAAAGAAAAATTCAGTGATGTTGATCTGGAATTTGCGATTTATTGTGAACCTGCAGATTTGTTATCTTTAAAGAACAGCGTGCAGAAATGTCAAAAAGTGATGGGAATGGGGAAAAGGCTTTTTCCCGATAAGAAAATCTGGGATTATGAAATGCTTGGTCCTTATGCATGGATTGATATTGAGGAAGAAGAACTGGAGGCGATGCTTGCGAAGTATCGAGCTCTTATGGAAGATGAAAAGAACAGGGAGCTTTTAAAGACACTTAAAGTTTATCTTGAAAATAATATGAACTACAGCATTACTGCTGAAAAGATGTATGTTCATATCAATACGATCCGCAAACGAATTTCCAAGGTCAGAGAGATGTTGGATGTATCTTTGGAGGATCGTATTACCAGATTAAAAGTTGAGATGTTATTACAGTTTTTAACATTGTAAATAAGTAGGAAAAGCGTGAAATTTATGCGGCAAACAGGGAAATGTGCACAAATTTCACGCTTTCATTATATGCAAATTATAAAAAATGCACTTTAACCATCCAGTAAAACCTGCAGCAAATGCGGAAAGATCAAGAAAGAATTGTCACTGTCAGAACGGATCTATGAATGTGGGTGCGGGAATCGGATGGATCGGGATGTGAATGCAGCGATCAATATCCGAGAAGAAGGAAAAAGAATTTTATGCGCATAACTGCGCCTGAAATATGCCCGTAACCGGGCAGAAAAGAACCGCGGGGCACGCGGGGATAGCTTATTGATACTTAACCCTATCGGGCTATTGAGTAAGAAGCCCCTACTTCAAAGCTTTAGGGCTTAAGTAGTGGGAGCGTGTCACTATTTTATGATGTTGGGGTCAAAAGCCCCTCTATAGTACCTTGAAAAGTTCATATATTTTGTAGTAGATACAAGCCTAAATAGTTTACTTGCTGTATAATAGAGAGATCTTAGGAAAGAAGGTATTCTCTATGTCATTCAAAGAAAATGCTTACCAGCTTTGAAGAACAGCCTTTGAGTGACAAGACCTTAAGCCGTTTCCGCAAGAGGTGCTATGATTATGAAACACTTCATAACAAGGATATTACCGTAATGCCGGCAATTTGTGATTTTACAGGACTTAATATTGTAACGAGACAAGTAATCTCAAACGCATGTTCATGTTGCGTAGGAATGGTGAAATGTGCAGGAAAGGTTTTGGAAAAGGGAGAGAAACCAGTTGTTGCTGTTACACTTATGGGAGTTACTAATAACGGTGCAGTAGCAGCAGTTGAAGAACTTGAAAGATTAGGACTTGAGGTTATTGGCTTTCATGCAACTGGTGTTGGTGGGGCGACAATGGAAGAAATGGCTGCCAATGGATTAGTAGATGGAATTTTGGATTTGACATTACATGAATTAACTAGTGAATACTTTGATGGTGGTTTCTCATACGGACCGAGAGCAAGTATTCGTCTGGTAAAATCTGTAGACAAACAGGTTCCTCTGGTTATTAGCCTTGGTGGACTTGACTTTGTTGATTATAGTACGAATGAACTTCCGGATCGTATGGATGAAAGAAAATATATGCTCCATAATGCAAATACAGCACATATCAAAATTCTTCCAGAAGAAGCAGAGGCGTTAGGCAGGATTCTTGCAGAAAGATTGAGCAAGGTTACATATCCGGTTAAACTTTTGATTCCAACGAAAGGAATGCGTCACAATACACAGGCTGGACAGGAATTATATTAGCCAGAAAGCGATAATGTTTTGATTCAAACAATAATCGATAATGTAAATGATAATATTGAAGTTATTGTAATTCCACATAATCTTGACACAAAAGAATTTGGTATTAAAGCAGCAAATTATATTATAGATGAAATGAAATTAAGAGGAAAATTACCACAAGATTTTTCATATTAGTCAATAAACATGGAGGTAATTGATATGAATCAGGAAGTATATGAAATTGCAGAAAAACTTGTTATTGCCAGTAAAAGAGCTTATAATAGAGGAATACAGACTGGAAGTGGTGGAAATGTAAGTGCCAGGATTCCTGGAAGAAATATGATGCTGGTTAAAGCGAGTGGCGGTTCATTGGGGGATTGTACTCCGGAAGGGTTCTTGATTACAGATTTTGATGGAAATCTTATTGAAGGAAATGGGAAGCCGACACGAGAAGCATTGTTGCATGGGTATATTTATAAACTGCGCCCGGATGTAAATGCAGTAGTACATGTTCATTCGCCATATGCCATAGGATGGTCATCTACTAAGAAAGATTTGCCATTTGTTACATGGCATTCAAAATTGAAAAATCCAGAAGGATTTCCAACTTTAGATGTTCATGCTGCGATGGTAAGACCAGAAGACGTTCCGATGGTAGAAGAAATGTTTGCAAAAACACCTGGTATTTCAGCTTTTTTACTCGCAGACCATGGCGTGGTAGCGATGGGAAAGGATGCTTTGACCGCAGAACATACGGCAGAATTAGTAGAAGAGACTGCACAGGTAGCTATTCTGGATAAACTGATGGAAAAACTCAGTCTGTAAATAAAGAAAAGTGAAAGAGTAGTGTCAGATATGAGTAACAGAGTGACAATGAATCAAGATAATTCAATTATGTTACAGAGGGATACACTCCCGATGCAGGTTTTAAATAAGTTAATGGATTGGATTATGGACGGTAAATTGAAAATGGGCGAGAAGCTCAATACAGAAGAGTTGGCCAGACAATTAGGGGTAAGCCGTATGCCGATCAGAGAGGCGCTTAACAGCCTTGAAAAAATGGGATTGGCTGAATCTATTCCATATGTGGGAACGAAGTTGGTATCGCTCACGCAGGAGGATATTCTTCAGATTTACCAAATGCGTCAGTTGTTGGAACCATTAGCAGCAGGACAAGCGTGCGAGAGGGTTACACAAGAGGATATTGAGACATTAGAGGATATTCATAAAGAGTATATACAAATTGTAAGTAAGCCAGAATTAGATGCAAAGAAATTATATCTCCAAAATCGTAAATTCCATTTTGCAATTTATTCTTTAAGTGGCTTAGATAGGGTGTGCTCTGTAATTGAATCCTTGTGGGATACTCTGTCATTTTTTAAATTGATATATGGTCGGGATGTTGTTAAGAATGGTGATGGCGTAGAAAATATGATCGCGGAACATCAAAGTTATTTAGATGCGTTAAAGTGTAAAGATGCGGATTCACTTAAGAAATCTTTGGAAAATAATCTGGCACATAGAATTGAAGGCATAAAAAAGAAAACTGATTTTTATATGGTATAAGGGAGAAAATATGAAAGTTGATAAAATAACGAATGTTCAGGAGTTTTTTTAAGTTGTAGATGAATGCAAGGGAAGAGTGGAGCTCCTTACAGGAGAGGGGGACAGACTTAACCTAAAATCTAAGCTTTGTCAGTTTTTATCTGTTTCGCAGATTTTCTCAAGAAGTGAAGAATTACATTTGGAAATAGTTGCAAGTGAAGAAGAAGACTTAAGAAAACTTTGTAAATATTTTGAATAAAAGGGTGTCTGTAAAAAGTTATAATAAAAAATATTTCAAAAAAAATAAAAAAATACTTGCAAAAGTATTTGGAATGTGATAATATATCTTTTGTCAGCGGGTGAGCGACAGAAACAAAGAAAAGCAATAAGGCTCCGTGGTCAAGCGGTTAAGACATCGCCCTTTCACGGCGGTAACACGGGTTCGATTCCCGTCGGAGTCACTAAGCGAAAGCTTACAATTAAATATGGCGCCATAGCCAAGTGGTAAGGCAAAGGTCTGCAACACCTCTATCACCAGTTCAAATCTGGTTGGCGCCTCTTATGAAGTCCTTGAAGAATCAAGGACTTTTGTTTTGCTAAAATTTCTGTTTTCATTTACAAATTAAAAAAGGTGTAACCCAAAGCTACACCTTTTCCAATCTTAAATTATAACTGAGGACCAGCAGAAACAAGAGCTTTACCAGCTTCATTTCCTTCGTATTTCGCGAAGTTCTTAATAAATCTACCTGCAAGATCTTTAGCCTTAGTTTCCCATTCAGCTGCATCAGCGTAAGTATCGCGTGGATCAAGAATACCTGTATCAACGCCCGGAAGTTCTGTAGGAACTTCGAAGTTGAAGTAAGGAATCTTCTTGGTTGGAGCATTTAAGATATCTCCGTTCAGGATTGCATCGATGATACCACGTGTATCGCGGATAGAGATACGTTTTCCAGTTCCGTTCCATCCGGTGTTAACGAGGTATGCTTTAGCTCCGCTTACTTCCATCTTCTTAACAAGTTCTTCAGCATATTTTGTCGGATGCAGTTCAAGGAATGCCTGTCCGAAGCAAGCTGAGAATGTTGGTGTCGGTTCAGTGATTCCACGTTCTGTACCGGCAAGTTTTGCTGTAAATCCTGACAGGAAGTAGTACTGTGTCTGCTCTGGTGTCAGAATAGAAACCGGAGGAAGTACACCGAATGCATCTGCTGAAAGGAAGATTACATTCTTAGCTGCCGGAGCAGAAGAAACCGGACGTACAATATTCTCGATGTGGTTGATCGGGTAAGATACACGAGTGTTCTCTGTTACGCTCTTATCGTTGAAATCGATCTTGCCTTCTGCGTCTAATGTTACGTTCTCAAGCAGTGCATCACGTCTGATTGCGTTGTAGATATCCGGTTCAGACTCTTTGTCAAGGTTGATAACCTTAGCGTAGCATCCGCCTTCGAAGTTGAATACACCATTGTCATCCCAGCCGTGTTCGTCATCACCGATCAGAAGACGCTTCGGGTCTGTAGAAAGAGTAGTTTTACCTGTTCCAGAAAGACCGAAGAAGATAGCGGTGTTTTCACCGTTCATATCTGTGTTTGCTGAGCAGTGCATAGAAGCAATGCCCTTAAGCGGCAGATAGTAGTTCATCATAGAGAACATACCTTTCTTCATCTCTCCGCCGTACCATGTATTGATGATAACCTGTTCGCGGCTTGTAATGTTAAATACAACTGCTGTTTCAGAGTTAAGACCTAATTCTTTGTAGTTTTCAACTTTTGCTTTAGAAGCGTTGTAAACAACGAAGTCTGGCTCAAAATCTTTCAGTTCTTCTTCTGTAGGCTGAATGAACATGTTCTTTACAAAGTGAGCCTGCCATGCAACTTCCATGATGAAACGGATTGCCATACGTGTGTCTTTGTTAGCTCCGCAGAATGCATCTACTACAAAAAGTCTCTTATCAGAAAGTTCTTTGATTGCGATATCTTTTACTGCGTCCCATGTTTCCTGTGTTGCCGGGTGGTTATCATTCTTATATTCATCAGATGTCCACCATACAGTGTCTTTAGAATTTTCGTCAACTACGATAAATTTGTCTTTAGGAGAACGTCCTGTGTAAACACCAGTCATGACGTTAACTGCGCCGAGTTCGCTTTCTTGTCCCTTTTCAAAACCTTCAAGTTCCGGTTTGGTTTCTTCTTCGAATAACATTTCATAAGAAGGGTTGTACACGATTTCTGTTGTACCGGTAATTCCATACTTGCTTAAATTGATTTCTGCCATTTCGTTTAACCTCTTTCCTAGTAATTTATGCCTACCTTGATAATGTAGGGGCCTACGAGATTCAATAAAAGAAGTGGAAAATCCAACTTCTTTCCCTATAATTATACATAAATATCGAAAAAAATCAATGGTGCGGGGCGAATTTCCATAGCCTATTTCTCTTTACTGATAATACTTAAAATGTTACAATTAACTATATATTGCCAGTTACATGAAGAGGAGTTTATGGAAGAGATGACAAAAAAGCAGTTAACACTGGAAGTGATAGGACGGTTGAAAAAGGAATATCCGGATGCAGGATGTACGCTCGACTATGATGAGGCATGGAAGCTTCTGGTCAGTGTCCGGCTTGCTGCGCAGTGTACGGATGCCCGTGTAAATGTGGTCGTAGAGGGATTATACGAGAAGTATCCAAGCATAGATGCACTGGCAGAAGCGGATGTAGATGACATTGAAGCAATTGTTCGTCCGTGTGGACTTGGGAGAAGTAAAGCGCGGGATATCAGTGCGTGCATGAAGATGCTTAGAGATGAGTACGGTGGAAAGATACCGAAGGATTTCGACAAGATTCTAAAGCTTCCGGGAGTGGGACGGAAAAGTGCAAACCTGATCATGGGAGATGTTTTCGGTGAACCGGCGATTGTTACGGACACCCATTGTATCCGGCTTGTGAACCGAATCGGAATTGTGGATGGAATCAAGGAACCGAAGAAAGTAGAAATGGCACTTTGGCAACTGGTACCTCCGGAAGAAGGGAGCGATTTCTGCCACAGGCTTGTGTTTCATGGAAGAGATGTGTGTACGGCAAGGACGAAGCCGTATTGTGATAAATGCTGTCTGAGCGATATTTGCAAGAAGGTCGGCGTGTAGTATGGATGAGAAATGCAGAAGGTTGTCAGAAGTGCTTAAAATATTACCCCAAAAGCATCGTCTGATTTCGGTTGTCGGAGCGGGAGGAAAGACAACGCTGATCTATCTTCTTGCGAAAGAACTTTGCGATGCCGGATACCAAGTGGCAGTAACAACGACTACACATATGCTGGCGGAGGAAAGATATGGATTTACACCGATCGGGCTACCCTGTGAGGATGGCAAAATAAAAGGAATATCGTCGGAATTTCCGGAAGAACTGCTCAGAGAATATGATATTGTGCTTGTGGAGGCGGATGGAAGCAAGCGTCTGCCGATGAAAGTCCCTGCAGAGCATGAACCGGTTATACCGAAGCAGACGGATCTGGTAATCGCGGTAGCAGGGGCATCTGCGATAGGGAAAACATTTCAGGAAGCCTGTCATAGATCCCAGATAGCCTGCGCACATCTGGGATGCGAAGTGGATGACCAAATTCTGCTGTCGCATCTGGTGGAAGTGCTGACGAGCGAGGATGGGCAGAAGAAAGGTGTAAATTGTGAATACCGTTATGTGATCAATCAGATTGATCGGCTTGCGGATACCCAAAGGGAGGAATTAGATGAAATCATGCGGGGAAAAGCGGAATGCGGATGCATGATTTCGTTATGCAAATTAGAAGAGAGATACCTGTAGATGGAGGGAATTTTAAAATGCTGAAAGTAAAAGAGTATGTGAGGGCCGAGAACCTTAAGCAGGCTTATGAACTGAATCAGAAGAAGACGAACCGCATTATCGGCGGAATGCTTTGGATGAAGATGAGCAAAGCCAGAATCCAGACGGCCATCGATCTGTCGGATTTGGGGCTGGATCAGATTGAAGAAAATGAAGAGGAATTCAGGATTGGATGTATGGTTACATTACGTCAGATCGAGCTGCATGAAGGACTGAATGCGTTCAGTCATGGCATTATTCGCGAGAGTGTAAATCCGATTGTTGGAGTACAGTTCAGAAATCTTGCTACAGTGGGAGGAAGTATTTTCGGAAGATTTGGATTTTCGGATGTACTTACTTGTTTTCTTGCGCTTGATACTTATGTTGAGCTTTATAAAGGTGGTGTGTTGCCGCTTTCAAGGTTTGCAGAGATGGAGAAAGATAATGATATCCTGGTGAGATTAATTGTGAAAAAGACTTCGGGGATCCATGCATATTTATCCCATAGAAATACGAAGACGGATTTCCCGGTTTTGGCAGTTGCTGTATCGGCAGATGCAAACGGGGCAAGAGTGGTCGCAGGAGCAAGGCCGGAAAAGGCAGTCTGTGTTCCGATGAAAGAGGAATGGGCTTTAGCGATTCAATCAGGGAGCTGTACAGAAGAAGATGCTGAAAGGGTGGCAGAAGAGCTGGCACAGCAAATTTCGACAGGAAGTAATATGCGCGCAAGTGCCGAGTATAGAAGTCATTTGGCAAAAGTATTGATTAAGCGGGGAATTCTGGAGCTTCTGGAAGAAAGGGGGCATCATTAATGCAGATTAGTGTAATGCTGAATGGGAAAAAGGTTACGGAAGAAATCAAACCGGATTTATTACTGATTGATTTCGTGAGAAATCATGGATGTTATAGCGTAAAAAGAGGATGCGAGACTTCAAATTGCGGGCTTTGCACTGTATTTATGGATGAAAAGCCGGTGCTTTCCTGCTCCGTACTTGCTGCAAGGGCAGATGGACATGCGGTGCAGACGCTTGAAGGAATTCAGGAAGAAGCGGCGGAGTTTGGCGCATTTATCGCAGATCAGGGTGCAGAGCAGTGTGGATTCTGTAATCCGGGAATGATTATGAACGCAATTGCATTGTTCCGTGAGAATCCGGAACCGACAGATGATGAAATTAAAGAATATCTGGCAGGAAATCTGTGCCGCTGTTCTGGATATGAAGGGCAACTCAGAGGAATCCGTGCATTTATTGAATATAAGAAACAAGGAGGTGCCGTATGCAGGTAGTAGGTCAGCCGATCAGAAAAAAAGATGCCATGGCACTGGTACAGGGGAAACCGGTATTTACCGATGATATAGCACCGAAGGACTGTCTGATCGTAAAAGTACTTAGAAGTCCTCATGCAAATGCAATCGTGAAATCAGTGAAAACAGATATTGCGAAGAAGGTTCCGGGAATTGAAGTGATTTATACATGGGAGGATGTGCCGCAGGAAAGATTTACGATGGCGGGACAGACCTATCCGGAGCCGAGTCCGTATGATCGCCTGATCTTGGACAGGCATGTGCGTTATGTGGGAGATCCGGTGGCAATTGTTGCCGGAGCAGATGAAGAGTGCGTGGATCAGGCACTTAAGATGCTTAAAGTAGAATACGAAGTTCTGCCGGCAATTCTGGATTTCCATGAAGCGAAAGACAATGAGATTCTGGTACATCCGGAGGAGAACTGGAAAGCATTATGCCCGGTAGGAGCAGACAATAAGCGCAATCTGTGTGCTTGTGACTGCAGTGGGGACGGAGATGTGGATAAAGTTCTGGCGGACTGCGATGTGGTAGTGGAAGGTACCTATCATACACGTGCAAACCAGCAGGCGATGATGGAAACTTTCCGAACCGTCTGCTATATGGATGCTTATGGACGCCTGAATGTGCTCAGTTCGACTCAGATTGTGTTCCATGTGAGACGAATCCTGTCAAATGCACTGGGAATTCCGAAATCGAAGATCCGCGCCTATAAGCCAAGGATAGGCGGCGGTTTCGGGGCAAAGCAGACTGTAGTGACAGAGATTTATCCGGCATTTGTTACATGGAAGACGGGGAAAGCTTCTAAGATGATTTTTAGCCGTGAAGAATCACAGACTGCATCTTCTCCGAGACATGAGATGGAAGTATCTGTAAAAGTTGGTGCAGATAAGGACGGAAGAATCCGTGCAATTGATGTACATACATTATCGAATACAGGTGCGTACGGAGAACACGGACCGACCACTGTGGGCCTTTCCGGACACAAATCTATTCCTCTTTACAGTTCTCTTGAAGCACATCGTTTTTCATATGATGTTGTTTATACGAACACCATGTCTGCCGGAGCATACCGGGGATACGGGGCAACACAGGGAATTTTTGCTGTGGAAAGTGCCGTGAATGAGTTGGCAGACAAGCTGGGAATCGACCCTGTGGAACTTCGTTTGAAAAATATGGTCCGCGAAGGGCAGATTATGCCGGCCTACTATGGAGAAACTGCAAAGAGCTGTGCTCTTGACAGATGCCTTCTCAGAGCAAAAGAAATGATTGGCTGGGATGGAAAATTCCCTTGCCGCGATATGGGAAATGGAAAGGTACGGAGCGTAGGTGTGAGTATGGCAATGCAGGGCTCCGGCATTTCGGGAGTGGATGTCGGATCTGCAACCATTAAACTGAATGAGGACGGCATTTACACACTGATAATCGGTGCGGCAGATATGGGAACCGGATGTGACACCATTCTGGCGCAGATGGCAGCAGAGTGTCTGGACTGTCCGATGGAAAATATAATTGTATCCGGAGCAGATACCGATACATCACCATATGATTCCGGATCTTATGCATCCAGTACAACTTATGTTACAGGACGCGCGGTTCAGAATGCATGCGAAAAACTGCAGGCGAAGATTTGTGAGCGTGCGGCCTTTATGCTGAAGTGTGATGAGGATAAAATAGAATTTGATGGTCATACTGCAAAAAATCTGGAAAATGGAAATGTTGTGACGCTTCAGGAAATCGGTACATCATCCATGTGTGGAAATAACTGTGCTCTTCAGGTTACCGAGGCATACAGTTCACCGGTTTCACCTCCGCCTTTCATGACTGGAATGGTAGAAATTGAATTGGATAAAGAGACGGGCCATGTGGAAATTCTTGATTATGTGGCTGTCGTAGACTGTGGAACTGTAGTCAATCCGAATCTAGCCCGCGTCCAGACCGAAGGTGGAATTGTTCAGGGAATCGGAATGGCACTGTATGAAAATGTTCAGTATACCGAGAAAGGACAGATGTTAAATCAATCCTTTATGCAGTATAAAATTCCGACCCGACTTGATATGGGCAAACTTCGTGTAGAGTTTGAGGAAAGCTATGAACCGACCGGACCGTTCGGCGCGAAATCCATCGGTGAGATCGTAATTAACACACCGGCACCGGCTCTGGCGCATGCGATTGCGAATGCAACCGGATTATGGTTTAAAGAGCTTCCGATTACAAGCGAGAAGATTGCAATGGGACTGATGAAATAATGAAAGTAAAACTAATTTATCTGGCGGCTGGAAACAGCCGCCGGTTTGGCAAAGGGAACAAACTTTTGTGCCCGGTAAACGGAAAGCCGATGTACCTGCATTTATTGGAGAGACTTGTACAGATTGAAAAGAGACATCCTAAGTGGGAAGTTCTGGTTGTGACGCAGTATCAGGAAATCATCGAAGGCGCCAGGAGCTTGGGGGCAAGAGCGGTATTGTCTCCCAACAGTTATCTGGGGGCGTCCTGGTCAGTAAAGGCGGCAATAGAGTTAGCTAAAGAGGCGGATGCATGTGTGTTTTTTGCTGCGGACCAGCCTTATCTGACTGAGAAAACAGCAGAAGAATTCTTGTGCAGGATGGAAGCGTTTGGTGAAGGCGGACTGGGATGTGTCTGTTTTAAAGAGACAACCGGTAATCCGGTCTGGTTTTCAAAAAAATATTTTCCGGAGCTTTTAAGTCTCGCAGGTGACCGGGGCGGAAAGAAAGTTTTGAAGGCGCACTTGGAAGAAGCCTCCTTTTTTCAGGTTGCTTCAGAGAAGGAACTTGTGGATGTGGATATCTGGAACGAAGAACTGGAGAAAAAGGAATCATAAACAACTTGCAATTGTAGTGAAAAATAAGTACAATAATTTTACAAGTGTACGGATGATATACCGGGAACAAGCGGAGGACAGGAAAGATGAAGTTATTAAAGGATAGAATACGAAAAGATGGAAAGATTAAAGAAGGAAATGTCTTAAAAGTTGACAGTTTTCTGAATCACCAGATGGATGTACAGCTGTTCCATGAGATTGGTAAGGAGTTTAAACGCCGTTTCGAAGGAGAAGAGATTAATAAGATTTTGACGATCGAGGCATCAGGTATCGGAATTGCCTGTGTTGTTGCAGAAGTATTTCAGGTACCGGTCGTATTTGCAAAGAAGACACAGACAAAGAATATCGCGGGCGATGTGTATACAACGAAAGTAGAATCATTTACACACGGACGTGTTTATGATATCATTGTATCAAAAGAATTCCTTGGAGAAGGGGATAAGGTACTTGTGATCGATGATTTCCTTGCAAATGGAAAGGCGCTTGAGGGGCTTACCCAGCTGATCGAGGATTCCGGAGCAACTCTGGTGGGAGCAGGAATCGTGATCGAGAAGGGGTTCCAGACAGGTGGAGATTTGATTCGTTCGAAAGGAATTCATCTGGAATCTTTGGCGATTGTTGAAAGTATGGATGAGAAGACAGGAGAAATCGTGTTTAGAGAATAAATTGGCGATTAGGGAATCGATGTTTGGTAATTCGGCAGAAGGTGTATCATTTACGGAAAAATGATACACCTTTTTTCTATATAAAGATAAAAAAATCCGTTCAAGGTGCAACTTTCGGACTGAAAATGTCGCTTATAGAGATGAAAGATAAAAAGACAGGGGGGATCACAGGTGTTAGATGATGAAATTATTGAGTTATATTTAATACAGGATTATGAGACGGCGAGAGAATGTGAAAATGATACATATCTGCAGGCATGGAACCGGATACCTCCGAACGAACCGCGAGAATATTTCTTTGCGTTTCTTGCAAAGATCATCCGGCATATTTCCCTGGATGTCTGTAAGAAAAGGAATCGGCAGAAAAGAAGTGGAACTCTGGTAGAACTTACCGGTGAATTAGAACAGTGCATTCCGGATTTGCGAAGAAATGTGGAGATGGCGGTAGAAGGAAAAGAATTTGGGAGAATCGTCAGTGAATTTCTCCGAACCCTTCCGGAACAACAGCGAAAAATATTCGTGCGTAGATATTGGTTCGCAGATTCCGTGCAGGAGATTGCAGATGCATTTGATTGTTCTGAAAATACGGTCAAATCAATCCTGTTTCGTGTGAGAAAAAGGATGAAAAATTATCTTAAGTCTTGTATTTCTTCTTGCGGCAACGTTTGTGCTGGCGCTGGGGGCGCTTGTGGTTTCCGCGGGAATTCAGCATAGCTGGGATAAGAAGATGCTGGAGTTTATGGGAATCAGTGGGGCGGATACCACACAGCTTGCAGACGGAACTGTGCTGGTCGGGGAAGTGGCCGGGCACCTAACTCTGGTGGAAGTGACACCGATTGGAATCCGGTTTGAAGGAAGCGTTGCGATAGAGAGTTGGGATGTACCAACCAGAAAGCTAAGCGCAATGAAGATTGATAAGATTACGATGAAGGATGGAAGGGAGATTGAAATTACAGAATTAGATTCCTGGGGAGCATCAAGAGGAAGCGGCGGATACAAATTCCGGGGATACTATGGAGTCGGAGTACTGAAAGAACCACTTGATCCTGGGGAAGTGGAAAGTATTACGACAGACGGAAAAGAGATTAAGCTGTAAATAGGACAATATAATAAGGAAATGTTGAAAAGAAACCAAAAATATGTTAGACTTTCGCCAGAAAAATACATTGATATTGTAGGAGAGAGGAAAATATATGAAGAAAATATTAATGCTGGGGACCGGAGGCACGCTGGCGTCATCTCATGGGGAAAAGGGACTTACGCCGGAGCTTCACGGGAATGAAATTTTGAATAAAATTTCAGGTCTGACAGATGGATTTGAAGTGGAAAATGAAGAGATTTTCATGCTCGATAGTTCGAACATGCAGCCGGAGGAATGGAGTCAGCTTGCAGCGTGCGTGTATGAACGCAGGAAAAAATATGATGGTATCGTAATCATTCACGGGACCGATACGCTGGCATACACGGCAAGTGCGCTGTCATTTGCTTTGCAGAATGTGGAAATCCCGGTTGTTCTGACAGGAAGCCAGGTATCCATTGAGAACCCGATCGCTGATGCGACCGAGAATTGCCGTGCGGCACTTCACATGGCGGCAAGCGGCACACCGGGAGTTTATGTGGCATTTAACCGGAAGATCATTATGGGAACAAGGGCAAGCAAAGTGCGCACCCGCAGCTTTGATGCCTTTGAAAGTATAGATTATCCATATGCGGCGCGCATCAATAGCAGCGGACTTATGGTAAATCCCGCAATTGTTAAGAGAAATGTAGCACCATGTATTCTCCAGAATAAGTTTTGTACAGACGTATTCTTACTGAAACTGTTCCCGGGAATTTCGCCGGATATCTTTACCAGATTAAAAGAAATGAGTATCCGCGGAGTTTATATCGAGGCATTCGGTATCGGAGGATTACCGTTCTGGAAGAGAAACATGACGGAAGCTGTAGGAAAAGCAGTGGCAGATGGTATGGTCGTTGCTGTCGGCAGTCAGTGTATGTATGAAGGCAGCGATTTTAAGGTATATGAAGTGGGAAGACAGGTACTGGATTGTGGCGCGATCGAGACCGGAAATATGACCTCAGAGGCAGCGGTTACGAAGCTGATGTGGGCACTTGGCCAGTTCGAAGATCCGGAACAGATCCGATGGATCATGCAGACGAATCTGCTTGGAGAGATTGGAAGCCTTGTGGACTGGAACGCGAATTAGTTGAATTTTGGGGACAGGTGACTGTCCCCCTTTCGTTTGTTATTTTGCCATAAATGCTTCGATTTCTTCAACAGTTTTCGGAATTCCGTCTGACATTACTTCGTATCCGTCTTTAGTCACAACGAGTGTATCTTCAATACGGATTCCAAGTTTCAGATCATCAAAGTAGAGTCCTGGTTCAAGTGTAAATACCATATCCTCCTCAAGAGGTGCATCGTCATTTCCGACATCGTGTGTATAAAGTCCGATGTAGTGTCCGGATCCGTGGAAATAGTATTTGGAGATTTCTTCCGTTTTCTCGATCATTCCAAGTTTGATCAGCTCTTCAGCCATTACCTGTTTGCTGATTTCCTGAAGCTCACTTTTTCGCTGTCCCGGTTTTGTGGCTGCAAGTGCAGCGTTCAGACCTTTCAGAACGACATTGTAAAGCTCTTTCTGCTGTGGGGTAAATTTACCGTTTACCGGGAAGGTACGGCTTACGTCGGAAGCGTAATAGCCCCATTCGGCGCCCAGATCAAAGAGCACCATATCTCCGTCCTGCATCTGGCGGTCATTCTGTTCGTAGTGCATGCAGCAGGCATTTTCACCGGAGGCTGCGATGGTGGTGAATGCATGGCGTGCATGGCTGGATTTCAGAACAAAATCAAAATATGCTTCGATTTCGTATTCGTACATATTCGGACGAAGATTCTTTAAGATATTTTTCACACCTTTGGTGGTGATGTCACAGGCTTTCCAGTGAAGTCTGATTTCATCTTTGGTTTTCACCTGACGGATCAAGGAAAGATCATGGAAGGTGTTATGGAGAGTTACTGTCGGGTCAAAATCCATCACTTTATTTGCAAAATTCTGTGCAGGGTTCTTTGAATTTGGTCCTCCCCAGTTTGCAATGTCTACATATACATGCTGGATTCTGTCGGGACTTCTAAAAAGTGGGATTGAGGATTCAAAACGTTCCAGATACTCTACATTTTCAATCCCGGTTTCTTCTTTCACACTTTCTTTGGTATAGAAAACTCCCATCCATCTTTTCGCAGTTTCGTCCGGATGGTCGATAAATAAGGTTTCCTGGATTTTGTTATGGAACTTGGTGATCATAAGAACCGCTTTGGGCTGTTCAAATCCTGTCAAATAATAAAAATTTGCGTATGGTGTGAAAGGATATTCGAGATCTCCCCGGTCATGAATCAGTTCTCCGGCGAAAACAAATCCCATGGAATTATCCTTTAGCAAATCGCTGTAAAGCTGTCTTCTAGATGCATGAAATTCTTTTGTAATCATATTGATGTCCTCCTGGATTGTTTATTACAAGTTTTTCATTTTTATTATTACACATAAGGATATAAAAGCAAAGGGTTTCATAATACTCCTTTCGTATTTTCTGTAATCGCGAGGTGACTGCTTCAGACATCTCTGAAAATACCTGCAGCATTAACTGGCTGCCGGTATGTGCAGATGCACATGGATTTGTTGCCAACAAAGCCTTGTTTGAAAAATATAATACCCCGTTGCCTACAGATTACGAAAGCTTTGTCTATGCATGTCAGGAGTTTGAGAAAGTGGGTATCCGCGGCTATTACCGGGAAACTCCTTTAATTTGCATAATATGCCATCATAAGATCGACCATGCGGTCATAACTTGCGACTCCGTCATTCTGCCCGTTTGCCTTTAGATAGCTGTCATTGATCTGGTTCGATACTTCGGCAATCTGTCCTTCATATTGATCCCAGAATTTTGTATTTGCAGCAAGATCCGTCTTTGACTGGTCATTCAGTGAAGAATAAATTTGCTCATATGCTTCATAGTCTGCATGATAGAGCTGATTGGTTGCATAAAGCCAGCCCAGCATGTATCCGCTGTACTGAAATTCAGTTGAATCTGCATGAATGCATGCGAGAAAAGCAATAAAATTCGCTTCTTCTTCTTGCATGAAGCCGCGTAAATGTGAGAGCTCATGGCAGGCAGTAAAAGGAAGATTGTAATCGGTCATATCATTATTATAATTTGCTTCGATTGTAAAAGGAGAATAAATTCCGGAAAGATTCTGGTAAGAAAGAATTTCCGAAACAGTCAGGGGCTTCGGAACGGGATAGTATCCATCCAGTTCGTCGTAGAGTGTGCCGATATTCTCCATTGCTTTCCGGGCATTTTTGGGAACGTCATTTTTTCCCATGATGGAAGTGCCGTCTTCAGCACGGGAAACTTCCGGGGCGAGGGTGTTAAGCTGCTCCGTTAAAAGTTCGCATACAGAAGCAAGTTCGTCAGCTGTATAGGATGAAGTGACAATTCCGGTCGTCTCAGAAAAAGAACTGTGATTATAATTGATTCCACAGCATAAAGTGTATGTAATAAATAAAATGGAGGCAAAAAACAATACGTCGGCACCCCACATGGCTAATCTTTTCCTATAAATAGCATAAAAGAGCGTGCCCAATAATAATAAAATCATCAGATAAAGAATGAATTCTACGGCCGAGAATGGGAATAGTCCCCAGAATCGGCCGATTGTATTTACAAATGCCGAATATATATGGTCGGTGTACCAGTTGGCGAATTCGGGAAACAGCCTGGAAAGATATAAAAGAACCAGACTGAAGGCAGCCAAAGTAATACTAAAGACGATACGTTTGATAGGATTCATTGCAGATTTATTTTTTATCATTTGTAAGAGCTCCTTGTAATGCGTGAAACGATAGAGTACGTTACGCATTATTATAAATGACGATTGAAGGTGTGTAAATGGACGAACTGAGGGTTTCAGAAAAGCTTAAAAAATCTTAATCCTCCATTCCGAAAACAAAATCCAGTTTTTCTTCCGCACCATCCAGAAGATCCTCAAGACGCTCGCTTTCACGTTCTTTTTCCAGATAATATTCCCGGGATATTTCTGATTTCAGATAGGCAGTTTCCAGAGTATCCTCAAAAGCTTCCACTTCTTTTTCAAGTTGCTCGGCTTCATTTTTTAGGTCAAAATATTGTTTTGCCTGTTCCTCGGCAATTCCTGTCGGCAAGGAGTTGTCAATTTTGGAAATCATATCAGATACTTTTGAGGTGAGAGAGTTTAATGTTTCATTATGAGTGCTTTCATTTGCAGCTGTATCAGTGCCGGAGGCATCATCTGTTACGTAGGAGGTATTAGTGCCGGAAACAGAAGGATTGGAAGTGCCAGTCCCTTCCGAAGCAGATTGGTCCCCACAGCCGGAGAAAATAAGCATTATAAATAGAGTGACAGTAAGCAGAGTTTGAGTTTGTTTTTGCAAGTTCATTATTATACATCCTTCCTGTAAAGTTTATTGCATTTTATGTTTAGATGTAGAGTTTCCCATAAAAGAGAAATTTATGTTCATATTGGGAAAGAAAAATATATTTTGCTAGTGTGGTTTTAGATGTTATGTATTATAATGATGAGACAAGGAACAAAAGTAAATATGGGAGGTACTTATGAAAATAATAATTCCTGAATATAAAACACTGGATATTGATACATTGTTTCTGGATTTTAATGGAACGATCGCGGTGGATGGAATCATTCCGGAAGGAGTAAGACAGCGTCTCATTGCATTGGCAGAAGAATTTCGCATCTATATACTGACCGCAGACACGAACGGGAATGCGAAGGATCAATGTGCAGGGCTTCCTGTGATTCTTCAGACTTTTCCCACCGGCAACGCCCGTGAGTATAAAAAAGAACTGATTAAAGCGACAGGAAGTAAGCACTGCGCAGCAATAGGAAATGGACGCAATGACGAACTGATGCTCAAAGAAGCAGTACTTTCCATTGCAATCATGGATAAAGAAGGAATGTATGGAAAACTATTTAAAGAAGCGGATCTCTGTGTGCGTTCCATGCAGGACGGATTGGATTTGCTTCTGAACCCGAACCGGATCATTGCCGGATTAAGAGGATAGGATTGGATAATCAGAAAGGAAGAGGACGATGAGTTTATTATTTGTAGAATACCCCAAATGTACAACATGCCAGAAAGCGAAGAAATGGCTGGCAGCTGCGAATGTTGAGTTTGAAGACAGACATATTGTGGAGCAGAAACCAACGTTGGAAGAGTTAAAGAAATGGCATCAATTGAGCGGACTCCCGCTTAAGAGATTTTTCAATACAAGCGGAATGAAATACAAAGAACTGAATCTGAAAGACAAGCTTCCACAGATGTCAGAAGAGGAGCAGTACGAACTTTTGGCGACAGACGGAATGCTGGTGAAAAGGCCGATTCTGGTAGGCGAAAATTTTGCCTTCCCGGGATTTAGAGAAAAAGAATGGGAAAATCTGATACGATAAGATGAGGGGGAAGAACATGAGTCAGGCAATTGTGACACTCAAAAAAGGGGAAGGAAGATTATTAAAGTCCGGCGGTGCATGGGTATTTGATAATGAGATTGCGTCTATAATCGGAGACTTTGAGAACGGAGATATCGTGATCGTTCATGATTTTGACGGATTTGGCATGGGGCGAGGTTTTATCAATATGAATTCAAAAATCCGCGTCCGTATGATGACAAGAAAACAGGATCAGGAGATTGATCATGCGTTCCTTGAAATGCGAGTAAGGGATGCGTGGGAATACCGCAAGAAAACGGTCGATACCAGCAGCTGCCGTGTGATTTTCGGGGAAGCGGATTTCCTTCCGGGAATGGTAGTTGATAAATTTGAAGATGTACTTGTAGTGCAGTCTCTGGCGCTGGGCATCGACAGAATGAAAGAAGAAATCATCGATATTTTAAAAGAGGTGCTGAAAGAAGACGGTATCGAGATGCGCGGAGTTTATGAACGAAGCGACGCAAAAGTAAGAAAGCAGGAAGGAATGCAACCTGCGAAAGGATTTATCGGAGATGAATTCGACACGAATGTGGAAATTATTGAAAACGGTGTCAAATACATGGTCGATGTCAAAGAAGGACAGAAAACCGGCTTTTTCCTGGATCAGAAATACAATCGCCAGGCAATCCAGAAGCTCTGCAAGGGAGCGAAGGTACTGGACTGCTTCACACATACAGGCTCTTTTGCGCTGAATGCTGGAATTGCAGGAGCTGAAAGTGTACTTGGTGTGGATGCATCGGAGCTTGGAGTGGAACAGGCACGCCTGAATGCACGCCTGAATCATCTGGAAGACAGGGTGAAATTCGAATGTGCCGATGTATTTGAACTTCTTCCGGAACTGGAAGCAAAGGGTGAAAAATTTGATGTGATCATTCTGGATCCTCCAGCATTTACTAAGTCCAGAAATTCTGTCAAAAATGCAGTTAAGGGATATCGAGAAATTAATCTGCGTGCGATGAAAATGGTGAAAGACGGCGGATATCTGGCAACCTGTTCCTGTTCTCATTTCATGACACCGGAGCTTTTCACACAGACGATCGCACAGGCTGCGAAGAATGTGCATAAGAGGCTCAGGCAGATTGAATATCGGACGCAGGCACCGGATCATCCGATTTTGTGGTCGGCGGACGAATCGTATTATTTGAAGTTTTATATTTTCCAGGTCGTGGATGAAAAATAGTTGTTTGATCAAGCACTAAGTTCTATGAAAACTGTAGAGGTTAGTGCTTTTCGTGACTTTACTATTGCACAGGAGAAGAGGAAAATGGAGATAAGAAAATCAACGATGAAAGATTTGCCTGCCATTATGAAAATGTATGAAGAGGCACGGCAGTTTATGAGAGAAAACGGCAATCCAGACCAATGGGGACATACAAACCCGAAAGAGGAATGGATTATCATGGATATTGAAGACGGGGACAGCTATGTCTGTGTCGAAGAAGAGAAAATTGTGGGGACATTCTTTTATAAAATGGGGGAAGATTCTACATATAACCGAATCTATGATGGAAGTTGGATGGAGGATTCTCCCTATGGTGTTGTACACCGTATTACGACGGATAGAAGAGCGCGTGGAACAGCGTCTTTCTGTTTAAAATGGGCGGTAGAAAAGTCCGGAGGACATCTGCGGATCGACACACATGAAGATAATCTTCCGATGAAAAATCTTCTGGAAAAGCTGGGATTTTCCAGAAGAGGAACTGTCATTGTGGAAGATGGAACAAAACGGATTGCGTTTGAAATTACGTACTGTTTAAAATAGGTTGAAATCGTCCGTAAATCAACCTATAATAGTCATACTAGGTAAAAAACCTTTGAGGATGCGGCATTTGATGCTGAGGTTGGCCACATTGTAGGACCGGTGAAGACACAGTTTGGTTATCATCTGATCAAAGTTGAGAAGAAGAATGAAGCTTCTAAGGTTCCGTTTGAGGAAGCCGAGGCACAGATCAGACAGAATCTTCTCCAGCAGAAGCAGAATAACGCTTATACTGCGAAGGTGGAAGAATTAAAAGGAAAATATATGCAGCAGTAAGAGAGGAAAGTATTTCATGGCTGAAATTTCAGAAAATACATCGAAAAATAGAATAAAAAAGCAGATATGCGCGGCACTTCTTGCTCATGTTGATGTAGGAAAAACGACACTTTCCGAGAGTATTCTATATCTGTGTGGGAATATCAGAAAGCTGGGAAGAGTTGACCATGGTGATGCGTTTCTGGATACGTATGCTCTGGAGCGAAGCCGGGGAATCACAATTTTCTCAAAGCAGGCAGTCATGGATCTGCCAAAGAAGCAAGTAGAAATGACGCTTCTTGATACGCCGGGACATGTGGATTTTTCTTCGGAGATGGAGAGGACACTGCAGGTTCTGGATTATGCGATTCTTGTAATAAGCGGAGCGGACGGAGTACAGGGACATACCCGCACGCTTTGGAATCTTCTTAAACGCTACCGGATACCGGTGTTTCTTTTTATCAATAAAATGGATCAGAATGGGACAGATAGGGAAGCGCGTCTGGAAGAATTGAAACAGAAGCTGGATGACGGATGTATTGCCTTTGACCAGATGGATGATAAGGAAGCCTTCTGGGAAAATATTGCCATGTGTGACGAAGAGGCGTTGGGAGAATATCTGAAAAATGGAGAGATTTCAAAAGACAGGCTTGTCCATTTTATCGCAGAACGCAAAGTATTCCCGTGCTATTTTGGCTCTGCGCTGAAAGTAGAAGGAGTGGAAGAACTGCTGGCAGGTCTGGAAGAGTATACGATTCCGATGCGAGCGCTTTTAGGTTCGGGAAACAAAGAAGAGAATCTTACATCGAAGCCGTTTGGAGCAAGAATTTATAAGATTTCCAGAGACAATCAGGGCAACCGTCTCACACATATGAGAATTACTTCCGGAAGCTTAAAGGTGAAGGATATTTTGGAAAATGCACCCGAATCAGAAGAACACTGGGAAGAGAAAGTAAATCAGATCCGCATTTATAATGGCGAAAAATATGAGATGGTCCAGAAGGCAGAAGCGGGAATGGTCTGTGCGGTGGCCGGACTTAGTCATACTCGTTCCGGGGAAGGTCTTGGCACTAATAAGGAGACGAACGGTCCGGTCCTGGAACCGGTCCTGAATTATCGGGTGATTCTGCCTGAAGGATGCGATGTACATACAATGCTTCGAAATCTGCGGCTTTTGGAAGAAGAAGATCCGATGCTTCGGATCGTCTGGAATGAAGAACTGGGTGAAATCCATGTGCGTCTTATGGGCGCTGTGCAGACAGAGATTCTTCAGAGCATGATAAAGGAACGGTTCAAAGTAGAGGTAACGTTTGGAACCGGTAATATTGTATATAAAGAAACGATTAAGAATACAGTAGAAGGTGTTGGACATTTTGAGCCGTTACGACACTATGCAGAGGTTCATCTTCTGATGGAACCGGGGGAGCCGGGCAGCGGAATCAAGCTTGATACTATGTGCAGTACGGATGTGCTTGACCTTAACTGGCAGAGACTGATTCTGACGCATCTTGCGGAAAAAGTGCATCGAGGAGTGCTCATCGGCGCAGCGCTTACGGATGTGAAGATTACGCTGATTGCAGGAAGAGCCCATTTGAAGCACACAGAAGGCGGGGACTTCCGGCAGTCCACTTATAGAGCAGTCCGGCAGGGGCTGATGCAGGCGGAAAATGTCCTTCTAGAGCCATATTACGATTTTCGTTTGGAGATTCCTTCTGAAAATGTTGGACGGGCGCTTACAGATATTCAGAAAATGTCAGGCAAATTCGAACCACCGCAGACAGAGGGCGATTTGGCGGTCATCGTGGGATATGCTCCGGTTGCCACGATGCGGGATTATCAGATGGAAGTGACGGGATACACCAAAGGAAGAGGAAAAATCTTCTGCACTTTCAAAGGATATGAGCCGTGTCATAATGCAGAAGAAGTGATTGAAGTATCAGGATATATACCGGAAAATGATCTGGAGAATCCGCCGGGATCCGTATTCTGTGCGCACGGAGCAGGTTTTAATGTGCCGTGGAATGAGGTGCCGGATTACATGCATATTGAGCCTCAGCTTGACAGAATCTTGCGGGAAATGGCAGCAGACCAGAACATGGAATCTGATGAGGTCATGGTAAATGGGCGGCAGAAATCCGGAGGATCAGGAGCGGGACAAGATACAAGGAAGGCAGCGGCAAAAGCCGGAGCAGAACATTTTGAACGTCATGCCCGTGAATCCAAGGAACTGGAAGAGATTTTCATTCGCACATACGGAAGAATCGAGAGAAAACCGGTAAGCAACCGGAAAACGGTGACTGCATTGGCAGAAAAGAAGCAGAAAATAAAGAAAGAAGAGCCTGTACAGGAATATCTTCTGGTAGACGGCTATAATGTTATTTTCGCATGGGATGATCTGAAAGAACTGGCGAAGATCAATATCGAAGCAGCCAGAGGAAAACTTATGGACGTCCTTTGTAATTATCAGGGGTTTAAAAAGTGTACGGTGATTCTGGTATTTGATGCATATAAAGTAGAAGGATTTCAGCTGGAAATCCAGAGATATCATAACATTCATGTGGTCTACACCAAGGAAGCTGAGACGGCTGACCAGTATATCGAGAAAGTGGTGCACGAAATCGGGCATAAATATCATGTGACCGTTGTAACTTCGGATGGCGTAGAACAGGTTGTAACGCTTGGACAAGGTGGTACCTTGATTTCTTCCCGAGAGTTCAAAGAAGAAGTTGAGATTGTGAGCCGGCAGATTCGCGAAGAGACCCAGAACCGGAGAGAAAGCAGTAAGAATTATCTTTTTGACCATATGGACAAAGAAATGGTTAAAACAATGGAGGCAGTCCGATTGGGACATAAGAAAACTCCGTTTGAAGAGTAGAAGATGGAATAGATTGTATATGAGATAGAAAAACATAGGAGGCATCGATGGAAAATCAGGAAATGCTAAATCAGCAGGAAAAACCACATAAACGTCGTGTGCGGTATTCGGGAACGCATCCGAAGACATATAAAGAAAAGTATAAAGAGCATCAGCCGGAAAAATATGCGGACACGATTCAGAAAGTGATTAGCAAGGGAAGTACTCCGGCGGGAATGCATATTTCTATCTGTGTCAAAGAAATCCTGGATTTTCTTCAGATCCAGCCGGGACAGATTGGGCTGGATGCAACTTTAGGTTATGGCGGTCACACGAAAGCAATGTTGGAATGTCTGAAAGGGGAAGGGCATATTTTTGCATTGGATGTCGATCCGATCGAGTCTGCCAGGACGAAAGAACGCCTGGAAAATCAGGGATTTGGAGAAGAAATCCTAACGGTACGTTTGCAGAATTTTGCCGACATTGATATTGTTTCAAAAGAAACCGGGAAGAAATTCGATTTTATTCTTGCCGATCTCGGAGTATCTTCGATGCAGATTGATAATCCGGATCGCGGATTTTCATATAAGGTAGAGGGGCCGCTGGATCTTAGAATGAATCCCCAGAAGGGAATCAGTGCAGCCGAGCGGCTGAAGGGAATTTCGCAGGAAGAACTTCAGGGAATGCTGATTGAAAATGCAGATGAGCCTTACGCAGAAGAAATCGCAAGGACAGTTGTAAATCAGCAGCGAAGAGGAAAGAAGATTGAGACGACCACGCAGTTAAAAGAAGCAATTGAACAGGCTCTTAAGTTTCTTCCGGCATCAGAACAGAAGGAAGCAGTGAAAAAATCCTGCCAGAGAACCTTCCAGGCACTCAGAATTGATGTGAACAGTGAATATGAAGTACTGTACACATTTTTAGAAAAATTGCCTGAAGTACTGGCACCAAATGGCCGCGTGGCGATACTGACCTTCCATTCCGGAGAAGACAGACTGGTGAAAAAGTCATTTAAACAGTTAAAAAAAGAAGGGCTTTACAGTGATATATCAGAAGAAGTAATCAGACCGTCCGCAGAAGAATGTGCAAGAAACGGAAGAGCCAGATCTACGAAAATGAGATGGGCGATACGTGCGTAGCGGTTAAACTATAAGTTTTTTACGATTTTACATAGATTAACATTTCATCGACATACACCTTATATTCTAAAAAGTATAGTAAAGAAGATAATAGGGGTGTTATGAGAATGTAAAAGAGGAGAAGAATATGAGTGATTCGACAAAAATTATATTTGGACTTTTGGGTGGTCTTTCCATTTTCATTTATGGCATGAATCTGATGAGTGAATGTCTGCAGAAAGCTGCCGGAGAGAAGTACAGAGCAGCAGCGCGACAACGGTTATGACAATTGGGTTTGTCAGTGCGGGACTTATGAATCTTCCGCAGGCGATTTCCATTATTTTGGGAGCCAATATCGGTACAACGATGACGGCTCAGATTATTGCGTTCAAAGTATGCTGATATTTTAGAAATGATGGTGGCAGGAAGCGAAACAAAAGCGACGGACATTTTGCAGAAGAAAGAAAAGATTATGGACCTGGGTATTAAGATGAGAAAGGAACATATGAACCGAGTAGGAAAAGGAAAATGCGCGGCAAATCTCACCGTACCTTTCGGCCAGATTCTGCATGATGTAGACAGGATTGGAAACTGCTGCGTGAATATAGCGGATGCTGTGATGGGGCAGACGAAGCTGCGATATTTCATGAATGTTCAAAATGAAAGCGTAAGCTAAAAAATAGGTTGCAGGACAGAGGAATAAGATTATGAAAATTTTACACACGTCTGACTGGCATCTGGGTATGTCGGTCGGAACGGGAACGCTGGCAGATGACCAGCGTTTCTTCTTAGAACAACTATACAAAATTATAGAACAAGAGGGAATTGATGTCGTTTTGCTGGCGGGTGACGTGTATGACAGCAGTGTATCCAATGCGGAAGCGATATCCATCTACAATGAGGCGACGACAAGAATTTGTGGAGATATGGGAAAGAAAATGATAGTGATCGCGGGAAATCATGATGGGGCAGAACGCCTGGCGGCCTGCAACGAGCTTCTAAAAGAGGCGGGCCTGTATGTGACTGGTCGCCTGACCAGAGAGTGTGTGCCGGTTATTGTAGAAGATGTAGCAATCTATCCTTTGCCATTTTTCAATAAAGAAGAAGTAATCGCCTTATTTCCGGAAAAAAGTGAAGAGATTACGTCACAGGAAAAAGCGGTAAAGGTGGTGTGTGATCATATCAGAAATCAGATGGATTTGGCAAAATTTAATATTGTGATGGCACATGCGTTGATCGTAAATGCCGAACTTTCCGAGTCGGACAGGTCTGCCAGGGTCGGACAGGCATCTGCCGTTTCTAAAGATGTATTTGAAGGCTTTGACTATGTGGCATTGGGGCATATCCATAAACCGCAGAGGATCAGCGAAAAAATCCGGTATTCAGGAAGTCCGGTCAAATATTCATTTGGAAATGAAGAAAACCAGGAAAAAGGCGTCCTTATTCTTGATACAGAAACGGAAGAGGTGAAAAAAGTACCGATTCAGATGCTGCATGACCGCAGAACAATCAAAGGGACTTATGAAGAAATCCTATCAAAGGAGGATCTTGCGGAAGAGTATTTGAGAGTGTATGTAAGTGACAGATATGCAGGACTTGAGCTTTTGTATGAATTACAGCAGAAGTTCCCATATTTGCTGGAACTTTACGGAAAGAGTCTGGAAGAAAATGAGGAGCAGACTGCACTTACGGTGGGGGAATTAAAGACGCTTGACGAAGTAGATATTATGAAGAAATTCTGCGCAGAAATTGGCGGATATCTTCCTGATGAAGATCAGTTGGCACTTTTTAAAGAAGTACTGGAGTGGAGTGAGAAAGAAGGTGAACTGTCATGAGACCGATATCGTTGAAGTTTCAATGCTTTGGATCTTATATGGAAGAGCAGTTTATTGATTTTGAAAAGCTGGAAAAAGACGGTCTTTTTCTGATTTGCGGCGAGACAGGTGCCGGAAAGACGACGATCTTGGATGCCATGTGTTATGCGCTCTATGGAAAATCAAGCGGTGGTCTTCGGGGAGATATGAGCGTGATGCGCTGCAAACTGGCAGAAAAGGATGATGAAACGCTGGTGGAATTTGTATTCGATGCCGGAGGAAAACGATATAAATTCATGCGTTCCCTTCGTTATGGAAGAAAAAATCTGAGGGATTATCACAACTGTATGGTATTGGAAAACGGAAATTATGTGCCGATATTTGCCAATCCGAAAAAGCAGAATGTAAGTGCGAAAGCGGAAGAAATTATTGGCCTTAATGATGAACAGTTCCGTCAAGTGGTCATCCTTCCGCAGGGGCAGTTTGAACGGTTCTTGGTATCGGATTCCGCTGAAAAAGAAAGTATCCTGGTCAGCTTGTTCCGGGCAGATAAATGGCAGAAAATTGTGGAAGAAATTTATCGAAGAGTAACTGAAGAAGACCAGAAGCTTACACAGGAGATGGCGGATATCAGAAGCAGGCTTAAAGATTATTCCTGTGAAAATGTAGAAGAACTTCAAACTCTGGCAGAAGATAAAGAAGAGAATCTTGAAAAACTGAAACATCAGGCTGAATGCATTGAGAAAGAAGCAGAAGAAAAGAAGAAATTCTATGAGCAGGCGAAAATTTTAAATATGGAGTTTGCAGAATATGAAAAGCGAAGGGCAAAAAGAATCCAGCTTGAATCAAAAAGAGAAGAGATGGTGAAACTTCAGAAGAGACTTTTGAAATCAGATATTTCCGATAAAATACATCCTTTCTATGCAGAACTTCAAAATGCTAAGAAAGAATGGAATAAACAGAAAAGTGAAGAAAAAATGGCGGAAGTGGAAAAAAGTTCAGCTGAGAAGAAATTTCAGGAAGTAATCGAAAAGCAAAAGCAGCATGATATCCTGCGGGAAGATTCTGAGAAAAAAAGAAAATATCTCGCATTTCTTGAAGGGGCGGAAGGATTGTATCAATCTCTGGATGAGAAAAAAAGTGCAGTGATAAATGCCCGCAAAGAATGGGAAGAACTGAATAGAAAACTTTCGTTAGAGAAAAAGGCTTTTGAGCAGGCAGATAAGAACTGGCTGATGGCAATGGAAACTCAACAGAAGAGTATGGAAGAATATACATTGGCACAAAAACAATATCTGAATGGGATTAGTAGTGTTTTGGCAGAAAAATTAAAAAAAGGAGAACCTTGCCCTGTGTGTGGAAGCACAGAACATCCTGCTCCGGCTGCGAGAAGTCTTCAAAAAGTGACAGAGAAAGATCTGGAAGTGCTGAATAAAAGACTGGAGAGAAGTACCAAAGAAGTAACAAAGAATGCGGATATCCGAAGAACAGCAGAAAGCGAATATCAGAGATTGCAGCAGAAGACGTTGCAGGCAGAACAAAGTGCTGTTGCGATCAGAACTTCCTATGAAGAACTTTTGAAGCAAAAAGTCGAAGGAATCGAGAATTCTTCTCAGCTTTTGGAAGAACAGAAGAAAACAGAAATGAGTATCGCAGCCTTTCGGGAAGAAGATAAACAAATTCAGCAGTTATTCGTAACGATGCAGGGAAGATTGTCTGCTGCAGAGATTCAGCTTGCAAAAGCGAAAGGTGAGTTAGAAAAGAAGCAAACCGAACTGGATGAAAGAAAAGTTGAATGGGAAAAAGTTTTGTTTGAACATGGTTTTGCGGATGAAAAAGAATTTACCCAGAGCACTATAGCGGCAGAAGAAAAGCAAGTTTGTCGAGAGACTTTGATTTCCTATAAGACAAATCTGGAAAATGCAAAAGAGGAAGAGGAAAAACAAAAGTCAAGTCTGGAAGGAAAGGTGAAACCAGAAATTAATAAGCTGGAAAATGAATTGAGAATTTGTGAAAATGAACAGAAAAATGCTACGAAACTTCTTTTACTTGCGCAGCAGGAAATAGAGACTCTGAACCGAATCGTAAAATCTCTGACAAAAAGAAAAGCCAGTTATGACAAACAGCGTATTCGTGTAGACTCAAACCTTGAATTTGCATCACGTCTTAGAGGCAGGTCCGGGATCAGCCTTCAAAGATATGTGCTTGGTGTGATGCTCTCTTCTGTTACAATGGAAGCAAACCGCCTGTTAAAGCAGGTGCACGGCGGAAGATATCTTCTTTACCGTACAAACGAAATCGCGGGCAGCAGTCATAAAGGAGGTCTGGAGCTGGAAGTTCTGGACGCACAAAGCGGGGAAAGACGAAGCGTTACGACTCTTTCCGGAGGAGAAAAATTCCTTGTGGCGCTCAGTCTGGCAATCGGATTATCTACGGTTGTGCAGGCACAAGGAAACGGCATGCGACTCGGTGCCATGTTTGTTGATGAAGGGTTTGGAACTTTGGACACCAATTCAATCTACGATGCGCTTGAAGTATTACAAGGAATCCAGAAAGCAAACGGGCTTGTGGGAATCATTTCCCATGTAGAAATACTGAAAGATGTGATTCCGGTGAAGCTTGAAATAGTGAAAGGTAACCGAGGAAGCATGATTCGATAATTGAAATATCGGTACTGTGCACCTCGCAGCAAGTACGCCGAGGCGTACTTGAATATCACTATACGTTCATCATCCCTGACATAATACATCCGCCGAGAGCTCCGCATTCCATCACTTCTTCGATTTGTCCGGTTCCGAGTGCGATGCCGCCGATCGCATATACCGGAATATCCACACTTTCGCAGATTTCTTTCAGAAAATCAGTGCCTCTTGGCGGCAGTCCCTTTTTACAATCCGTAGCATAAATATGGCCTGCTGTGATATAGGAAGCACCTAATTTTTCAGCAGCTTTTGCCTCAGCTACAGAATGAACGGAAGTGCCGATACTTACAAATGATTCAAAGAAAGTATATGGAAGATTTCCCATTTTTATATCGTCCGAATACTGGCGAAACTGTGAAAGTGGAAGATGAATACTTTCGATACCGAGTATCTTGGCAGCATTTACGTATGTGTGTAAAATGCATGGAACATCATAAGCCTTACAGATTGACAGAACTTTATCTGCAAGTTCTTCATATTCATCTGCCGACAAATCTTTTTCGCGAAGCAGAATGGCATCCGGGTGACACTTACAAATTCGTTCGATTTGCTCTAAAAACGGGCGCTTGCACAAATGCCGGTTTGTGACAGCGATTATATTTTGAAGTACATCCTGATTTTGTCGTAAATTTACATTGCGCATAATCTCATCCTCTTTTTGTACAGCAAATGTGAAGCGCCGGGAAATCAGATTTCAGGGATTCGCATTTCTATACATAAATATAGTCATTCATAACAGGTTGCAGGTCATGTTCAAGAAGGGCATCGTAAACCTCCTGCACAGATCTGTCATCGGAAATTTCGAACTGGTCATCACCTTTTGCTTCAATTTCATCGGAATGTTCTCCGATGCCGGTACTTACACCTGCCGAAATCTTTGTTGCGGCGATATTTACCATATTATCACGCACTCTTGCGCACTCACGTGTCGAAACGGTGATGCTTGCAAATGGCATGAAAAGCCGGTAGGCACATACCACCTGAAGAAGCTGCGGCTCATGGACATCCATCGGATTGATCCGGTCATTATTGATGATCGGGCGCAGACGCGGGCAGGAAAATGCAATCTCAGCGTGAGGGTATTTCCGCTGCAGGAGGTAAGCATGGTATCCGGTGGCAAAAGCGTCCTTTCGGAAATCATCCAGGCCCAGAAGAGCACCGAAACCAACACCGCGCATACCGCCCATCAGGGCGCGTTCCTGTGCATTGAGACGGTAAGGGAAAATGCGTTTATGCCCTGCCAGATGCAAGGTTTCGTATTTGTCTGAGTTGTATGTTTCCTGGAAAACAGTTATATAGTCGGCACCACATTCATGAAGGTATGCATATTCGTCGGAATTCATCGGATACACTTCAAGTCCGATGACTCTGAAATATTTCCGCGCAATCTTGCATGCTTCACCGATATATTTCACATCAGACTTCGCACGGCTCTCTCCGGTGAGGATCAGAATTTCCTGAAGACCGGTTTTGGCGATTGCTTCCATTTCCTTTTCAATCTGTTCTGGGTTAAGCATAGCACGATTGATCTTGTTATGGCAATTAAAACCGCAGTAAATGCAGTAATTTTCACAGTAATTGGCAATATAAAGCGGCGTAAACATGTAAACACTGTTGCCAAAATGCTTCCTGGTCTCTTTCCTTGCTTCCTGTGCAATCTCTTCGAGAAGCGGAAGGGCAGCAGGAGAAAGGAGAGCAGCAAAATCTTCCGGTGTTCTGTTGTCATGGCTAAGTGCACGGCGGACATCAGTTTCGGTGTATTTTTCGTAGTCGTAATGGTTCATGGCATCGATTACTTTGTCCATAATGTCCGAATGAGGATCTTCCATTCCCGGAAGATACGCCATATGATCGATACGATTCTGCTTTAAGTCTTCCAGAATTTCTTCATTTACAATGCTGTCATTCCAGTGCTCTTTGGTATTTGTCTGACTCATATGATACACCTCCTAGGCCTGCAGATAGCCAGTCAGCGGAGAAGAAGCACTGGCACCTGAATCAAGTGTTCTTCCAAGTCCGGAAAGATAGGCACTTCTTCCAGCTTCAATTGCCTTTTTAAATGCTTCTGCCATAACCGGGATATCCCCTGCAGTCGCAATTGCAGTATTTGCCATAACAGCAGCGGCACCCATTTCCATTGCCTCGCAGGCTTGGGATGGACGGCCGATTCCGGCATCCACAATAATGGGAAGATCAATTTCATTGATCAGGATCTGGATAAATTCCTTTGTGCAAAGACCTTTGTTAGAACCAATCGGCGAGCCGAGAGGCATTATGCAGGCAGCACCTGCATTTACAAGATCACGGGCAGCGTTCAAATCCGGGTACATGTAAGGCATTACTACAAAGCCCTCTTTAGCAAGAATTTCTGTGGCTTTGATCGTCTCATAGTTATCCGGCAGAAGATATTTGGAGTCGTGGACTACTTCGATTTTTACAAAATCACTGCCACAAACTTCACGGGACAGGCGGGCAATGCGGACTGCTTCTTCGGCGGTTCTGGCGCCTGAAGTGTTCGGGAGAAGCGTAACCGTATCCGGAATATAGTCTAAAATATTGGCAAGACCACCCTCATTTGCACGGCGAAGTGCCAGAGTGATGATCTGAGCCCCAGCTTTTTCGATACAAGCTTTCACAAGCTCCAGTGAAAATTTACCGGAACCAAGGATAAAACGGGAGGTAAATTCATGTTCTCCGAGGATAAATTTGTCATTTGTCTGATTCATTATAATTCCTTCTTTCTTTTATTTTTAGGGGTGGTTGGGGGATGGAAATTGCCGGTCTATTATTATATTTCGTCTTCTTCAAGTAAAAGTCGGGTAATCATATTGGCTTCATGGGCGGCGCAGATCGCAACCCGCGGTGCCATCAGTCCTCTCCCGGGAGTAGGTTCGGTTACTTCATCACCGCAGAGATAAAAATTAGGCATAACACAGCGGGTATGGATCAGATTACTGCTTTCAAAGCCTGCCATTCCGGAAGCAGATACCAGCTTCTTTTCTGGAAAATGTTCCAGGATTCCATTTACCAGCATGGCTTTGCATTCCGGTACATCGAATGCCTCGCAGATGATATCTTCATTCCGGAAAAGAAAAGGAAGGTTTTCTTCCGTTACCTTCACTTGATCGGTGATGATATCAAGATACGGATTAATGCGCAGCAATTCAGATTTTAGCGCTTCTGTTTTGGGCATACCCACATGCTCCAGAAAATATTGCTGCCGGTTTAAATTTGTAAGATCAACTACATCAAAATCAATCAGGTGCAGATGTCCCACTCCGATGCGGGCAAGCGAAAATGCTACATTGGAGCCAAGTCCGCCGAGACCGGCGATAGCAACGCGCCCTTGTTGCAGCTGAGTCTGGACTTCCAAAGAATGGCGTGTGACCAGTGCTTCATGGATCATGTCCTTTGTAATGTTTGTCATAAAAATCTAGCCTCCTCCGACAAAAGTGACAACTTCCATAGTATCTGCTTCAGTCAATATCGTTGTAGAGTATTCAGATTTCGGAAGAATTGCGCCGTTTAATTCCACTGCAATTCTGGCAAGAGTATACTTCCTGGATTCTAAAAATTCTGTGACGGTAACAGAGCTTTCCAGTTCTGTCAAAACGCCGTTGGCGGTGATATGGATCATATTTAATCTCCTCTCTTCTGAAACATTGAGAATAAAAAAGAAGTCCACAAAGAAATGTACCCGCGGTGGTGCACCCCTTCATGAACTTCGTGATTTCGCTTTTACGTATCGTTCAATCTCAACTGTTTCAATATTGTATTATAGATATGTAAATGTCTGGTTTGAATGATGAAAGCAAAGAAAAAGAGCTCCGATGTACGGAACTCTTACAAATTCTTTATTACTTGGTATTCGTTCCTACGTTGGCATTATCCAAATCAGGTATACGGGTCGAAGTTCTGAACTTCCTCTCAGCCTGGTACACAAGCTCCCCGGATCAATTTACAAAATTAGTATAGTAGATTTGACGCTTATTGTCAAGTGAGGGATTTTTTTCTTCCAGTATATCGTTTTTTTTCAGCAAGTAAGTGGTTCAGTTATTTATTTGTGATATGGATGGGGTAATCTATCATGGAAACCGTTTGTTGCCAGGCGTAAAGGAATTCGTAGACTGGTTATACAGAGAAGAAAAACAGTTTCTTTTTCTGACAAATTCCAGCTATCGTTCTCCGAAAGAACTTCAGAAAAAACTGGAGAGAATGGGACTGGAGATAGGAGAGGAGCATTTTTATACCAGTGCTCTTGCCACTGCAAAATTTATCCAGAGTCAGTCGCCGGGATGCAGTGCTTATGTGATAGGAGATCATGGACTTTATAATGCACTTCACGATGCGGGGATTACGATCAATGATGTTGATCCGGAGTACGTTGTTGTAGGTGAAACGGAAGGGTATCGTTATGAACATATTATGAAAGCCATGAATCTGGTAAATCAGGGGGCAAAATTCATTGCAACCAATACAGATATTACAGGCCCGGTGGAGGGCGGAATCGCACCGGCCTGCAGAGCGTTTGTGGCACCGATCGAAGCAACGACCGGAAAGAAAGCATATTATATTGGAAAACCGAATCCATTGATGATGAGAACCGGGCTTCAAATGCTTGGGGTACATTCAACAGAAACGGCAATGATTGGGGACCGGATGGATACGGATATTGTAGCGGGAATTGAATCCGGGATGGATCCAATCCTGGTGTTAAGTGGAGTGTCTACAAGAGAAACAATTAACCTATTTCCTGTCATAGGAAAGGTCAATTTTTTTATATGGAAATATTGCAAGCATAGTCACGAAATGTTACACTTTAATGGAATGATCGTGTTGAATCATTCCGGAGAATTTATCTGCCGGGTGCTTGCAAGTGACATAGATAGAGGCAGATTGATTGAAGCTTTGGTGAAGGAATATGATGTGGATGCATCTGGGATAGCATCAGATGTGGATTCGTTTCTTAGAAAAACTATGAAGTATAAAGAAAGATTAATCAGAATGGTAAAAAGCCCGGCGCTCCGGGATATCTGTCGATGGTCGAGGGAAAGTCATCTGTCTATTATTTATATCTGTATTTTAAATTTTATAGTTGCAGGTGGAGCGCTTGTAATTACAGTGGCTACGCGGGGAGTGATCGATGGGGCTATCGGTCATAACAGGAAGCTGATGTTAGACAATGCTATTCTTATGTGTGCTGCGTTCTTAACGGTGCGCATCTGTACACTGCTTTCTGCTCTGATACAGACGCAGGCAGGTGCGAATCTATTGAGGAATTTGCGTGCGATGCTGTTGAAGCAAATATTTTATAAGAAATATGCGGGGCTTGGCGGGATTCACAGTGGGGAATTGGTGAACCGTATGTTCTCTGATGTGAGTGTTATTAAAAATGGTATCGTGGAAATTGTGCCGGCGCTTGTGAGTATGACAGTCAGCTTTATTGGGGCAACGGTGATTTTGATCCGGATAGACTGGAGATTCGTTGTGGTGTTGATCATAGGAGGCATGTTTGGACTTGCGTTTTTGCTCGTATTTAACAAACCAATGAAAGACCGGCATAAAAGGATGCAAAGAGCAGAAGGAAAGCTTTATGCTATTTGCCAGGAATCCCTTGAAAATCTGCGACTTATTAAGGCTTCCGGTTCGGAAATGAGGATGGAAAAACAGGTTAGTATCAGGCAGAATGAGTATCTGGAAACACAGCTTTGTAAAGGATATTTTGCGGCATACCTAAGTAATGGGGTTAATGCGATCTTTCAAATAGGATGGCTGTTCTGTATGCTTTGGGGATGCATTGGCATATATGAGGGACGTTTGACATATGGAATGCTGGCAGCGATCATCCAGCTTGTGGTGCAGATACAAACGCCGATTGCCAATGCGGCAAGTGTTGTGAGCCAGATTTATGGAACCGTCAGTTCGGCGGAGCGCCTAAAAGAGATATTGGATCTGCCGGAAGAGAAAGTTCCGATTCGAATTGATGGGAGAAAGCAATCTTCGGGGCTTAAGGAGATACGGATGTGTGATATGGATTTCTCATATGGAAGAGGTGCAGAGCTTGTACTGAATCGTGTGAATGTAAACATAAAGCAGGGGGATTTTGTCGCAGTGACAGGAAGCTCGGGCGAAGGAAAGAGTACCTTATTTCAGCTTCTTCTGGGGATTTACCAGCCTATAAACGGATCACTTAAGTTCTGCTATCAAAATGGAGAAGAAGAAGAGGCTTCTGGAAGAACGAGAACGCTTTTTGCCTATGTGCCGCAGGGGAATACATTATTTTCTGGAACACTTCGGGAAAACATTTCGATGTTTACGGATGAGGTAACAGAAGAAGAAATTTGGGAAGCAGTAAAGGCAGCGTGCATTGACCGTTTTATTGCGGAGCTTGAAGAGGGATTAGATACAGTGATTGGAGAGCGCGGGCTTGGTTTGTCGGAAGGACAGGCACAGAGAGTGGCGGTGGCAAGAGCACTTCTAACTAAGGCACCGATCTTATTGTTAGATGAAAGCACCAGTGCACTTGATGAAGCTATGGAGGCAAAACTTCTAAAAAATATCGCCGGTATGAAAGATAAGACATGCCTGATCGTGACACATCGAAAGGCAGCGCTTCGTATCTGTGATTATCGAATCCACATTGAGAATGCAAAAGTAAGTATTATAAATAGATATGAGAAAGAGTATGAGTTTCAATAGTGTGCTTTCGGTATAAATACCAGGTATTTCGCGTAGACTATCCTTGATGATTAAAGAACACAAGGAGATCAGCTATGGCGAAATCGTTATGGAAAGATGAAAATTGTTTAGAAAAAGAAACATATGTAATGCCGAAGTTTGAAACGCTGCACGGAACTGCGAAAACCGATGTACTGATCATCGGAGGCGGTCTGTGCGGCGTTTTGTGTGCGTATCTGCTGAAGCAGGAAGATGTGAACTGTCTGCTATTGGAAGGAAGAACCATAGGAAGTGGGATTACGGAAAATACTACGGCTAAAATCACATCGCAGCATGGGCTGATCTATGATGAACTTCTAAGAAAAGAAGGGCAGGAGCGGGCAATGAAGTATCTGGCGGCAAATCAGATGGCGCTTGCAAAATATGGAGAAATGGCAAAGAAAGTGCCGTGTGATTTTGAAGAGAAGGATGCATATGTGTATTCAAGATATGACTATGAGAAGCTGGAAAAAGAAGTAAAGGCAGTGAATCTTCTGGGCTTTCCGGCAGAACTTGTGGATACTCCCCATCTTCCTTTCAGGACGGCAGGTGCTGTACATTTTCCGGCGCAGGCTCAGTTTCATCCGCTCAAATTTATGTCGGAAATTGTTAAGGATTTGAATATCAGGGAGCATACGTTCGTCTGGGATGTTGATCTAAAAGAGCGAAAGGCGTATGCAGACACAGGGAAAATAAAAGCGGATCAGATTATCGTGGCGACCCATTTTCCATTAATTAATCGTTACGGCGGCTATTTCCTCAAAATGTACCAGCACAGATCCTACGTGATTGCCCTGGAAAGTGCAGGAGATGTGAATGGAATGTATCTGGATGAGGATAAAACAGGGCTTTCTTTTCGGAACTATGGAAAACTTCTTCTGCTTGGCGGAGGAAGCCACCGTACCGGAAAAAATGGTGGTGGCTGGGAGGAATTAAGAGAAGTGGCCGAAAGATACTATTCCAAAGCGCAGGAAAAATATCACTGGGCGACGCAGGATTGTATGAGTCTTGACGGCATACCATATATTGGTAAATATTCAAAGAATACGCCGGGACTTTATGTGGCTACAGGGTTCAATAAATGGGGAATGACCGGAAGCATGGCAGCTGCGATGATATTAACTGATTTGGTTCAGGGAAGAAAAAATGAGTGGCAGGATGTGTTTGCAACGGACCGTAATATGAGAAAAATGCAGCTTGTGAAGAACGGTCTTGTATCAGCGGGAAATTTACTGACACCGACGAAACCAAGGTGTACTCATATGGGATGTACCCTTAAATGGAATCGTCAGGAACACACTTGGGACTGTCCCTGCCATGGATCGCGGTTTGCAAAGGATGGAGATGTGATTGACAATCCGGCGAAGAGGGACTTGGAGAAGATATCTTCTTGAAAATAGAGCAAATTCCACAAAAAAATCAGCAAAAAAGCAGAATGTTTATGTATCTTTCCTGCTAAATGGGTGTTATAATACATGTGTAACAAGGAAAGAATACTTAACAGACCTTCATTTATAATTTGATATGAAGAAAGGCCGCTAAGCAGTCAGTTTTGTAGGAGGAAAAGATAAATGAATACTTTGAAAGCTGAAAAAAGAGACATGAACACAAAGGCAAAAAAGCTTAGACGGGAAGGCTTTGTTACCGGAAACGTTTTTGGAAAAGAGATTAAAGGGTCCATACCTGTAAAGATGGAGAAAAAAGAAGTGGATCAGCTTCTTAAGACCAAGAACAAAGGAAGCCAGATTGTATTGGATGTTGACGGACAGAAGATGCATGTACTTATCAAAGAAGTTGATTACAACACTTTGAAAAAACAGGTCGATGAAATTGATTTTCAGGCACTGGTAAGCGGGGAGAAGGTACATTCTGTGGCAGAGGTCGTTCTGCTGAATCACGAAATGGTCGTTGCGGGAATTGTGGAACCGATGCTTACGGAGATAGCGTATAAAGCAGTACCGGAAGCACTTGTTGAGAAAGTTGAAATCGATGTGGCTGATATGAAGCCGGGAGATGTTGTGAAAGTAAAAGACTTGGCAATTGCATCTGATAAGGGTATTGATTTAATGACAGATCCGGAGGCAGTTGTAGTTACAATTCTCGAAGCGCGGAATGAAGCGGCAAGTGAGGACGAAGAAGAAACTGCAGAGGCTTAAAATATTTGTTTGAAATTTTGAATGCCTTTATTCAAGTATGTGGTATACTTGAATAAAGGCATTTCTGTATATTAAAGATGAATTTTTGTAACAGGCAAATTACACGTTCGGAATGGGAATTGCATATTCTAAAATGCACAGAATAACATATAAGGAAAAGAGAGACAAGGAATGATAATAGGAACGCACATGTCCATTGCCGGAGGACTTGCAAAGACGGCAAAAAATGTAGTAAAAATGGAAGCGAATACCATGCAGATCTTCAGCCGGAATCCCCGTGGCTCCAACTTTAAAATACCGACTGAGAAGGAACGAGAAGAATTTCAGCGTATTCGCAAAGAACAGGAGTTCGGCCCGCTTCTTGCGCATGCCCCGTACACTATGAATCTGGCAAGTCCGAAGCCGGAGGTATACGAATTCGCATGCACGGTGATCAGAGAAGATGTGGCGAGAATGGACGGACTTGGAATCGAGAACATGGTATTCCATCCGGGAAGCCACACCGGAATCGGAGCAGAAGCAGGAATCCGGAATATTATTGCAGGACTTGACCAGGCAATTACCGGGGAGGAACAGATCACGGTGCTTCTGGAAACGATGACGGGAAAAGGAACGGAAATCGGAGACCGCTTTGAACAGTTAAAAGAAATCCGTGACGGTGTCAGACATCCGGAACGACTGGGAATTTGCCTGGATACTTGTCATGTATTTGCCGCCGGATATGATATTGTAAATGATCTGGACGGAGTGTTGGAGGAGTTTGACAGGGTGCTGGGTCTGAAGCTGCTTCGGGCAATTCATTTGAATGACAGTATGATGCCCTTTGGTTCTCATAAGGACAGGCATGCGACGATTGGAAATGGAGAAATCGGTCTGGAGGCATTGTTAAGAGTGATGAAACATCCTGCTCTTAAAGAAATTCCGTTTTATCTTGAAACACCGCTGGATGATGATGGACACAAAGAAGAAATTAAAATGCTGAGAAGCAAAATTTGAATATTTATGAGTCAAAAAGAAGAACCGAAATAAAAAAGATTAGTAAAAAAACCGGATAGCATCCGTTCTGCCTTGAAGGCAGTAGAAACATCCGGTTTTTCAATACATTTTATCTTTCTGTAGTTTCCCGTCTAATAAGAATTGGAGTTATCACCTTGTGAATCGGCTTATCAGGGAGCGAGGGGTGTCGTTTTTTACGTTCATTCATCTGATCAACCAAAAGAGAGACAGCTTCTTCTGCAATGATGTTGATCTGCTGTTCGATGGTGCTGATCGGAATGATAGCTTCGCTTGAAATCGGAGAATTATCAAATCCGATGATAAGATAATCGTCAGGTAGTTTTCCGTATTTCCGGAACAGAATATTCAAAAAAACATTGGCATGGGTATCATTGGAGATGAATATTCCTTTTTTCATACCATTGTATTTTGTATCTAGTTCTTCGATAATTGAAAACAGTACGTTATAAGTACTCTCGTAGCTGTGCCCCATTTCACGAATATAAACTTCATTTTTCAGTTGTTTTTCTTCACACAGATCAACAAACCCTTGAAGACGTCCATAGGAAGGTACGCACTTTAATGTTGGAGAATTGATGTGGATCAGAACGTCGCATTTGTGGCGGACGAGCAGGCTGGTTGCCTGATAACCGCCCATATAGTTATCGGTATTAACGCTTGACACAAATTCGTCCTCGCGCTCGATTTCTTCACTCTTATTGCCGATGAACACAAGGAATTTGTAGCCGAACTTCTCATATGAGGTGAGAATCTGATTCAACATCTCGGAATAATAGTGATGGTACAGATCGGGGACGATGACACCGATGAATTCCGTCTTTCCGTTTGCAAGAATCCGGTGCATCTAATGAGGATGAATATGGGTTCCTGCCATATTTCATGAGTAATGATGAAGATGACTTTGTTAACTATCAGATTCAGGCTTCTCCATCGAAACAGGTAATGGTGGATGCAATCGTTGCTACAGAGGAAGAGCAGGCAGCTGCGAAGGAATTTTTAAACTGGATCGTGTACAGTGAGATTGGACAGCAGATGCTGGGTGTGTATCTTACGCTGACAGACTGGAACGGTGTTTCTAAAGTGAAGAACTTTGTAGGACTTAAGAATATTGCAGGTGTTATAAAAGATCAGCAGTTCTGGACTTCGCTGCTTCTGACTTTTAAATATGTTATCGTAGTAGTTCTTCTGGTAAATTTACTTGCGTTTGGAATCGCATATCTTTTGACGAGAGGAATGAAAGGGCAGAACTTCTTTCGTGCCGGATTTTTTACACCGAATCTGATTGGAGGAATCGTACTTGGATATATCTGGCAGCTTTCCGGATATATGATTCTGATCTATGTGGCTGGATTTATGGGACTTAGCGAGGATGTGATGGAAGCGGCTCAGATTGACGGTGCATCTGGCTTTGTAAAGCTGAAAAATATCATTCTGCCGCTTATGATGTCTTCTATTACGATTTGTCTGTTCCTTACCTTGTCACGTGCATTTATGATTTACGATGTGAACCTGTCATTGACAGCAGGAGCGCCTTACGCTTTGCGTCATTCCGATTCTGATTTTGTACATTGCGCTTCAGAAGCAGATCATCGGCGGCGTTGTAGCAGGTGCGGTTAAGTAAGAGGATTGGATAGAATTGATGAAGAAAGATGTTTTACATTTGAAAGCTCCGAGAAACTGGATCAATGATCCGAATGGATTTATATATTACAAAGGAAAATATCATCTCTTTTATCAGCATTTTCCGTATGCTCCGGTGTGGGGCACCATGCACTGGGGGAATGCGGTCAGCGAAGATCTTGTTTATCTTGAAAGAAGATAAGACTCCCACCTCTATAGGTGGTGAGTTGTGACAAATATGTCTTGGTGGGAGTCCAATCTCCTTCCAAGATAAAGCCTCCGGCGGATTGCAGAGGTGCGCAGATGTATTGTGTCATGCAAAGC